>JBPOHC010000038.1:0-8084 GCA_052035985.1 Myxococcota bacterium | reverse complement strand
CGATCCCGTGGACGCTCGCGCTCGCGCTGGTGACGGCGCAGGGCTGCGTGGCGAAGCCCGAGGCCACGCGCGACGGGGCATCGCCGTGCAGGCGCGACGAGGACTGCAACGGCGGCGCCCTCTGCGGCGAGATCGCCCTGTGCGTGCAGGGCTACTGCGCCGACGACACGGTGTTCCGCGCGTGCACCGACGGGGGCTACCCCGACGCGCTGCGGCCGAGCGAGTGCGTGACGTGGGTGAGCTGCAACACGGCGACGTGCGGCGCGCTCGTGTCGTGCGTCGAGGGCCTCTGCGACGAGACCGCGCCGCGCGTGGTGATCCCCTGCGACGCGGGCGCCGACTGAGTCACACGCTCTCTTCGCGCAGCGAGCGGAGCATCACGAGAAAGAACGGTCCGCCCACCAGGGCCGTGAGCGCCCCGACGGGGGGCTCGGTGCCGAGCGCGAGAAAGACCATCCGCGCGGCGAGGTCGGCGAGCACGAGCAGCGCCGCGCCCGCGAGAAAAGACCCCGGCAGCACCCATCGGTGATCGGCGCCGAGGGCCGAGCGCACGTAGTGAGGCACGAGCAATCCCACGAAGGGGATGAGCCCGCACACGCTCACCACCGCGGCCACCACGAGCGACGCCGCGAGAAAGATCACCACGCGCGCCGCGCCGACGCGCACCCCGAGGCTCGCCGCCGTGTCGTCGCCGAGCGCGAGGAGGTTCATGGGCTTGGCCGCCGCGAAGAGCGCGACGGAGCCCGCGAGCACGAACGCACCCACGAGCGCCACGCGTGAAGCAGGCTCCTCGGTGACCACGCCGAGGAGGAGAGACAGCGTCTCCTGCGCGCGCCCTGACGCGGCCACGGAGCGGATGAACGCGAGCGCCGCTGACGCGCAGGCGTTGAAGACGAGGCCCGCGAGCAGGAGCGACTCGACGCCGACCCTGCCCGACGCCCGCGCCGCCGCGAGCACCGCCGCCGTGGCTCCGAGCGCGCCCGCGAAGGCCGCGAGGGGAACCGCCACGCCCCCCAGTCCGACGAGCACCGCGAGGGAGGCCCCGAGCGCCGCGCCGCCCGACACGCCGAGCGCGTAGGGGTCACCGAGCGGATTGCGCAACAGCGCTTGAAATGAAGCCCCGACGAGCGCCAGCGCGCCCCCCGCGAGGGCGCCGAGACACACCCGCGCGAGGCGAGCGCCGGCGATGGCCGCGTCGACGCCGTGGGGGTCTCTCCACGCGGCCGAGAACGACACGGGCGCCACGCCGACGCGCAGCGCGAGGAGCAACGCGCACGGCGCGAGGACCGCGAGCAGACCCATGCGCGCGGCGCGGCTCACGCGGTCACCGGTTGCGCTCCCAGAGGATGCGCAGGCCGTCGAGGGTGAGAAAATCGTCGACGACGTCGATGGTGCGAGACTCGGGCGCGATGAGGCGCGCGAGGCCCCCCGTCGCGATGACCTTGCACGCGAAGCCCATCTCACCGCGGAGTCGGTCGACGAGGCCGTCGACGAGGCCCACGTAGCCGAACACGATGCCCGACTGCATCGCGTGGAGGGTGTTGCGTCCGAGGGCGCGCGCGGGCCTCGCGATCTCGACGCGCGGCAGCCTCGCGGCGCGCGAGAACAGCGCGTCAGCGGAGATCTGGATGCCCGGGCAGATCACGCCGCCGAGGTATTCGCCTTTGGGCGACACGACGTCGAAGGTGGTGGCCGTGCCGAGGTCGACGACGATGAGCCCGCAGCGCTCGCGGTCGTAGGCGCCCACGGCGTTGACGATGCGGTCGGCGCCCACCTCGCGCGGGTTCTCGATGAGGATGGGCATTGCGGTCTTGATGCCGGGCCCGACCACCATGGGCTCGTGCCCGAAGGCGTAGCGCACGGCGGAGACGAAGGTCTCGCCGAGGGAGGGCACCACGCACGCGAGGGCGCTCTCGGTGACGGCGTCGGGAGCGACGCCGCGCAGGTCGAGCATCATGCGCATGAGGGCGGCGTACTCGTCGGCGGTGCGCCCTCGCCCCGACTCGATGCGAAAGTGGTGGAGCAGGTCGTGGCCCGAGTACAGGCCGAGCACCGTGTTGGTGTTGCCGACGTCGATGGCGAGGAGCATGGACGCGGTGAGTATCACGCAGCGCCGCGCGCGGGGGTTATGGGAGGCGTTGGCCTCCGCGGCCCGCAAGGAGGTTCACGGCAACCGACGCGGCGCCTCCTTGCGGGCCATCGAAAGACACTGGACAAGCGCAGCGCCTTCGGGAGAGACTTTCGCAGACGGAGATCCCGTGGATCGCACCACGGGGACGCCCCCTGGGCCGAGGAGGACGGAGAGGTTCTGGCCGGGCGTTTCCATGCCTGGTCACCGCCGGGAATCTCTGTCTGCGAAACCTTTGAGACCGTCGCGACCTTCGCGGCTGTGACCTCTCAGAGCGGCGCAGCGAGGTGCTGCTGCCGCCGCGAGAGGGCCGCGAGGCGCGGGTCATAGACGTTGACGTCGCCGCTCCTGCACTCGACGACGAAGACCGAAGGGGTCCCATCGAGCTTGCCGCGGCGACGGATCTCGAACGACGCGCCCTCTTCGAGGTAGCCGTAGAGGTCGAGCCTCGGGCGCGCGTTCTCGGTGATCGGCGAGGCCGTGCCCCGCGCGAACTCGTACCAACCCACCGGCGCCTTGTGGGGGAAGCGCGCCCTCACCCGCTCCGCCGCGAGGATGCGGTCGAGCGCGTTGGGGATGCTCTCGGTCGCCACCATCGCGTCCCACCGCTCGGCGGGCTGCGCGGCGCGCAGATGCCACGACCCGAAGACCCCCGACTGATCGCGCAGCAGCAAGAGCGCGCCGCGCCCGGGCGCCTCCGCGAGCCTCCCGTCGCGCACCACCGCGCGGGGGTCGAGCTGGATGAGCTGCGGCTTGTGATCCATCGGCCGCACGCCCATCACGATCGCCCCGCCCTGCACCGCGATGCCGGGCTCGCAGCGCCCGGGACACTCCAACGTGAACGCCTTCATGAATCCCTCCGCCAGCACGCTCGACGGTCCGCCCGAAGCCGGGAGCCCCCGCCCCTCGACGCCCTCGAAGCCCGCTTTCCGATCGTCATTTCTCAGCCAGCTCATCGTCCGCGCTCCCTCGTCGTCCTTGCCCGTCGTGTCTGCCCGTCGTGTCCGCCCGCCCCGTCGCGCCTCAGCGCACGTCGTTGGCCGCGACGCCCCCCACGCAGGCCGCCGCGATCGACACCTCGCTCGTGCGCATGAGCGTGTTGCAGCACCCCGGCACCGCGCACTGCCGCACCTCGACGGAGGTCATCGACCCCTCGCCGCAGCGCTCGAGCCCGAGCGACTCGAGCCAGTACCAGCTCCTCGCCGTGTAGGCCGTCCCGCAGAGCGGACACCTCGCCACGTAGCGCTCAGCACGCATGGCCGCCCCCCGCCGCGAGCATGAACTCGGGCTCCGGCCCCCAGCGACGCGCGAGCATCTCCGCGTCGTCCTGCGCCGCGATGGCCGCCGCCGCGCGCTCGTCGAGCCACGCCTGCCAGTCGGCCTCCGTCGCCGCCGCCGTCGACCGCTCCGCCCCTTCGCGCCTCGCGTCCGCGGCTGCGCCGCCGACCGCACGCACCACCCGCTTTCCATGCGCTGCCATGACGTCTGCTCCCCTTCTCTGCGGAGCGCCGCCACCAGCGCCGCTCACATCCCTATCTGTACATCCGCCCAGTTCGATTGTCAATCGACAATTGTCATTTTGCCGATCGGCCGCGCTCACCAGCTCGCGACGGCCTCGGGCGACGCCATGAGCACCACCGCGGTGCCGTAGGGCCCCGGCATCGGCCAGCCGTGCAGGCCCGTGCGCTCGTCGACCATGGGCCTCGGACGCTTCGAACTACGGATCACCCGCACGACCTCGCGCTCGCCCGGCAGCACCGGGATGTCACCGCGCTCGCCGATCACGGCCACGGAGCGGTGCCCGGCGATGTAGATCACCGCCGCGCCGCCCGCGATCACGGCCACGCGCGTGACGACCTCGAGGGGCTGCGCGTCGGGGTAGCTCGCCACGAGGCGCGGCGCGTCCCACCCGACCTGGCGGACCGTGTGGCGCACCCAGCGACGGGGCACCGCGATGGCCGTGCCGATGGCGTCGGCGTCGTGCTCGTCGTGAGCCACGCACGCGAGCATCGCCGCGAGGTGACCGAGCTCGTGCGCGATGCGGAGGTTCACCGCCTCGCGCGAGCCCTTCGTGTCGATGTGAATCGTGCACGACTCGGGGACGATCCACCCGTGGGCGCCGTGGGCGACCCCCGCGGACAGGCGCCACCCGAGCGCCGCGATGATGGCCTTGAGGGGCGGCGCGACCACCCCGTCGAGCCTCGCGAGACGCAGGAGGCTCTCGGCCGCGGCTTCGCGCTGGTCCCATCCGAGACTGGTGTCGCTGACTGCTT
This sequence comes from Myxococcota bacterium, assembly GCA_052035985.1. Classification (GTDB taxonomy): domain Bacteria; phylum Myxococcota_A; class Polyangia; order Polyangiales; genus CAISKJ01. The sequence continues at coordinate 3,683 of JBPOHC010000038.1, read as the reverse complement.
CTTGACGCACGGTCGGCCCTCAGTTGAAGCCCTCTCGACCCCGCTGGCAACGCCCCCGAGCGCCGCGACGCCCGCCCACACCGCGCGCGGAAATACCTTGTTTCAAGCGAGCTCCGCCGTAGCGCGGCGACGAAAGCCCGTCTCCGCAGCGTCGCGACGCGTGACAGTCTATGTCACTTCTTGCGAGGGACGCGCACGGCCTCTCGCGGCGCCTCACCGCCGAGGGCCTGGAGCTCCCGCTGCGCCTCGCGGTTGAGGGCCGCGTCGCGCTCGCCGAGGGCGCCGCCCGCGCGCGCCGAGCCCTGCGTGGTCATCTGCCACGCGAGCGTCGCGAAGGTCACCGGCGTCGAGGTCTTTCGCAGCGCCGCCGCCGCGTGCAGCCACGACCGCGCCGCGTCGACCAGGTGCTCCTTGTCACGCAAGAGCGCCGCGCCGTTGCGCAGGAGCGCGCGCACCACGTCGAGGTCTGCGAGGGCGAAGCTCCCCTGCCTGAAGGCCGCCGCGAGCGCGTCTTCGAGGGGGTTCGACTCCTCGTGCTCGGGCGCCGCCGTGGGAGTCCCCTCGACGTCCGTCGCGCGCCGCGAGGTCATCCCCCCTTTGCCCGTCGAGAGCCACTCGAAGTCCACACCGCACGCGTTCGCGATGCGGTCGAGCCGCGCGGCGTCGACGCGCTCGCGCTGCCCGTGCAGCACGCGGCTCATGTACCCGAGCGAGAGCTTCGCCCGCTCCTCGACCTGCTTCTGGTTGAGCCCCGCGTGCTCCATCGCGGCGCGGACCCGGTCGGCCAACGTGCTCTTCATGGCCTGCGAGTATCGGCACGAAGTTGACAATTGTCAAACGTCAATCAATTCGTGCGATCTGTCATGTCGATCGGCAGCCCGAGGGCCGAGCCGTCATCGCGAGGGTTTCGCCCCCGGTGGAGCCTTGACGCTCCCGCGGCGTTTCAATCTATTCTGCGCCGTGGACCTCGCGGGGATTCGAGTGCTTCTCAGCGTCGTGGAGAGCGGCTCCATCCAGGGCGCGGCGCGCACGCTGGGCCTGCCGCGGTCGCAGCTCCGACGGCGCCTCGACGAGCTCGAGACCTCGGTGGGCGTACCGCTGCTCCACCGCGACGCCAGGGGCGTGCATCTCACGGCGGCGGGTGTCGTGGTCATCGAGCGGGGCAGGTCGCTCCTCGAAGACACGCGCTCGCTGCTCTCGGACGCGCGCGCCGCCGCGGGCGAGGCCATCGGGACCCTCCGCGTGCTGGAGCCCATCGGGATGCCGCTGACCCCGCGCGTGCAGTGCCTCCTCGCGACGCGCGTCGCCCTTCCGCGGTTGCAGCTCGTCGTCCGTCAGGTCGAAGACCCGCTCGCGTGCCTCGACGAGCCCTGCGATCTGGTGCTCCACGACGGCGCCGGGCCCGACAGGAACGCCTGGTATTCGCGGGTGATCGCGCGCGTCCCGCTGCGCGCCCTGGCGTCGCCCGAGTACCTCCGCGCGCGGGGCACACCGCGCTCCGTCGCCGACCTCGCGAAGCACGAGATCCTCGGGTGGAAGCGCGCCCGCGAGCGCGCCGACGCGTGGCCGCTCCTCGCGGGAGGCCACGCCGAGGTCTCGCCCTGGTTCGTGTCGCACGACCTGCTCGTCCTGCGAGCCCTCGCGTCGGAGGGCGGCGGAATCCTCTTCGCGCCGCACACGCCCTACCTCGACATCCCCGGCGTCGCGTCATTCGCCACCGTGCTCGAAGAGGAGCTCGGCGGCGAGATGACCTTTCGCGTGTCGAGCCGACACCACAGCGGCGCAGACGCCAGGACGCGCGACGCCCTAAAGCAGGTCGAAGCATGGCTCGCGGGCTTCCCCGAGGGCTGAGCCGTCGTCGCGTCTTCGAGCGCGTCGCGGCGTGGTCGGCGTCCGCACACCCCGTGGCCGATTTCATGTCTGCGATGCCTCCGCGCGCGGGTGATACCACCGGCGCATGAACGACGTCGCACCGCCTCCCGGGCTCGGGCGCCGCCTCGTCGCATCGCTGTGGGGCGCCATCGCGATGCCCTACCTCGCGCTCGCGCTCTGGGTCCCGATCGCGCGCGCCCTCGGCGTTTTCGGGCGCGTCCCGGTCCCCGCGATCGCCGCCCTCGGACTCCTCGCGGGACCGCTCGCGGTGACGCTCGCGCCCCGTCTGTGCGCGCCGCTCCCCGAGAGCCTCGACCGCTGGCTAGAGACCGAGAGGCGCGCGCTCGTGGCGCTCTGGGCCGTCGGCGGACTGTTCGCGGTGCACGGCTTCGTGAAGATCGCGATCTTCCTCGGGGACCCGAGCCTCGTGGGCTATTCGCTCATGCCCGAGGATCCCTTTCTCGTTCACCACTCGTGCCTCACGGCCTACGTGCACGGCGCCATCCTCTCGACCGACCCCGCGGCCAACGTCTACGACATGGCCTTCGTGCAGGACGACCCCGGCGCCCCTCCGCCGCTTCCTCCGACCGCGGCGAGCTTCGCGCCCTTCGCCCTCGACGCCTTCGGCTATCCGCCGCCCTTCCTCCTCCTGCCGCGCGCCATGCTGGCGCTGACCTCGAGCTTCTTCTCGCTGCGCCTCCTGTTCGGCGCGGCGTCGCTCGTCATGGTGCTGCTCTCCTGCGCCGCGACGGCCACCACGCTCGGAGGCACCGCAGGGCGCCGCATGTGGCTGCTCGCGCCTGTCTTGCTGGCGAATCCCGTGCTGCTCATCACGCTCCAGGTGGGCAATTTTCACCTCGCCGCGGTGGCCCTCTGCCTCGGCTGCTGGGTCGCGCTCGAGCGCCGACGAGACGGTCTCGCGGGCTCGCTCCTCGCGGTCGCGACGCTCGCGAAGATCTTCCCGGGACTGCTCGGCGTGATGCTTCTCATGCAGAGGCGATGGCGCGCCGTGGCCTTCACCGCGCTGGCCGCCGCGGCGCTGTGCGCGCTCTCGGTGGCCGTGCTCGGCACCGGCGTGTGGCGCGACTTCTTCGTCTACCACCTCCCCCACGTCGACTCGGGCGAGGCGCTGCGCTTCATGGCCCGCTCGCCGCGCGAGATCGCGTTCAACATCGCCCCCTTCGGCATCCCCTTCAAGCTCGGCGCGCTCGGCCTCGCGGGCTGGTCGTGGCCCCAAGCGCGGCTCTTCGGCCGCGCGTACACCGCGCTGGTCTTCGCGCTCGCCGTGCTCGCCGGACGCAACGACGGAACCGCCCGCCACAGGCTCACGGTCTGGCTCGCCGTCGTGATGCTCGCCTCGCTGCGCAGCCCCTACGCGGCGCCCTTCGTCCTGTCGACGGTGTGCGTGCTCCTCGCGGTGTTCACTGCGGAGGTCCGCTCACGAAGCGCCTTCGCGGCGTTCATGTTCGCCTGGGGGCTGATCACGCTCCCGACGCCCTCGACCGACGCCACCGTGGTGATCGCCGTGTCGCTGGCGCGCGTGCTCGTGTTCTACGCGCTCCTCGTGTGGGCGGCGCTGCGTCGAGAGAGGCCGACGCCCGACGAGGCCGCGACCGCGTAGCGCGTCATCCTCGCAGCGCCACCATCACCGCGAGGCCGTTGTTCACGAGGTGAAAGGCCATGGGGCCCTCGAGCCTCCCGCCGCGCTCCATGAGGGCTCCGGCGATGAGGGCGCCCGCGAAGACCGGGGCCCAGGGCTCGCCCGCGTGCATCACCGCGAACACCGCCGCCGTGAGCACGAAGGACCACGG
>JBPOHC010000953.1:0-2114 GCA_052035985.1 Myxococcota bacterium | reverse complement strand
GCGAGAGGCGCCGGGGAGACCCGCGCCGATGATCTGGTCAACCTCGACCTGACCGGCTTGCGCTGCGGCGAGCGAGAAGCGCATCGCGGTCTTGAGCGCGTCGCCCGAAAGACCGTTCGCCGCAAGGCGACCGCGCGCGGCGAGGTACTGCCCCGGATCGGCGCCTTCCGCGTTGGCCTCTCGGATCATCGCGAGCGAGCGCTGAATCGCCTGCGCGGTGGTCTCGCCGCCCTCCGCTTGGAGCGTCGATCCGTGCGCTTGGCCTTCCATGAGCGCGTTCGCCACGTCGCCGAAGTTCATGCCCGTCGTGACGACGAACTGACGCACAGCATCGCGCGCCGCCGCTTGCTCCTGCGATGACGCGTTGGGGTTCGCGTTGCGCACGGCGTTTCCGAGCGTGCGTTCGCCCGCCGCGCGACGCTCGCGCGCGTCCTGAAACTGCCCGTGCATGGCGACGGCGCCGCCGTACACCGCGCGCGCAGCGGTGCCTACGCCCGTCGCAACGCGCCCGCCAAGTTCGCGGGAACGACGCGTCGCGAGCGCGAGTTGCTGACGCATCGCGCGCTCTTCCGCCTTGACGCGCTTGTTCGCCTCCGTCTTTGCGGTGCGAGTGCGCTCCTTCTCGGCCTTCTCTGCGTCGCGCGCGGTCTTGTCGATCTCTCGCTTGCGGTCGCGCGCCTCATCGCGTTCGGCCTTGAGTCGCTTCGACGCCTCTTCCTTCGTCGCCTTCGTGCGCTCGCGTTCTGCGCGCTCCGTCGCCTTCGTCGACTCGCGTTCGAGACGCGAGCGTGTTCGCGCTGCTTCTGCCGCCACGCGCTGCGCCGCACGCGCCTCGTCGCGCATGACGCGCTCTCGATCACGTTCGCCCTTGCGAGCCTCGGCGGTCAACGACGCCTGCGCGGAGCGTGCGGAGCCGCGGAGGTCTCCGAGCGCGCTACGCGCGGGCGTGGTGTCGACGTCGAGAAGTAGGGTTGCGCGTGCCATCAGAGGGGGTGCGGGTCGAGCCCGAGGTAGGCGGCTACGTCTCGTCCGCGCCGTTCGAGAGCGACGTAGGCGAGTAGCGTGAACTCGTCTGCGTTTGCAGGCGACCCACCAGTGCGCGCGCGATGAAGCGCAGCGTAGCGGCATCGTAGCCATTCAGCGATGAGAGCGGCGTCGTCGCTTTTCCCATCGCCTCCACGAGGGCCTCTACCTCCTCAGCCGTCTTCGACTGGATCGGCGACCGCTCGTTGGTCCAGTCGATGAACAGCTCGAACAGCCCCGCGATCTCGTCGCCTTCGAGGAGCGTGCGAGCCTCGTCGGCGTCTGCATCGCCCTTCACGTTGACGCACACGGGAGCACCCGTCGAGGGGTCCACGAGCGCGAGCGCGATGGTGCGTAGCTTCGTCTCGAACTCGTGGAGCGCGCGGCCCGCGTCGCTGTATCCGACCGCATCCTCCGAGAGCGCGCACTGACGCGTTAGGTACGCGTGCGCCTCGGTGCGAACGCGGATCGACTCGCCCGCCGTGAGCGTGCGGAGCGCGAGAGGGACGCCGCGAAGGCGCCCGCCGCACCCGTCGAACTCGATCACCTTCACCGCGCCGACGCCCGAGGCCGAAGCCCCGAGCGCGCGGCGCAGCGGTGAGCGCGTGTCGCGAGTGACGAACGCGTCGAGTTCTCCGCTCATGTGGTCGAGACGATGGTGCCGTGAAACTCGAACGAGACCTCGTTGGCCTTGTCGACCGACGAGTCGAGCTTCGCGTTGCGGATGTCACCTGAGCACGAGTAGGTCTTGCCCGCGAGCTTGAACGCGAGGTTGATCTGGAGCTGCGCGTTCGCGATGGCGACCCAGTCGTATTCGAGCCCCGCGGCGGGGATCGCGCTGTTGACGCTGATCTGCACCTTCTTCGGACCGGGCGAGAAGCCAGCCATCCTAAAAGCTGCGTGTTGACGTCCTTGTTGTCCGTCTGAACGTCCATGCTCACCATGGACGATTGAAGTACCGGAATGCCTTCGTAGAGCACGAAGCCGGGGCCTGAATAGACTGCCATGTTGGTGTGCCCTCAGTGCTCAGAGTTGGCGGACGTTGCCCGCGATGATGTCGAGCCCCGGGATCACCGCGGCGGGGATCTCGC
>JBPOHC010000927.1:0-1745 GCA_052035985.1 Myxococcota bacterium | reverse complement strand
CGGGACGCTTCGGGTGACGGCGCCGCGCTTCAACCTCGGCGCGACGCCCGTCGGGCTGCGCCGCGGGCAGTACGTGCAGGTCCGCTCGCGCGCGACGTGGTCGTGGGGCTGCACGATGCAGGTCGAGGTCTCGAACGCGCCGACGTGGGATCGCATGCCGAACCCCGTTCGACACGACAGCGCGCTCCTCGCGGCTGCGGCGAGCGGAGAGGGGACGACGCTGCCGGGTGCTCCCTTCGAACTCACGCGTCGGAGCATCGGCTGCGTGATGGCGGGATCGAACTGCGGCGGAGGCGCGCCCGAGCTCTTCGCGCTGTCGGCGCAGGGGCACTGCAACACCTGCGAGACCGATCCGCCGCCGGTGACGATCTACCAGGGCCGCACCGAGATGATCTCGATCAACGCGAACTCGTACGCGGTGCGCAACCACCGCTCGTTCAACACCGGCGCCTGCGACGACTACTGGAACTACGCGTGGACCGCGCGCGAGGTCTGGCTCGAGTGAGGGCGTGAAGAGGCAGAGTCGCTCCGCGTCGGGTGACGTGACGCGGAGCGGCTGCGTGACGGTCGCGTCGCTCAGGCCACGCGACGTGCGGGCGCGGGTTGCGCGGGGTTGTCGTTCGCGGCCTTCGTGTCCGTCGGAACCGCGACGCCCTGCGTGGGGGACTTCGGCGCGGCGTCCTTCTGATCTTCTTCGCCGGTGTCGATCGCCTCGTTGCGGCGCGTGCGTGCGCGCTTGCGGTGATCGATGAGGGGTTCGAGCGCGTGGGTGACGACGCGCACGTCGTCGGCGTCCGACGCGTCGGCGCTCGCGATGAGCTGGATGGCGTAGGTCGAGATCGCCGCGGTCACCGCATCGAGGAGGCCCTTGAGCTCGACGGAGACCTTCTCCGCGGAGGCTCGCGTGAGGCCGAGCGCGTCGCCGCAGGTCTGGTGCGCCCTGCGAACGGCCGAAAGGAACATCTCTCCTGCGAGGCGGTTGATGGCGTCGACATGGCCGCCGTCGTCGATCTTCGCGAGGAGGTCGCGGCTGTCGATCCAGATCCCATCGTGCTCCCCTTGGAGGAACGCGAGCACGTTGGGAAAGAGCACATCGAGGAGCGCCTGCGCCTCGGCAGATTCGCGCACCGTCGCGGGGTCGAGCTTCGTGAGTTCGACGAGACGGCCGTAGGTGCCGCTCCACGCGCTGATGAGCGCGCGCACGACGGCGCGGTTGTCCTTCGCGGACGCGCCCGCGCTCTGGGCCCTCCACGCGGCGGAAAGCGCCTCGGTGGTCGACGCGAGGCGCTCGACGGCCTCCTCGACCGCAGGCGACGCGTCTTCGGGCGCGTTCTGCTGGAGCTTGAGGGAGAGCGCGATCCCGCGTCGGGCATCGACGCGAGGCGGACGAACCACATCAGCAGTCACGAACGGATAGGCCATAGAGGGCCTCCTTTCAGCGCCAGGGGTTGTGTCGGCGCGAGGAGGGCGTCCGCTCCGCTGGAGCGTCCCTGTTCCCCCGCTTGCCGTCTCTGTCGCTGTACCCTGTTCAACGGTCGTGACGCGGAGACTCTTGAGCGCCGGAGGGAGAGAAAAGTGAGCGGAGGCGTCGAGGGGGAAGTGATTCGGGCTTGGCCGAGCACCGAGCGGGCGCGCGGGGAATGGTGTGATTGCGCCCTAAGTCACCCCACCCGCCTGCTCGCTCCCGCAATCACCCCACCGCGACCACCGTCCGCCGCAGGCACCCCAACGCTCGAAACGCCTAC
>JBPOHC010000091.1:0-2179 GCA_052035985.1 Myxococcota bacterium | reverse complement strand
CAGCCCGCGGCGTCGAACCTCAACCTCCTGCTCATCACCGTCGACACGATGCGGTGGGACCTGCACTACGCGGGCTATCCCCACCCGATCACGCCGAGGCTCGACGCGCTCGCCACGGAGTCGGTGGTCTTCGACCGCGGCTACGCGATCAGCTCGTACACGGGCCGCGCGATCGCACCCATGATGACCGGGCGCTACCCCACCGAGTGCGGACGCGACGGAGAGCACTTCACCCGCTACACGCCGCCCAACATCTTTCTCGCAGAGCGCCTGAAAGATAGCGGTTTTCGCACCTTCGGCGCGGCCTCGCTCTTCTACTTCGAACGCCGCTTCGGACTCGCGCAGGGCATGGACGAGTGGGACCTCTCGGCCAAACCCGAAGGCGACGGGCAGGAGACCTCGACGGCCGATGCGGCCGTGGCCGATCGCGCGATCGCGCAGCTCCAGCGGCCCGAGAACACCGCGGGGCGCTTCTTTCAGTGGGTTCACTTCTTCGATCCGCACAAGCAGTACGTCGAGCACCGCGACCTCCCCGTCTTCGCGCGCGGTGAGCGAGGTCGCTACGACCGCGAGGTGATGAACTCCGACCGTCAGGTGGGGCGCATCCTCGACGCGCTGCGGGCCCTCCCCGGTGACGTCGCCGCGCGCACCGTCGTGGTGGTCACGGCCGACCACGGCGAGGCCTTCAACGAGCACGGCATGAGCTATCACGGCGTCGAGCTGTGGGAGGAGCTCGTGCGCGTGCCGTGGATGATGCGCGTTCCCGGCGTGGCCCCGCGGCACATCACCACGCCGCGCAGCCAGATCGACCTCGCGCCCACGCTCACCGAGCTGCTGCGCGTCACGCCTCCCGCGGCGGGTGCGCCCGATGCGTATTCGGGGCAGAGCCTCGTCGCGGACTTCACCGCGGAGCAGCCCGAGCGACCGATCTACATCGAGCTCCCCGAGGGGCCCTACAACAGCCTGCGTCGCTCGCTCGTGTTCGAGGGCTACAAGCTCATCGAGCGCGGGAGCGGGCGGCTCCTGCTCTACAACCTCGCGACCGATCCCGGCGAGCGCACCGACCTCGCGGCCACGGATCCCACGCGCTTCGCCCGAATGCGCGCGGTGATGGAGGAGGTCCGCGGAACGCTCCACGTCGTCGCCGCGCCTCCGCCGCGCGAGCGCGAGTAGAGCGTGCTACGTCTGCGCCCCCTCTCAACAGCGCGACGCCGATGACCGCAGACAAGCCCGACACCCCTGAGGAGAGCGCCCGTCGCACGGTGCGTTTTCCGCCCGAGCTCCCCATCTCTTCGCGCGTCGACGACATCGCCGCCGCCGTCGCGAAGCACCCCGTCGTCATCGTCGCGGGCGCCACGGGATCGGGCAAGACCACGCAGCTCCCCAAGGTCGCCCTCACGCTCGGACGCGGCGAAAAGAGGCTCATCGGCGTCACGCAGCCGCGCCGCATCGCCGCCACCAGCGTCGCCACGCGCGTCGCCAAGGAGCTCGGAACACCCCTCGGCGTCGACGTGGGTTATCAGATCCGCTTCGAAGACCGCACGTCGCCCGGCACCGCGATCAAGTTCATGACCGACGGGATCCTCCTCGCGGAGATCCACGGCGACCCGAACCTCCGGCGCTACGACACGCTCATCCTCGACGAGGCCCACGAGCGGAGCCTCACGATCGATTTCCTCCTCGGGTGGATCAAGCGGATCCTCCCGCGGCGCCCTGATCTCAAGGTGATCGTGAGCTCGGCCACGCTCGAGACCGCGCGCTTCTCGGAGTTCTTCGGGGGCGCTCCCGTGATCGAGGTCGAGGGGCGAACGTACCCCGTCGACGTGCTCTATGAGCCTCCCTCGGAGGACGCCGACCTGGCCGACGCGGTGGCCGACGCCGTGGTCGACGTGACCTCGCTCGACCCGCACGGCGACATCCTGGTGTTCCTCCCGGGCGAGCGCGAGATCCGCGAGTCCGAGAACGCGCTCACCGCACGGAGCCTTAGAAATACGGTCGTTCAGCCGCTCTACGCGCGCCTCTCCGCGGCCGACCAGGCCAAGGTCTTCTCGTCGATTTCGGGACGACGCGTGATCCTCGCGACCAACGTCGCCGAGACCTCGCTCACCATTCCGGGCATCGTGTACGTGATCGACACGGGCCTCGCGCGGCTCTCTCGCTACGACCCGAGGTCGGGCAC
>JBPOHC010000574.1:0-5613 GCA_052035985.1 Myxococcota bacterium | reverse complement strand
CTGCGACCGCTGCGCCCACGGAAGCGCCCGCGCAGCCCGCGCAAGACGAGGCCGCGCAGCCCGCTCCGACGGAAGCGCCCGCGACACAAGCTGAAGCGCCCGCGCAGCCCGCCGACGAAGACGAGACCCCGCGCCCCGCGTCGGGACGTCAGCCCACGGCCGTCGCGCCGCTCACGCCCGAGGCCCGCGCGGAGCTCGGGAGCGCCCCCGGAGACTTCACCCCGAGCGCGGAGGATGAAGACCTCCATCGCGTGCTCATTCCGCCGCTCCTGCTCGTGGAGCGCGGACGGCAGCGCGCGACGACGGTGGTGTTCCCGCTGTTCTACAGCGATCGGCGCGGCGAGAGCTCGTCGCTGCTCATTCCGCCGTACTACCGCCACAGGTCGCCGACGGCGCAGACCGACGTGGTGTTTCCGCTCGTGTGGCACTGGCGCGGAACGCGCGACGAGGGAGGCACCTTCGGCACCGACGTGGTGCCCCCGTTCTACCTCCACACCTGGCAGGGACGCGGGGAGCTCCACGGCTCGGCCTTCGGCGTGGCGCCGCTGTTCTTCTACGGCGACTCCTTCGGCGAAGACGGCGCGCTGCGACGAGAGCACCTCATCATCCCGCCGCTGCTCACGGTCCACACGTGGACGCCCGAGCACGCCTTCACCTGGGCGGGGCCCTTCTACTACGACCGGTTGAGGGCCGACACCGACTGGGGTGTGGCGCCCTTCGTGTTCGCGGGGTCGAACCTCCACCGCTCCTACACGCTCATCCCGCCGCTGCTGACCTATCACCGCTACAACCGCGACGAAGACAAGTCGCTCACTGTCGTGGGTCCCTTCTGGACCACGAGCTCACCGGACTCCTTCTCGGTGAACCTCGCGCCGGTGTTCTTTCACCACCACGACGCGACGTCGAGCCGCACGACCCTCGCGCCGCTCCTGCACATCGACTCGGGGCCCGACCGCCGCACGCTCATCACGCCGCTCTTCTATTACGGGCGCCGCGGTGACTCGTCGACCTTCGTGAGCTGGCTCTACCAGAACCACCGCGGCGCCACGAACTGGGACGCCGTCGCGCCCTTCTTCTTCTCGTCGCGCGAGCCCTCCACCGGGGCTCACACCGAGGCGTTCTTCCCGCTCTTCTATCACCGCGCCACGCTCAACTCGAACACGTGGTGGGTGGCCCCCACGGTCCACTACGAGCGCGAGGGCCGCGACTGGTTCTTCAACGTCTACCCGCTGGTGTTCACCGGCCGCAGCGGACCGCGCACCCACACCGTGCTGGGCCCTCTCTACGCGCGCTTCACCAACGAGGAGACGCACTCGGACCTCATGATGGTCACGCCGCTCTTCTGGCGTTACCGCGACCCCGAGTCGCAGACCATCGTGCTCCCGCCGGTGCTCTTCATGGAGTCGCAGCGTCAGGGCGTCCGCTCGTACGAGTGGCACGTGCTCCCGCTCTTCTCGTACGCGCGCCCGCGCCCCGAAGACTTCTCGTGGAACGTGCTCTTCGGCCTCGTGGGCTATCGCCGCTCGGGCACGCACCGTCAGCTCAAGCTGCTCTACATCCCCATCAGCCTCGATTGACCCTTCGCCGTCGCGCGAACGCGTCGGTGAGGTCTCATCGTTTCCAGGTTGCACCGGTAGACAATCCGGCGGACCGGGCGCTATGTTGCGGCCAACGAGGTGACCATCACAGGGGGTATCGAAACTTCGCGCCCCCGAACGTCCCGTCCGAGAAGGAGATGTCGCTGTCATGGGCACCAATCCCCGCGATCCCGTGGTTCTGATCCGCAGCACCCCTGACGAGCGCGTCGACCGCGACGTCCTTGTCCGCGTGCGTGAGCGCATCAAGCGAATCCGCACCGGGCCCCACGCCGCGGCCGCCTCCCCATCACCCCGCGCAGAATCCGCCGAGGCTCCTCCGTCGGAGCCGCATCGAGACTCCGCCCCGCCGCAGTAGAGACGCGCCACGTCTGCCTTGACGTCGCGTGGCGATTCGAACGACACCCTTCGCCCGCCACGCCATGACATCCCTGGAATTCACCTCCCTCGAGGCGCACCGCGCCTGGCTCGCATCGCAGTCCGCACTCCCGCGCGGGTTCCGCGTCGGAGCGGCGCGCTTTCCCTTCGTGCCCGCGGAGGTTCACAAGCCGTCGGCCATGACGGTCACGCTGGTGGCCCTCGACGAGCCCACCGACGCCTTCGCCGCGATGTTCACCCGCAACGCCTTTCCCGGCGCGCCGGTGATCGTCGGACGCTCGCGGCTCTCGTCTCCGCGCCTCGCGGCCATCGTGGTGAACAACAAGGTCTCGAACGTGTGCGCGCCGGGCGGCGTTGAAGCCTCCGAGCGCGTGTGCGACGGCGTCGCGAAGCTCCTCGGCGTCGCGCCCGCCGAGGTGCTCCCGTGCTCGACGGGCGTCATCGGGTGGAGGCTCCCCACCGACGCGATGCTCGAACACCTCCCGAGCGCCGTCGCTGCGCTCCAGGGTGACTCCGTGCTCCCCGCGGCCGAGGGGATCGTCACCACGGACCTCTACCCCAAGGTGCGCCGCGCGCGCGTCGGAGAGGGCTCCATCGTCGGCATCGCGAAGGGCGCCGGGATGATCGAGCCCAACCTCGCGACGATGCTCGTCTACCTCTTCACCGACTGCGACGTCGCCCGCGAAGACCTCCGTGACGCGCTCCGCGACGCGGTGGAGCCGACCTTCAACGCCATGTCGATCGACAGCGACACGAGCACGTCCGACACCGTGGCGCTGGTCTCTTCGCGCAAGGTCCCCTGCGACCTCAGCGAGTTTCGCGCGGCCCTCACGCGCGTGTGCGCGGCGCTCACCGAAGACGTCGTGCGCAACGGAGAGGGCGTTCACCACGTGGTGCGCGTCGAGGTGCGAGGCGCCACCGACAGGGCCCTCGCGCTCGGCGTGGGCAAGGCAATCGTGAACTCGCCGCTTCTTCAGTGCGCGATCTGCGGCAACGACCCCAACGTCGGCCGCCTCGTCATGGCGATCGGAAAGCATGTCGGATCCGTGCTCCCCGGTGCGGACCTCTCGCGCTGTTCGATCTCGATGGGCGGCCGCGAGATCTTTCGCAACGGCGCCTTCGCGCTCGATCCTGCGACCGAAGAGGCCCTCGTCACGCACATGCGCGAGGCCGAGCTCTACGCGAGCGTGGCGCCGCCCGACGGGCTCACGTTCAAGCCTTCGCTGCGCTATCCGCGACACGAGCGCAGGGTCGAGATCACCGTCGATCTCGGCCTCGGAGCGGCATCGGCCGCGGTGCTCGGCGCAGACCGCACGCACGAGTACATCAGCGAGAACGCCGACTACCGCACCTGATTCGAGCGCCGTTACACCCGCCACGAGCATCGCAGAAGAGAGGTCCGCGTTGGCCGACGAGATCCCCAAAGGACGCTTCGCGCGAGGCATGGCGCTCGTGAAGCTCGCCGCGAACGAGCTGCCGAACATGGCGAACCGCGCGCTCCGCGGAGAGGATCCGCGCGAGATCGACATGGCGCGGCTGCAAGAGTCCGCCGACCGCGCGCTCAAGGTGCTCGGCGACCTGCGCGGCCTCGCGCTCAAGGTCGGGCAGACGATGTCGTACGTCGACGGCCTGCTCCCTCCCGAGGCGACGGAGATCTATCAGAAGACGCTCACGAAGCTGCAATCGGGCGCGCCCACCGTCACCTTCGACGACATCCGCGCGGAGATCGAGCGCGGCCTCGGACGGCCTCTCAGCGAGGCGTACGTGCGCTTCGACGAGACGCCCGTGGCAGCCGCGTCGATCGGTCAGGTGCATCGCGCTGCGCTGGTTGACGAGGCGGGCGTCACGCACGAGGTCGCGGTGAAGGTGCAGTACCCGTCGATCGCGCAGGCGCTCACGAGCGACCTCAAGAACCTCGAGGCGCTGCACCCGATGATCGCGCTCATGGCGCCCGGCGCAGACACGCGCGGCGGCGTCGATGAGGTCGTCGAGCACATCGCCGCGGAGCTCGATTACACGCGCGAGGCGCGCAATCAGGACCTCTTCCGCGAGATGACCAGCGGGTGGCCGCGCGTGGTTGTGCCGACGGTGTTCCACTCGCACACGGCGCGCAACGTGATCACGATGAGCTTCGTCGACGGGCGCTCGCTGCGCGACGTGTCGGAGCACGGCGATCAGGCGCTGCGCGACTCGGTGGGCGTGTCGATCTTTCGCTTCACGCTCGGGCTCGCGATGGGGCGCGGGGTGTTCAACACCGATCCGCACCCGGGCAACTACCTCGTCACGCGAGAGGGCGACGTGGCCTTCCTCGATTTCGGCAGCGTGAAGGTGATGCCCAAGGAGCTCCACGCGCGATGGAAGGCCCTCGCGACGCTGCTGGTCACGGGCCGCGAGGCCGAGTGGCGGAAGGAGAGCGCGAACCTCTTCGGCATGGAGGGGATGGACCCGCGCGCCCGCAAGCACCACCAGGACTTCATGCTCCACACCGCGGCGATGGTGGCGCGCGATGAAGAGGTGACCATCGACCGCGCCCTGCTTCGAACGGCCGTGAAAGACGGCGTGCGGACCGTGAAGGACATCGGCCGCGACGTGGGCTGGCTCCCTTCGAAGGCGAAGACCGCGGTGATGCCAGCCGACTTCGTGATGGCCGGACGGATGCAACTGGGACTCTTCGCCGTGCTCGCCCACCTCCAGCCCCGCGCGAACTGGAACCGCATCCTGCGCACGGAGCTCGGGGTCTGACCGTGACGGCGAGGTCGTGCGGCGCGATGCCCGCGAGCGCATCGAAGCGCGCGTGAGCTCGCTCGATGGAGGACGTCTTCGTTCCGATGCCCGTTGACCCGACCGGGCGGACGGGCGAAGGATCACGGTCGAAGTGAGAGCGCATCGCATGCGACCGGGCAGCTTCCTTTCGATCACCGCGGTGTTGTGGTTGTCGCTCGTCGCGGGATGCGGTGACGCGCAGAGCGTCCTCGCGGGCGGCGACTCGGGCCTCGGCGCCGACGTTCAAGGCGACGGCACCACGCCCGACGACGCGACCACCGACGCAAGTACCGACGCCAGCGCAGACGGCCCCGAGGTCGCCGACGCGACGGGCGATTCCGCGACCGATGCGAGCGACGCGAGCGATGCGAGTGACGCGACGCCGACCGACGCGCCGATGGATGTGCCGCCCGCCGACGTGACGGACGTTCCGCCCGTCGACGTAGAGATGGACGTTCCCCCCGTCGACGTGCCGATGGATGTTCCGCCGGTCGATGTTCCGCCGGTCGATGTTCCGCCGATCGATGTGCCTCCGATGGACGTCGTGACGGACGTTCCGCCGCTCGATGTCGCGGTGGATGTTCCGCGGATCGACGTGATGATGGACGTGACGCCGGTCGACATGGGTGTACCGGATGTGACGCCGGTCGATGTGGGGCCGACGGTGATCCGCGGGCACAGGGCGACGTCGGTGGTGAGCGCGGGCTCGGTGATGACCTCGCGGAGCTACCGCATGGTGTCGACGCTCGGTCAGTCGTCGATCACCCAGTCCGTGCGTCAGTCGACGCGATTCCGCCTGCGCGGCGGACTGGTCGGCGCCTCGGGCGGCACGCGGTAGAGCGCGACGCGCGGAGTCGAGCGCGAGGGCGCGACGCAG
>JBPOHC010001030.1:0-1993 GCA_052035985.1 Myxococcota bacterium | reverse complement strand
GAGGAGCGCGCCCGACGCCGCGAGCGCGCCGGAGACCGTGAGGAGTGCGAGGGTAGAGGGCCGCACGAGAGGGGCGCGAGTGTCGTGCGGCGGGTGAGAGGGTGTCAACGACGGATGCGGCGCTCGAGAGCGTCGAGCGCGCAGACGGTCGGAACCCGTGGCGAAGCGCGGAGACGCCCCTCCCGCGCGTGTGGTAGTGGGATGCGCCGTGAGTTTTGCGCATCTCGCCCGCCTGGAGCTGCAGAACCTCCGTTGCTTCGAGCGGGTGACGCTCCCGCTCCATCGGCGCGTGACGCTGATCCTCGGCGAGAACGGCGCGGGCAAGACGACCATCGCCGAAGCCCTCGGCTCCCTCGTCCCCGGTGACGGGCTCGCGAGCCTCCCGATTCGCCGCGGCGAGCGCGGGGGTTCCATCGCGCTCTACGCAGAAGGCGCCGACGCCCCCATCGCGCGCTGGGCCGTCGAGGGAGGTCGTGAGACCGCGCGCGTGGCGCTCGCCGCCGAGCGGTACCTCTTCGGATACGGGCAGTATCGCCGCGCCGATCCGCCACCGCCGATGCCGATGCTCGGCGACATGCCCATTCTCAGCGGCCCCGAAGCCGCGCTCCTCGACGTGCGACGCATCGAGGATCACCTCTCGGAGATCGCCTACGAGCGGAGGGCGACGACGCTGGTCCGCCCCGATCCGCTGCTGCTCTCGGACCTCGGGCGCTACATCCTCTATCTGAACGAGCGCCGCCGCGGAGATCCGCGCGTCGAGCGCGCGTGGGTGCGGCTCAACGAGTCGTTCCGCTTCGTGCACGGGCTCGACCGCGTCGACGTGATCGTGAAGAACGACCGCGAGGTGCCCGTGATCGTGCGGAAGGGGTTGCCCCTGGAGTTTCGCGACCTCTCGGCGGGCTACCAGTCGGTGCTCGTGGTGCTGCTCGATCTGGTGCTGCGCTACGTCACGCTGTTTCCGCTGCTCGACGAGGCGCTCGATGGCGCGGCGACGGTGCTCATCGACGAGGTCGACCTGCACCTCCATCCCCGGTGGCAGCGCACGGTGGTGGAGCAGTTCGCGACGCTCTTTCCGAAGACGCAGTTCGTGTTCACGACGCACTCGCCCGCGGTGGTGCAGGGCGCCATCGACAGCCGCGCGCTCGACGGCGACTACAGCATGGTGGTGCTTCGCGAACGCAGCGACGGCGCGGTGCGCGCGGAGGTGCTCTCCGCGAAGGAGCTCCGTGACCTGCGCGGCGCGCAGGTGAGCTCGGTACTCGTTGACGATCGCCTCTTCGACGTGCCGTCGCGGTGGGCGCTGCGCTACGAACGGATCGAGCGAAAGATCCGCAAGCTGCGCCAGAAAGCCGAGGCCGACACGGCGACGCGCGAGGAGCGCGAGCGGCTGGTAGACCTGCTCGACAAGATGCAGGGCCTCCTCTCGCGCGAGGAGCAGCGCCTCGCCGAGCGCCCGCTGCTCTCGGAGATCGCGAAGGTTCAGATCGCCTTCTTGAAGCGCCTCGCGGCGAAGGGAGCGAGCGGCGATGGTTCGACTGGAGCGCCTGGGGATCAAGGTCCCACGTAGGTGGAGCCTGTTGGTAGAGCGCGCCTTCG
Organism: Myxococcota bacterium; assembly: GCA_052035985.1. Taxonomy (GTDB): domain Bacteria; phylum Myxococcota_A; class Polyangia; order Polyangiales; genus CAISKJ01. The sequence goes on along the minus strand of JBPOHC010001030.1, from coordinate 397 downwards.
GGCGCAGTCACGCGCGGTTCTTGAAGCACTCGGCGGCGTTCGAAGCGCTCGCGCTGACGGACGCGCGACGTCGGAGTGGGTTCAAGCGATTCGCGCCGAAGGCGCTCCCGCGAGACCGCGCGGGCGCGTGTGACTTTCCGCCAGTGTGGCGTGAGCCCATCGCGAAGGACGTGATCCGCGCGCTCTCGGACGGGCACTGCGCGTACTGCCAGTCGTCGGTGGCGGCGAACCAGCCGGGTGACGTCGAGCACTTCAAGCCCAAGGCGCTCTTTCCGACGAGGGCCTATCGCTGGGGCAACTACTTCTACAGTTGCAGCGCGTGCAACAACGCGAAGCTGTCGCAGTGGCCCGACCGCGGGAGCTTCGTGCGGCCCGATTCGAAGACGCGCGATCCGTA
>JBPOHC010000139.1:0-5696 GCA_052035985.1 Myxococcota bacterium | reverse complement strand
CATCGCTCGACGTGGCGATGGACGCTCCGGTCGATGCCGCGGTCGACGTCGCAACGGACGCGCCTCGCGAGACGGTGCGCTTCACGGGGAGCTTCGTGTCGTCGGCGGTGACGTCCACCGGATCGCGTCTCTCGGGTGGGTTCACCTGGCAGGGATCGAGCGCGTCGACGCGCCTCCAGGGGTGGTTGCGATGACGCTCGACGGGCTCCTCCCGACGGGCAAGCGCTTCGGGTCCTACCGCATCGAGCGATTTCTCGGCGCGGGCGCGATGGGTGAGGTGTACACGGCCACGCACGTCGGTCTGGGGAAGACCGTCGTCGTGAAGGTGCTCCAGCCTCAGTACGCGCGCGTCGAAGGGGTTCGCGCGCGCTTCACGCGCGAGGGACGCGCCGCCGCCGCGATCCGTCACCCCCACGTCGTCGACGTGACCGACGTCGGTGAACACGAGGGGATGCCCTTTCTCGTGATGGAACTCCTCGAAGGCCAGAGCCTCGGGAAGCTCCTCGAAGAGCGCGGCCCGCTTCCGATCGAGCTCGCGATCGACCTGATGCTCCCGGTGATTGCGGGCGTCGACGCGGCGCACCGCGCGGGGGTCGTGCACCGCGACCTCAAGCCCGAGAACCTCTTCATCACCAACACGGCCGCGGGGGAGCCTCACCCCAAGGTGCTCGACTTCGGCATCTCGCGCCTCGTCGGCGGCGACGACGCAGGGCTCACCGGCACCGAAGCCTCGCTCGGAACGCCCGCGTACATGCCCCCCGAGCAGATCACGCGCGCCCGAGACGCCGACGCGCGCAGCGATCAGTACTCGCTCGGGGTGATCCTCTACGAGTGCCTGACGGGGGTGATTCCGTTTCCGGGCGACAACGTGTACGCGGTGATCCGGCGCGTCGGCGACGGCGTGTATCAACCGCCGCGCACGCTGCGGCCCGAGATTCATCCCGCGCTCGAAGCGACGGTGATGCGCGCGATGGCCCGCGAACCGCAGCAGCGCTTCCCCTCGCTTCAGAGCTTCGCCGCGGCGCTGCTCCCCTTCGCGAGCGGGCGAGCGCGGTCGACGTGGAGCGCGACCTTTCAGGCCCCTCAGGCAACGCCCGGCGGAGACGCGAACGGATCGTCGACGGCTCCCCATCCGAGCACGCTGGCGGGTGCGGAGGGCGCGCACGACACGACGGGCAACGGGCGAAAGCTGTCTCCCTTCGTGGCGCTCGCGTTGGTGGTCGCCGCGTCGGTGGGGCTCGTGCTGACGGCCGCGCTGTGGCGCGCGTCACGGCATTCCGATGCGACGCTCCCGCATTCGTCGGTGGCGCCGCGGGTGATCGCAGATGCCGCCGTCCTCGACGTCGCGACGACGAACGCTGCCGTAGACGCTCCCCCCGCGGACGCGTCGATCACGGACGTGCTCGTAGTGACAACGAACGCCGAGACGACAGACGCGGGCACGGTGGAGTCGGTTGCGCCGCGACGACACGGCGCTCGACACGGTCACGGTCACGCGCACACGCCATCGGGAATCGTCACGCCCTCCGGGGTCGTGGTGCCCGAGGTGGCGCCATAGCACTCGCCTCGCGCGGGTGACTGCGTTCGCTCAGCGCGCAGGCACCCACACGCGCGACGTGTACGGATCGAACGCGATGGCGCCCATCTCGACGAAGAACGACGCGGCGACCTGCGCCGCGGGAGCCGTCCACGTGCCGATGCCGCCGCAGCTCCGCGCCGCCGCGGGAGTGCGCTTGACGAAGAGCGTGGCGCCCGCGTAGCGCCGCGCGACGGCACCCGAGTCGCTCACGAAATCGAGGGAGCGACCGGGGGCGAGCGTCCATGCTTCGACGGGCTCGCTCAGGCCCGGCACGCAGGTCGTGAGCGAGAGGTCTCGCGCGGCGCTTCGAACGAGCACGCCCGCGTCGGCGGCGACGATCGCGTTGAAGAACGCCGTGTTCACGTTGACCGAGAGGGGCACCAGCGCGTCGTCGAAGCCCGTGTCGAGCTGCGCGAGCGCGCTCACCCCGCCGACGCGCAAGGGCACCGTGGGAACGTTGGGAACGTGCGCGCCCGCGACGGCGCCCGTGTCGACCGCGCTTCGCGGCGAGAGCGTCGAGAGGTCGTTCGAGAAGAACCCGCGCGACGAGAGCGACGCGAAGCCCGCGGTCCTCCACGCGTCGTCGGAGCATCGCGCGGTGCCTCCGGCGAACATGCGTGAAGCGCGGTACGAGAGCGCGATCACGCGGAGGCTCGTGAAGTCGGTCCCCACGATGCCCGCCTGGCGCACGGAGCCCATGACGGCGCGAAAGTCCTCGGTCACGAGGCTCACGGGCGACGGGTCGGCGAAGAACGAGAATGCCTCGACCGTGCAGGTGACGCCGAGGAGCGCCCGATCGCATCCCGAGGTTCGCGGTCCCGGCGCGGGGAAGGCGGCGAGGTCGATGCTCGAGAAGGTCGACCCGTAGTCGAGCACAAACTCCCCGCGGTACGCGCCGATGGGGATCGACACATACGGCACGTTGCGCGAGATCGTGAGCGGCGCCGTCGTGCCGAGGCACGCGCCGAGCGACGCGAGCGGATCGGGCGCAGGCGCATCGGTGACATCGGTGACGTCGGTGACGTCGGTGACGTCGGTGACGTCGGTGACGACAGCGTCACGGCCCGCGTCGATCACGGTCACATCGGACGCGTCGGGCGCATCACGATTCACATCGGACGCAGCGTCCAACGCGTCGGGCGCATCAGGGCGCGCGTCCATCGAAGGCGTGTCCGTGACGTCGATGACGTCAGTGACATCGGTGACGTCCGCAACGTCGGTGACGTCGATGACGTCGGCAACGCGCACGTCGCGGCCCGCGTCGACCACGGTCACATCGCTCACATCGGGCGCGACGATGCTCGCATCGACCGCAGGCCCGTCGGGCGCGCAGCCTGCGATCGTCGCGAGCGAGAGCATGAGGAGCGAGAGCGCACGAGGTCGCGACGAGAGCATCGCGCGCTCCTACCACGTCGGCGGCTGCGGTCGCGAGGCGAGTGTTGCGCAGGACCAGCCTCAGAGCGTGGCGAGCAACTGCACCTCGACCTCGTCGACGAGCACCCTCACGCGAACGTCTTCGCGCTGCGACGCGTGGTAGACGGCGTGCACCGGCAACGTCGCGATGGGGGCGTCGTGCAGGCGCGCCATCGTGCCCTGCGCGCAGGCGGGCTCGCCGAGGAAAGACGGCAGAAGCCCCATGCCAGCCCCCCAGGTGATCGCGTCGGCGACGGCGCTGCGGTCGTCGATCACGGCGCTCGGATCTGACACGACGAGCCCCGCGCGGCGGAGCATCGCCTCATCGCCCGGCGCCACGATGAGCGGGATCTCGGGAAGCACGGCGCCACGAAACGCGGCGCTCCCATAGAGCCACATCGTCGCGCTCGCGAGACGCCGCGCGATGAGGTCTGAGTCGGGCAGCTCGCCGCCTCGAATGGCCACGTCGACGCCGTCGCGCACGAGGTCGACGCGCTGGTTCTGCAGCACGATCTCGAGGCGCACGAGCGGCAGCCGACGTCGAAAGCGCGCGATCACCGGCCCCGCCAGCATGCGCCCGAGCGGAACCGGAACCGAGACGCGCAGCACGCCCGTCGGCGCGTCGGTGAGCAGCGCCATCCGCGTCGCGTCGGCCTGACCGAGCAGCACGCGCGCTCTCCGCGCGAGCTCCTCGCCCTGCGTGGTCAACACGAGGACGCGCGTCGTCCGTCGCGCGAGCGAGGCGCCGACGCGACGTTCCAGCTCGGTCAGCCAGCGGCTCACGGTCGCCTTCGGGAGTCGAAGCTCCTGCGCCACCGCGGTCAGCGATCCGAGCGCCGCGAGCCGCTCGAAGAAGTGAAGGTCGCGCAGGCGGATGTCGAGGAAGGCGTCGCTCATGGCTGTTCCGAGAAACGGAACAAAGACTCTCAAACATCGGGTGACCGTTCAACTTCGCGAGTGAGTACATCTTCTCGCGGGACACACGTCCCCGGAGGCGCCCATGACGAAGAACACGGAGACCCCCTCGACGGACCTGCTGGTGATCGGCGGCGGCCCCACCGGCCTGGCCGCGGCCGTCGACGCCCTGCGCCACGGACTCTCGGTGCGGATCATCGAGCGGCGGGCGGAGCGCGCGGAGTACTCGAAGGCGCTCGTCGTCCACGCGCGCACGATGGAGGTCTTCGAGCGTCTGGGCTGCGCCGAGGCCGTGCTGAAGCTCGGCGCGAAGTTTCGGGCGCTTCACGTCCACACGAGCCCGGGGCGCGAGCGCACGCGCGTCGACCTGCTCGATCTTCGCTGGGGCGACACGCGCTATCCCCACTGGCTCTCGGTGCCGCAGTACGAGGTCGAGCGCGCGCTCGAAGCTCGCCTCGCGGAGTCTGGCGCGCACCTCGAGTGGTCGACGGAGCTCGTCGCGCTGGAGCAGCGCGCGTCCGACGTCGTCGCCACGCTGCGCGGCCCCGACGGCGTCGAGCGGCGTCACGTCGCGCGCTGGGTGCTCGGCTGCGACGGCGGGCGCAGCACCACGCGCGATCTCATCCACGTCACGATGCAGCGCACCGAGCTCGGCGTGACCTTCGCGCTCGCCGACGTGATGACCGACTCGGAGCTGGTCGGCGACGAGGGGCACGTGATCGTGGCCGACGAGGGGCTCCTGCTCATCGTCCCGATGCCGGCCGAGGGCGTGTGGCGGCTCATCGCGCAGGTCGACGACGCGACGCCCGAGCTCGACGCGACGTCGTGGGGCGCGCTCGTGACGCGGCGCTCGGGCATCGACCTCAAGGTGCGCTCCATGGGGTGGAACTCGCGCTTCAAGCTGGCGAGCGGCGTGTCCGAGACGCTGCGGCGAGGGCGCGTCTTTCTGCTCGGCGACGCGGCCCACGTGCACAGCCCCGTGGGCGGCCAGGGGCTCAACACCGGCGTGCAGGACGCGCACAACCTCATCTGGAAGCTCGCCCTCGTCGACCGTGCGGAGCTTCCCGTCGAAAAGCGCGAGCCGCTGCTCGACAGCTACGCCACGGAGCGCCACGCCGCCGCCGAGGCGATGGTGCGCGGCACCGAGCGCATGACGCGACTCCTCACGGGCCGCCGTCGCTTCGTGTTCGGCGCGCTGCGTCGCCTCGCCCCCGTCGCGCTGCGATTCGAACGCGTGAGAGACAGGCTCGGCCGCGGCGTCGGCATGCTCGACCTTCGAACGGAAGGACGGGCTCGACTCGCGAATCCCGAGCTCGCGCCCGGCGTTCGACTGCACGACAAGATCACGTCGCTCCACCCCACGCTCCTGCGTTGGAACGGGCAGGAGCTGCTCGTGCGCCCCGACCTCGTCGTGGCGAATCGCGGCGAGCTCCCGCACCTCTGCGAGGTCCGCGTCGAAGGCCCCGGGAGCGCGTCATGAGCAACACCAGCGTGTTCGAACTCGCGCTCGTCGCGCTCGCGCTGTCGTCGACGGTGTGGGTGCTCGGCATCCAGGCCATCGGTCTGCTCCGTTCGATGCCTCGCGCGCGCTTCCTCGGGCTCCAGATGAGCCTCGTGAGGGTGTGGGCGAGGGCCCTCGCGGGCATCACCGCGGTCGTCGCCGCGCTCGCCGTCGCGCGCGCGGGGCTGCACCACGCGTGGCCCGCCGTCGTCGCGTGCGGCGCCGCGCTCGCGTGCGCGCTCTGGGCCGTCCCGCGGGCGCTTCGCTCGGGCGGCGCGGCGATTCGCG
>JBPOHC010000435.1:0-2259 GCA_052035985.1 Myxococcota bacterium | reverse complement strand
ACGCGCGCCGCTTCGACGAGGCCGTCAACGTCGGGATCGGGGTGCCCGCCATCGCGATGCGCCTTCGACCAGTCGCACCACGTCCGCCACGGGATACCCGCCGCTTCGCACGCCGCGCGGTACGTCGACCCCGCGAGGAGCGCGTCAACGACGGTGCGGAGCATCTCGGGGCGGAAGGCTACGGGGCGGGGCATGGTCAGCGGGTGATGAGCGTGCGGACGTGGCGCGCGATGCTGCGCATCAGGAGCGGCGGGACGCTGTTGCCCATCCGGTTCTTCGCGCTATCGCGATCGGTGAACCGAAACGCATCAGGGAACGAGCCGATGCGCTTTCGTTCGGCCGTCGATGTGCCGCGCTGCTCTGTTGGATGAAACGGAGCGTCGCGGTTCCCTTCCTTCATCAGCGTGACGGAGGGAGCGTTCTCGCGAAGGCGCGTGACGGTCTCCATCTTCCCGACGCTGCCGCCCTGACCGGCCTCGCGCCAGTAGCGTTGATAGAGCGGAGTCAGGGGTGGAGAATCGTGAGCGCCGACACCCGCAAACGCCTCGCGCACGGTCACCGGCATCGACCACCCCGCGGGGTGCGACGGCTCGCGCCCAATGTCCTCGCGAACGCCGATGAAGATCATGCGTTCGCGCGACTGCGGCACGCCGAAGAACTGCGCGTTGAGCAACCGCGCCTTGACGCGGTAGCCGCAGCCCTTGAGCGTGCGGAGGATCTCGGCGAAGACGATCTTGAAGTCGCCCTTCACCATGCCGCTCACGTTCTCCATCACGAAGGCGCGCGGTCGCAGCCCTTCGAGGAGTCGGCAGTACTCGCGGAACAGTTGGTTGCGCGCGTCGCCGATCTCGCGCTTGCCCGCCGTCGAGAAGCCCTGACAGTTGTGCACCGCGAAGCCGCCAGCTACGTAGGAGTGATCCTCCTCGACCTCGAAGTTGTAGACGACGTGCTCCGCGCTCTCCGTCTTCGTCACGCTCGTGACCGGGAGCCACGCGCCGAGTTCGTCCACGGCGCCGGGGCGGTTGCGCCCCTCGCGAGGCTCCGCGTAACTCACGCAGTACGCCTCGCGGACGCGAACCGCGCGACCGCAGATCACGGACGATCCGGCCGGGTAGAGCGTGCTCACGGAGGCGATGACTCGGTGCGCCGCCGCGACCATCCGAGCGATGCCGCGCGCGATGTGGGGGCTAACCGTTGTCGCGCGGTGGGTGGTGGAATCGCCTACGCTTCGCGCGCTCCCGTCGCCGGTGAAGTACCCGTCGAGGAACGCGGCCTGCCACTCGCGCGATGCCGCGTGAAACGCCGACGGGATGGACTTCCCGGCTGCGCCCTTGCCCATCGTTCGGCACAGTGACCAGAGGTCGGGCGACGCCACGGAGACCCGCGCGCTACCCTGCGAATGAGGCTGCGCCGTGCCGTGCAGACCGACGGCGGCGAGCCGAGACACGACCATCTCCGCCTCGTGCGTCGCGACGGAGAAGACCACCTCGCGGCGACAGGGTCCGCCCTTGGTGAGCGTCGGAGCGTGCCCGCGAACGTGGCCTTCGGCGAGGAAGAACCCGAGCACCCACGCCATGCCCGCGGTCTGCCAGTCGAGCGCTTGCGGCTGCGATCCCATTCGGATCTCGCGACCGAGGCGCCCCGATTGACCGGCGACGTTGATGCTCTGCTTCGTGACGACGGGCTCGCAGTTCAGCGCGCGCGGGTCGTTGGTGTGGGGCTCTAGCAGGAGGTCGCCGGGGCGCAGGTTCGCGGCATCGACCCACTCGGGGGCGCCGTAGGTCTTCGTGGTGTTGCCCGCTGCGTTGCGTTCGGTGCCGCGGCGACGCGCGTAGAACGGGTGCTCCGGCGTGCACCGCACCGGAGCGCGGCCGTACTTCGTACGCACCTCGACGAGCGGTCCGACGTGCGCGCGGGCCATCACTTCCGTGACGCCGCGCAGCCGCCCGGCGTGCGTCACGACGCGGTCGCCGAGTTGCACCGCTTCGATGGCGACGGGGCCGCCCTCGGTCTCGATCGTGGTGCCCGCGGGGAAGCACGGAGGCGACCCGTCGAACACGTCCAACTCCCCCGGCGCTACGCCTGCGAGGCGCAAGCACTCCGCGACGGAGAGTTTCGCGATGTCGCCGTGATACAGCGGGACGTGCGGGAAGTTGAGGCGGAAGGTGTCGGCGGCGTTTTGCTCCCACTCCACCGCGAGGAGTTCGCGAAAGCCCGCCATGTGGTAGCCGAGCGACGAACCGCCGCAGCCCGCGAACG
>JBPOHC010000395.1:0-7027 GCA_052035985.1 Myxococcota bacterium | reverse complement strand
TTCGGTCATGGCCTCTGAAGAACCCGATGCCTTCCTGGTAGAACTCCGCCGCAGCCTCGATTCGATCATGAAGTTCGCCTTCCGTCCGTAGGGTATCGACGACGTCCGAGCTCTTCGCCCTCTGCTCCATCAAGGAATCCCATTCCTGCGACTCCTGACGGTTCGACGCAATGCTGGGCGTGGCGTCCACGCCCAGCATTGCGCTTCGATTCTCGTCGCCCACACAACCGCCGCTGATCGACATGAAGTCTGGTTTAGGTGTATCCTAAATCTAGAATGGTCCTCACTGCGAACATCCCAGAGAGGTGTCATTCCAGATCGGAACACCGAAATCTTGCTGCGAACTTACAGGGTATGTGTTTGAGAGGCGGATGACCCCTGGGACGCTAGTTTAGTAGTGCGGAGGCTTGGACGTCAGATGATAGCTCTGACAGTTATCGCAGTAGTAAACTCGAAGCTGCAGTCCCTGGCTCTGTGACATTCGATGATCGGCGACTCGCTTAGCCTCCGCCTGAGTTCCATACTGCCGTTTCTGCGAGCAATCCGCGTATTGATAGCGCATGGGACACTCCTCGGTGTGTGATGAATCCCCAGGAACACGCAGCGTACACCAACGCCGATTCTTCAAACGAAGGTGTCCGGGGCACGACGGATCGTGAACCATCACGATCTTACGAGGAGCATTGTGCTGTCCGCCCAAGCAGCCCGGAAGGGTCATTTTAGGGCATCTTGAGGTCTCGCCGGATGCGCGTCAGCCAGTTGTCTCGCAGCGTTGTCGTCCCCAGATGTTCGCTGCGGTGACCGACATCGTTGGGCACGCACTCAGAGCCAGCACATTCGAAGTCTCGCGCCAGAGCGAGCATCGCGATGACTTCACCGTCGTTCGGGAACCGCTCCGCGTGCTCGATCAGACACTCCACGAGTGCCCCTACGTTCGACGTCCCCGGCGAGGAGCGCCCTAACGCACCGAGCAGACGCTCTCGACGCAGTTGGTACGGGAATGACAATGCGAGGGCCTCGATCTGCGGAGTTTTCAGGTGTTGCGGTGCGACCCAACGCACGGCCGCATCGATGAGTCGGTCGCTCTGGACCAGAATAGTCTCCATCGACTCCGCGAGGAGTGCCCCCAACACGGAAGGAGACTGTGTGTCGTCCAAGAGCCCAGCAGACCGAAGTTCCGCGAGGCCGAGCCGGAGACAGCCATAGACCTGATCGAGAGCGTGGTGCGCGAGTTCGCTCAGAATGGCGGCGAGGTCGGTGCGCTCCGAGGCATCGGGTTCATAAGCGGACAGATCGATCGCCTTGAGTGCCGCCATCGCAGTAGGCACTTCTCCGCTCGTCGCCAGACGCCGTGCCCGCGCGAGAGCAAGTTTCGGAAGCTCGCGAACCGTTTCTGTGGGAAGTAGCATCTCGGCGCGAGAATCGAGCATGACATACGGCAGTGATTCCTCGGCCTCGCTCAGTGCGGCTGAGTATTGTTCGGAGGAGAGGCCGAAAAGGGGGGCCAACAGCGTCTGTTCGGCGATGCCCACAGGCGACTCGTCCGCGACATCGTGGCGGCGAATGAACCTGCCATACTCACGGAGAAGACGATGTGCGGCCTCTCGCATCGGCTCGGTCATGGTTACAGCCTCCAACCCGCCCCCGGGGGACAGTCTCTGCATCGGCTCCCCTCGTTCCACCGCGCGCAGTCCGGCGCGGAGAGACCACTCTGCGCCGAGAAGCGTTCGAAAGTCCGCGCTCGCCATCAACAGGGCTCTGTCCTGAGTGAGGTGGGTCTGCGTCGCGGCGACGAGCCTCGGGTGCGGAAGAAGAACCGAGAGCAGCAGCAGTGCACGCACCTGTTTGGAGTCTGAGGGGAGCGCGGTGGAGTTGGCCGAAATGTCGAGCAGCCATGATTGAACAGTCTCCGGTGTGATCGAGGGCTCGACCAGTCCGAGAACGCCCGCCAGGTGCTCCGCCAACTCCAGGTCCGGGGCGATAGCGAGCGACTCTGCCCACAACTCGGCCAGCCTCGGGATTGCACGCGGATCCGTTGCGAGTGTCGGCCCGATCCGCATCGCGATGACACTGACGGCTTGCCGCCACGAATCAACGGCTTCCTTGCCCACCCACCCTTCCAGGTCCCTTCGCGCAACCATCGCTACTCTTGCCCAGCGCAGCCACATTTCGGAGCCAGGCCCAATCTGGTCGACGAGGGTGCTGATGTTCTGAGGTCCCGGAACATCCCCTCCGTCCCATCGTCGAATGGTTTTCGGTTGGATCTGGCGAATCCTTCCCCGCTCCTTGCTTCGCCCCTTCCACGTCTCCCAGCCCGGTTGAAACTCTCCGAGCACGAGGCGCAAGACTGTGCGAAAGACCCCAGGACACAGAGGATCGCGCATCCACTCCCACTCACCGACAGGTTGCCCCTTCACGACGCTGGCGAGTGCCATCGCCGCGCCGAGACGCACGCCGAGACCCGGTAGAGCCAGACGCATGATTGGCAGCAAACGGTCTTCAAGATCGAGAGGCAGCGTTCGGAGAGAGCTCACGTAGCCGTCCCACTGACGAAGCAGTTTTGGGAGCATCTCTGGAGCGGTCTTCGAGAGCTTCAGGATTCGACACGCCTGTTCCACCAGCGAGCGCCAACTGCGACGAATCATTCGACCGCGTCGAGCGTGCTTGAGAGTCGAGGCAGACAGTGAGTCAGGTCCTTTCGTCTCGGGTTCGTACCCGAGCGCACTGAAAAGCCACCCGAGAATCTGTTGCGCCAACGGCAAGGCGGGGCTCTCGTCCACGCGCCGAGGATGCGACCCTGGGGCGCTCTCGGACAGGGGCATTTGAGGGCAAACGGCTCTCCCTGGCCATCGCCGAGTCTTCGCCCCACTACGCCACGACGAACAACCCTGCCCCCACCGCGTCGTGGAACTGGCGCACGAGCTCCGTCGCGAAGCGTGCGTCCTCCACCAGCACACCGGCCTCGATGTTCCTCGCGTGTCCGCGGTCGGTGAAGTTCGCCGAGCCCACCAGCGCCCTCGCGCCGTCCACCGCGATGCACTTCGCGTGGAGGCTCGCGTAGGTCTTCGGCACCGCTGCCCTCGGGTCGACGTAGAGCGTCGGCGTCGGCGCGCCGAACGTCCAGAACCTCGTCTTCCACGCGGCGGCCTGCGTGCGCAGGTACCACTCGGGATCGATCGGCGCCTCGTCCGCTCCGTCGAGGTGCACGAACATCTCGACCACCACGCCGCGGTCGCGCATCGCCGCGTGCAGCGGCGCGAGGATGGCTTCCCCCCGCTCGAACGAGTAGCCTGCGATGAGCACGTGGCGCTGAGCCCCCTCGAAGAGGTCACGCACGACCACCGACGTATCCCGCGCCCCGCTCGAGCGCGTCTCCGGCCCCGTCCACACGAGCGAGACCTTCGTCGTGGGTGGACGACGTCGCTCGGCCGTCACCGCGTCGAGCACCGCCCGCACCGTCCCTACGTCGCGCCCGAGGAGCCCGCCGAGGTGGCCCCCGAGATGATCGAGCTGCGCTCGCCCGAGGCCCTCCGGCGAGAGCACGAGGCCCATGTCAGGGCGGTCGAGCGCACGGGCAAGGCGGTCGAGGTCGGGCAGCGAGACCTCCGCGAGCGAGCTCACGGACGCCTCCGAAAGAATGCCACGTCGGGGTCACACCCCAGAGTCGGCACCACGAGCGCGCGGTCGAGGTACTGGTTGAAGCGCTCGCACGAGCACTCCGCGACGAACAGGCACCCATGGCACGCGGCGCCTTCGAGCAGCCGTCCTGTCTGCTCCTTGTGGGGCGTGTGGTGGCCGCACACGGGGTCGTTCGAGCACAGCACGCCGAGGTCCCACGCGGCACGAAGATGCTGGTGCAGCGAGCGACCCTGTTCGACGAGGCCGCCGAGGGTTCCTTCGGTGCCGCTGCTGCCCGTCGCGAGCAGAATGGCCGCCATCGGCACGGGATCGTTCGGCAGCGAACAATAGATGCGCTCGCGGATCGAGCTCGCCGAGTAGCCGCACTCCAGGGACAGCGCGGTGAGCACCAGATGTGAGAGCGAGTGCAGGAGGTAGAACCTCGCACCGGGGAACTCGGGCGGCTCCTTGAGCGCCTCGGCCCACTTCGAGAAGCCCTCGCGGAGTTGAGCCTCTCGGGCGCGCACGGGCTCACTCCGCTCCCATTCGCGAAGCGCAGTCTCGTCGAGGCGCAGAAAGATTCCTTCGCCCTTCACTTCGCTCGCAGGGAGCCAGTCGGTGAGGAGGCCGAGCGCGGCGGGCACCACCTGGTATTCGCCTTGAAGGTCGCTGCTCGTCGGCTGCAACCGCGTGAAGCCCACCTGGGCACGCACCTCGCGGAGCTTGTGGGCGAGCACCACGCGCTCGATCGAGGCGGGGAGCCCCGTCTCCCGGCGGGCTCGCGTGGCGTAGAACGTGTCGCTCGCGGCCGCGAGCTTGCCCGGCACCTCGTCGGGCGCCGCGATGAACTGACGGAACTCCGCCGTGCGCACGGGGCCGTGATCGACGGAGGTCCCCGCGCGTCGGGCGACGACGGACACCCACACCTCGGCGTCGCTCCACCCGTCGAGCGCCCTGCGCACCTCGGGGATCATTCGAAACGCGGGGAGCGTCTCGGGCGACGCGACCTGGAGCACGTTCCACACGCCGTCGACGGCCTGACGGAGCGCGAGCTCCTTCACGGGCGGGATCGACAGCGCGCTCTCGACCAGCGCGAAGTACGCATCGCTCGCCGTGCGAACGAGGAGGCGAAGCTCCTCGGGGCAGCCGTCTTCCTTGCCCTCTTCGCCGAGCCACGGACGCTCCCCCGCGCACTGAGGGAGACCTGCCCGCGCGTCGGAAATCTGCCGACGCTTTCTGCAACTCACGCAGCGCACGACGATCTCGGCGAAGTCTCCCGATGCGCCTTCGGTGAGCACCAGTCGAGGGCTGTTGCACATCTCGCCGCGGTGCACGAACGAGAGCCATCGAAACTCTTGAAGGTGCCCGCGCGGACACGCTGCGACGAAGCGCACCGGCACGCAGATCGCGCCCGTCTTGCGGTCATCGCAGCGGTGCAGGTAGTGGCCGCCCTTGCGTTCGAGACCGTTCCACGCCTGCACGAGCGCGCGACACGACGGGTTCTGACACACGAACCACGTGGGGAACTCCACCGCGCGGATCCCGCTGGCCTTGCTCGGCTGCTGGTCGTCGCACGACGGCGGCTCGCGGAAGGGGGCGTCGGTGCGCAGCTCTCTCAGCCCCTGCTGGCGACGGCGCGCGTTGATGCTCGCGCAGAGGCGCGACTCGGCGAGTACGCGCATCCCGTCGCCCTGCCAGAAATCGAGTCCGCCGATCACCACGGCGTCTTCGATGAGGTCGACCATCGCGCCCGGCCCGTACGCGGTGATGAGCTGCGAGCGGCGGATCTTTCCCTCGGGCTGCGCGACCTGCGTGGACGCGGCCCACGGCGCCTTCTTGCCGCTCATCGTCCGGCCTCCTTGCGCGAGAGCTTGCGACGCTCGACCCAGATGTGGGCGGTGGGCTCGACGTCGCGCATCGAGGTCGGCGCGGCGAAGCGCGTGTCGTCGGTTCCGGTCGGCGGCGCCTCGGCGTCGAGCACCGTGAAGAGCATCGGTTTGCCCTTTCGGCCTTTGTCGTAGGGAGACCAGCAACGCGACGCGGCTCCCTCGCGGCTCGCACGCACGAGCGCGACCCAGCTATCGACGAGGCTCTGCCCCCGTTGACGCAGCGTCTCGACGAGGGCCTCGTGAGCGCGCGCGTCGAGCCCGAGGCGCTCTCGCCCCGCGCGGGTGGCGAAGGTCTCGATGGCCTGGTGGAGGGCGGCGCGGTGAGCTTCTACCTCCATCACGCCGTCGCTCGGTTGCAGCGACCCGTCGCCGTGACGGGCCATTGCGAGGAGCGCTCCCGCGAAGCCACGTTCGAGTGCGGGCGCAGAGAAGGGCGTCAGGCTCGACGCCTCGACGTGGCGGTAGAAGCTCTCGTGCCACGGCGTGAAGCGCTCGCAATGCGAGCGATCGCGCGGCTTGTGGAGCGCGAGCGCCGTGACCACGAGGCCCGGCCACTTCGCCTGACGTCCGACGCGCGAGGTCGCCTGGATGTACTCGCTCGTGGTCTTCGGTTGCCCCGCGACGACCATCACCCCGAGGCGGTCGATGTCGACGCCGACGGAGATCATGTTCGACGCGAGCAGCACGTCGACGTGTTCGTCGTGCGTGTGAGGGAGCTTCAGCCGCGCACGGGTGCGGGCGATGCTCCCGGTGCTCTCGCGTGAGGTGAGCTCCACGGGTTCGCCGAGCTCTCTCGTGCGGAACCAACGCGCGCCGCCGCGTCCGTCCTCGGTGCCACGGTCGGCGATCTTCGCGCAGCGAGAGCGCACTTCATCCTCGACGAGGCGACGCATGCCGCCGAGCTCTCGCAGCGCGTTGAAGTACCCGACCACGGTGGTGTACGGGTCTGCGGGCGCGTCGTCGGTGGAGGGCTCCTTCACCTCGTGCCACGCGGCCGTGAGGAGTGTCACGTACACGCGCAGGAGCACGGCCTTGAGGGCGCGACCACCCGCGGCGACGCCGAGGTAGAGGCGACCATCGGCCTCGCGGTCGACGCGGGCGAAGAAGGTGTTGCCCTCCTCGATGCCGGGCGGGGGGAACAGCGCCACGGCGTCGCGTCCGAAGAGCGAGAGGATCTGCCGCCGCGCTCGTCGCACCGTCGCTGTCGAGGCGAGGAGCTTGGGGCGCACGCGCGTTCCGTCGGCGAGCTTCGTCTCGCAGAGCGCCTCGATCGCGGTCTCGTAGAGGCCCACCATCGTGCCGAGGGGACCGCTGATGAGGTGCAACTCGTCTTGCACGATGAGCTCGGGAGGACGCAGTCCCTCGGGCAGCACCTCGGCGCTCCGCTGCGGAATCGCGCCGTCGGGCGTGCCGAAGAAGCGTGCGCCCTCGCGCGAGTGAACGCGGCCGAAGAGCATCCCCGCTTCGGCGCGCCAGGGCACCATCGCGAACTTGTCGACCGTCGCCACGAGGAACGACGG
>JBPOHC010000994.1:0-27623 GCA_052035985.1 Myxococcota bacterium | reverse complement strand
ACCGAAGCCGTGGATCGACTACGCGACGTACCTCACGCTCGAACGCGACGCGGATCAGAAGCACGAGTGGTTCGACGGCGAGATCTTCGCGATGGCGGGCGGAACGATCGAGCACGCGCAGCTCTCGACGGCCGTCGGCGCGGAGCTTCGCGCGCTTGCCACGTCGTGCGGGTGCTGGGTGTTCTCGTCCGACCTGAAGATCCGCGTGCTCGCCACGGGGCTCGCGACGTACCCGGACGCGGCCGTGGTATGCGGCGCCATCGAGCGCGACCCCGACGACCACAACGTCGCCACGAACCCTTCGATCCTGGTCGAGGTGCTCTCAGACAGCACCGAAGGCTACGACCGCGGGCAGAAGTTCGCGAACTACCGCGCGATCCCGTCGCTCCGCGACTACGTGGTGGTCTCGCAGTACGAGCCGCGCATCGAGGTCCACTCGCGCGACGCATCGGGGCTCTGGGTGCTGCGTGAGGCGCGATCGGGCGGCGGCGTTCCGCTCTCGGCGCTCGGCGGCGCGACGCTCGACGCCGACCGCGTGTATCAGGGCGTCGAGCTCACGGCGACGCCGCGGGGATCGCGCTGATCGCAGCGCGTCGGTGATGCGTCATGCGACCGCTCGGCCTCCGCTCGGGGAGCCTCAGGCCGTCGTGGTGGTGTCGACAGAGCCCTCCGACGCGAAACGCCATCGCTCCGAGCATGAGCGGCTCGAACCATTCGGGCAGCGCGACGCCCGCGAGCGCCTCGGTGAGCTCCGAGCAGCGCCAGATTTCCTCCGGCCCGTGCGCGCGGATCCACGCGATGCAGCGCGGGATCGCGACGCGCGCGACGTCGTCGAAGCCCTCGAAGCGCTCCACCAGGGTGACCAGTCCGCCCGAGAGCATCACCGCCGTCTTCGGCCACTTGATCCCCGATTCGCCGCGCGCGAACGCGTCGATGCGAATCGGCGCGGGGCTCGCGCGGAGCAGGGCCTCGATCTGCAGCGGAGAGAGGTGCTCGTACACCGACGGGCGAAGGCGCGCGCCGAGCTTCGACCGAACCGCCGCCTCGATCACACCCCCGAACGCGCGCGTGCGCCGCACGACGATGGCATCGACATCGGCGTCGGCGACGGGCGCCCGCAGCGAGGCGAACTCCTGCGAGACCGTCTGCACCGCGTCGTCGAGCGTCTTCTGCGTGAAGAGCGCCAGGAGCTTCGCCTCGCCGAACCTGACGAGGTGCGCGCGGCGACCAGGCAGCGCCGGGAGCAACACCACGAAGAGCCACATCCGAGCGCGGATCGCCGCGAACCACGGGTCGCGCGCGACGAGGGCCTCGGGGGAGAGCGCGCCGTCTTCGAGCGCAGCCTGGAGCCTCGCACCGAGGAGCGCGCTCCCTTCGCGCTCGCGGGCCATCGTCTGCGCCGACTCGCGCAGAATCTGGGAGACGCGCGACTCGGTGACGCCGAGGCTCTGACCGATCGCGTCCTGCATGAGCCGGGGCCCCTCGACCCCCACGTACTTGTCGACGACCGTGCGTTGGCGCGGAGAGAGGCGCGCGAGCATCGCATCGAAGAGCGCGTCGAGGCCGGCCGTGGCCCAATCGGGCGGCGCAGCGCGCTCCTCCGTCGCAGCCTCGACGACGCGCGGCGCCTTGGGGAGGCGCGCCCACGCATCGAGCGTCGCGATGGTGCGTTCGACGGTCAGTCGGCCGACATTTCGCGAGCCGCGGAGGACGTCGTAGGGCACCGCGACGAGCGCGCCGACGGTCTCGATCCGCGAGCGCTCCGCGTAGTGGATGATCCTCGCGGTGAGTCCGGGCACGTCTTCGAGCGAGCGCGCCTTGTCCGCGTCGTTGATCAACCCGCCGAGGCGCTCCCACAGCGCGCTCGTGGGGACGGGCGGCTCCGCGGGCTTGAGCGCGAGCGTCTTCGTCCGCGCGACGCTCCACTCGCACCCGACGCAGCGCTCGACGGCGCGCCGCAGCGCCGTGAGCCGCGCGCCGCTGCATCGACGCCCGATCTCGTTCGGCTTCGTCACGACGAGCTCGCGCACCGTCTTGATCCCGATGCGTCGAAGCCATCGGATCGCGATGTCGCGGAGCTGGAGCACCTCGACGGGCTGGTCGACGAGATCGACGAACGCGCCTCCTCGCGCGTGGTGTTCGAAGCCGTCGGAGTGCTCTCGGTGGGCCGCTACGTAGCTCTGGGTCTCCATCATCCTCGCCGCTCCCGCGTGTGCGTTCACACGGCTCAACGGCGGCGCTACGGTCGAGCTTGAGCGAGGCCGAGCGGAATTCGTCCGCGGGGCGCCGAATCGAGGTTGGCGTCGGTCACGAAGCGCCCGGGGTGCTCGGTCTGCGAGGTTGAGGTCACCGCGAAAGCGCAGCGGCGCTTCGGCGACGACCTCAGAATCGATCGTCGGGCCACTCGCAAGCCCCATCGGCGACTTCGAAGTCACAGACGAAGCGCCCGGGTGCTCGGAGGGCGATGCTCAGGCAGTCGGCGAAGCGGCGTTCGCCACGCGACGCGCATCGTCGTCGGCCGACGTCGGGCGTACAAACCACCTTCCGCAACGCACGAGTCGTCAACGCTCGCGCCATCGTCACCCTCCCTTGACTCCGCGTCGGAGTCGCGATTCCCATCGCGTCCGTGCTCACGACGCGCGCGCTCCTCCCCCTCTCGCTCCTCACGGTTCTCGTCGGCTGCGGGGCTGACGGAACCTCCACCTCCGAGCCCGACGCCTCGAGCGCGCCCGACGTCGCCGTCGATCGCGTCGTCAGCGATGCGCCTCGCGTCGACGTCGTCACAGACACACCGCGCGTCGATGGGCCCACCGTCGACACGCCCCGCGTCGATGCGCCCTCGCCCGACGTGCAGCCCCAGTCCGACACGCCCTCGACGGATGTGCAGACACCGACCGATGTGCAACCGCCGACCGACGTACAACCGCCGACCGACGTTCCGCCTGTCGATGTGCCCGACGCGACGGTGCCCGCGGACCCCACGGCGATCCTCGAAGTGCACGCGCTCGACCTCTGGGCGCAGCCGCTCCCTGCGGACGGACACACCCTCACCGTGCGCAGCGGCGGCGTCGACGTTCCGTACTCCACCGGCGCATCGCCGTGGGTCCGCGTCGTCGACCTGACGCGCGCGGGCTCCCTCGACCTCTCGCTCGCGGCGCCCGATCACCGCACCCTCGACGTCGTCGTCTCCTTCGATGGAACCGCCTCGGCCACGGGGCTCACCGCGCGCGCCGCCACCACCGGACACGGCCTCGCGCTCTCGCACACCACGCGCACCGTCGGCGGGCGCTCCGTCGCCGTGCACACGCTCTACCTCGGGCTGCGACATCGCTGGTTCTCCGCTCAGGGGAGGCCCGCGCGGCGCGGCAACAACCTCCGCCTCCTCATGGACGGCGAGGAGGCGTGGACCGCCGTGAACACCGAGTTCCGCGCGGCCCGCACCTCGGCGCACGTCGCCACGTGGTGGTGGGAGTCGGACTTCGAACTCACGCGCGACGCCGCCACGCACGTCACCTCCACCGAGTCGCAGCGCAGGGCCAACACGGTGCTCTCGGTGCTCGAGGCCTCGCCCGCGCGAAAGCGCGTGATGGTGGGCCAGTTCCTCTCGATGGACGGCACCCTCTCGACGGTCTCGACCGACGCGCCGCTGCGCGCCCACGCCACCACCGCGGGCGACAACTTCGAACACATGGGCCAGGCCAACCCCTCGCGCGGCACCATCAACTGGCAGATCCCGCCGTTTCGCTTCGGCGACCGCGTGCGCGTCGAGGTGCCCGGCGCGTCGAGCGCGAGCCTCGCCGTCGACTCGGTGGTCAACTCCGAGATCGCGCCCCGAACGCTGAACCTCGCGGACTTCCCCACCATGGCGAGCATCGACCTCGCCTCGTACCACCAGAAGTTCGCCGTGCTCGACGGACGCGTCGCCTTCATCGGCGGCATGAACCTCCGCCGCGTCGACTGGGACACGTCGCAGCACCTCGTCTTCGAACCGCGCCGCATGCTCCTCGCGTCGACCACGGCGCAGCGTCAGGCCGTCGCCAACCACACCGCGCAGCCCGACACCGGACCGCGAAAAGACTACATGGTCCGCATCGAGGGCCCCATCGTCCGCGACGCGGAGGACATCTTCCACCGCCGCTGGCGCTACCTCCTCGACACGCGCGCGCGCTACTCCGAAGACGCCTCGGACTACGCCGTCCCCTCTCCCGCCGCGCCCGTCGCGGGCGGCGTCGCCGCGCAGGTCACGGCCACGCTCCCCGCGCCCTTCGACGAGTACGCCATCGCCGAGACGTGGTTCAACGCCATCGCCGAGGCGCGCGACTACATCTACATCGAGGACCAGTACTTCCGCATCCCGATGCTCACCGAGGCCATCCTGCGGCGCATGGACGCCGTGCCCACGCTGCGCCTCGTGGTCATCACCAAGCCCATCAACGAGTGGACCGACCCCGGCTGCGCGTGGACCTACCGCACGCACATGCAGTTCACGGGGCGCTACCCGGGGCGCTACATGCTCCTTCAGCTCCGCGCCTTCGACACGCAGGTCACCTGGGGCTTCGACGAGACCGAGTCGCGCTTCGTCGACATGGACACCCACGCCAAGATCCTCATCGTCGACGACCGCTTCCTCTCCGTGGGGAGCTGCAACAAGAACAACCGGGGGATGCTCTACGAGGCCGAGCTCAACGTCGCCGTGCTCGACCAGCCGTGGGTCCGCGCGGCGCGACGGCGCGTCCTCGCGAACATCCTCGGGGTCACCACCGTGAGCGACGACACCGCGACGTGGTGGTCGGCCCTCTCTCGCGCAGCGCTCAACAACGACGCCGTGCGCGCGCGATGGACCGCCGAGGGCGACGACATCTCGCTCGACGGCGCGCCGCTCCCCGCGATGTACCGCCCCACGGGCTTCGTCTACACCCTCGTGTTCGGACCGCCCGCGGACTGCCTCCTCGAGTCCATCGGCCCCGACGTGGTCTGAGCGATGGACCGACGACGCTTCATGCTGCTCTCTGGCGCCGCCGCGCTCGCGGGCTGCGGGTCTGACCCGCCCACCGCGCAGCCCGCAGACGTCCCCTCGGGCGACGCGCTCGACGCCTCGACCACCGACGGATTCAGCGCGGAGCGACCGCCGCTCGACGACCTCCCCGCCCTCGACGACGTGCCCGCGGTCGATGCTTCTCGCGATGCCTCCGTCGACGCGACCGCCGACATCGGAGCCTCACCGTCGCTCCTCACCGAAGACCTCACGGCCTTTCCGCTCGCGGTGATGTCGGGCGAGATGACCCCCGACTCCGCGGTGCTCTGGACGCGCTTCGCCGCCGCGGGAACGCTCTCCCTTCGCGTGTACGAAGGCAGCGCGGACCGCGTGGTGTCGGAGCGCGCCGTGACGCCCGCCGACGGGGGCTTCGTGCACGCGACCGTGACGGGGCTCAGGCCCGCGACCTCGTACCGCTTCGCGTTCGTGCGACGCGACGGCGACCGCGACGCCTCTCGCAGCACCATCGGACGCTTTCGCACCGCGCCCGCCGACGACGCGACGCCCGTGGTCACCTTCGCGGGAACGTCCTGCACGCACCAGCGGGGGAGGCCCTTCCCCGCGATGCGCCACGCGGCGGGGCGCGACCTGGAGTTCTTCGTCCACGCGGGTGATCTCACGTACTGCGACGGCGCGCGCTCGCTCGACGACTACCGCGAGAAGTACGCCGAGAACCTCACGTCGGAGGGGCTCCGCGCGCTCTTCGCGTCGACGGGCCTCTTCGCCACCTGGGACGACCACGAGGTCGACAACAACTTCAACCCCGAGACCACCTCGGCCACGACCCTCGCCAACGCGCGCGCGGCCTACTTCGAACACCACCCGCAGCTTCGAAACCCCGCGGCGCCCGAGCGCATCTGGAGGAGCTTCCGCTGGGGTCGCACGCTCGAGCTGTTCATCCTCGACTGCCGCTCCGAGCGCCTCCCGTCGTCGCGGCAGAGGCCCGACGCCCAGTACATCTCACGCGCGCAGATGGACTGGCTCAAGGCCGGCCTCAGCGCGTCGCGCGCGGTGTTCAAGCTCATCGTGAACTCGGTGCCCATCGCGAACTTCCCGCTGCTCTTCGACTTCGGCGCGTCCGATCGGTGGGAGGGATACGCCGCGCAGCGCACCGAGATCCTCTCGCACATCACCCGCAACGCGATCGCCGACGTGTGGTGGCTCTCGGGAGACTTTCACCTCGGCTGCGTGGGGCGCGTCGAGTCGTCGGGCGAGTACAGTCGCATGCGCGAGGTGCTCATGGGCCCCGGAGGAAACAACGGGAACCCGCTCTACACCTCGCTCCTCGGCGACCAGTGGGAGTTCAAGACCCCCGAGAGCAACTACACCGTGTTCCGCTGCGACCCCGCGGCGAGGGCGGTGACCGTCTCGGTCGTCAACGGCGACGGACGCGAGCTCTTCTCACGCCGCTACGCCCCTTGATTCACAGGCTTTCGACTCAGCGCCCGAGGAACACCCTCCACGATCCCGGCGCCGCGCCCGCCGCAGGAAACACGTAGCCGCCCGTGCGCGAGGGATCGCCGGTCTGCGCGAGGTCGACGCGTCCGTCGCCGTTCATGTCGAGCGTCGACCACCAGCGAACACCCGTCGCAGAGAAGGTCACATAGGGGCCGTCGCCGAGGCCGATGTCCGGCGTCGACCACGAGGTCGCGGCGCGCGCGAAGCCGCTGCCGCTGTTCGAAAACACCTTCCAGGATGGCGTCGCGGTGCCCGCGCCGAAGACGTAGCCGCCCGTTCGCGCGGGGTCGCCCGTCTGCACGAGGTCGGGTCGACGATCGCCGTCCATGTCCATCGTCGACCACCAGCGGACGCCCGTCGCCGAAGACGTGGTGTAGGGCCCGTCGCTGAGGCCGATGTCGGGCGTGGCCCACGTCGTCGCCGTCGCCGCGAAGCCGCTGCCCGTGTTGCGAAACACCTTCCAGTAGGGCGTCGCGGTGCCTGCACCGAAGACGTAGCCGCCCGTGCGCGCGGGATCGCCGGTCTGCACGAGGTCGGGGCGTCCGTCACCGTCCAGATCCAACGTCGACCACCAGCGCGTGCCCGTCGCAGAGAAGGTCACGTAGGGGCCGTCGCTGAGGCCGATGTCGGGCACCGGCCAGTTGATCGCCGTGAGCGCGAAGCCCGAACCCGTGTTGCGAAACACCTTCCAGTAGGGCGTCGCGGTGCCCGCGCCGAAGACGTAGCCGCCCGTGCGCGCGGGGTCGCCCGTCTGCACGAGGTCGGGGAGGTGGTCGCCGTCCATGTCGAGCAGGGCCCACCATCGCGTCCCCGTCGCCGACGACGAAGTGTAGAAGCCGTCCGAGAGTCCGCTCGCAGGAACGGGCCAGCTCCCCGTCGCGGAGAAGCCCCCTGCGGGCGTGACAGATCCGTCAGCGGGCGCGTCGCTCGACACATCCGTCGGCGCGACGTCGACCGCGGCGTCCGCGGGACGAACGTCGACCGCAGCGTCGGCAGGCGCGACGTCGAGCGTCGCGTCGATCGGCGCGACGTCGGTCGTGACATCGACTGGACGAGCGTCGATGGAGACATCGGTGGTGACCGCATCGAGCGTCGCGTCGGTGGGCGCGGTATCGAGCATCGCGTCGGCGGGCGCTGCGTCGGGCCGTGTGACGTCGAGCGCGGTGGTGTCTGGCGGCGTTGCGACGTCGCTCGTGACGACATCGTTCGCGGCGACGTCGGCGGGCGCCTCGACGTCGTCGGTCGTCGACGCGTCCCCGGGCACGTCTTCGTCGACCGGAAGCGTCGACGGATCGCCCTCGCTGCAAGCCTGAACGAGCGCCACCGCGAGCGCGAAACGAAGAGGGAGCGAAGCGTTCTTGTTCATCGGGGCGACGGCGATACTTCATCTCCGCGCGAACGCCAAGCGATGCCCTCTCCCGCTTCGCGGGAGAGGGACGGGAGGGGGGCATCGCATTCATGTTGCAGTGCAACATAGAGCGGCGGTAGAGGGTGCGCCGTGAACATCCTGGTGCTCAACTGCGGCAGCTCGTCGGCGAAGTTCGCGGTGCTCGACGCGCGCGACGGAGCCGAGCGGCTCTCTGGCAACGCGCAGCGCCTCGGCACCGCCGACGCGAGCCTCGACTGGCGCAGCGGCGACGAGCGCGGGTCGATTCGCATCCCCGGGGCGGACCACGGCGAGGCCCTCCGCGCGGCGGTGTCGCTCCTCAATGAGCGCGGTCTCGTCTCGGAGCTCGGCGGCGTCGGTCATCGCGTCGTGCACGGCGGCGCGCGCTTCTCGGCGTCGACGCGCATCACGCCCGAGGTCGTCGCGCAGATCGAGGCGTGCGTCCCCCTCGGACCGCTGCACAACCCGTCGAACCTCGTCGGAATCCGCATCGCGCAGGAGCTCCTCCCCGCGCTCCCCCAGGTGGCCGTGTTCGACACGGCGTTTCACCAGACGATCCCCGCGCGTGCGTACACGTACCCCGTTCCGCGCGAGTGGGCCGAGCGCTACGGCGTGCGGCGCTACGGCTTTCACGGCACCAGCCACCGCTACGTCACCGCGCGCGCGCAGGCCATGCTCGGGCTCGCGACCGACCAGGGCGCGCTCATCACCGCGCACCTCGGCAACGGCTGCTCCGCGACGGCCGTGCTCAACGGACGCAGCGTCGACACCACGATGGGCCTCACGCCCCTCGAAGGGCTCGTCATGGGAACGCGCTCGGGCTCCGTCGACCCCGCCATCATCGGCCACGTCGCGCGCGCCTCGGGCATGACCTTCGAAGCCGTGCTCGACGCGCTCAACAAGCGCTCCGGGCTCCTCGGACTCTCGGGACTCTCGAACGACCTCCGCTCGCTCGAAGGCGCCGCCGATGAGGGACACCAGGGCGCCGCGCTCGCCATCGACGTCTTCTGCTTCACCCTCGCGAGGCACCTCGCGGGCCTCGTGGTGAGCCTCCAGCGCCTCGACGCCATCGTGTTCACCGGCGGCATCGGAGAGAACTCCGCGCGCGTGCGAGCGGCCGTCATCGGGCACCTGGGCTTCCTCGGGCTCACGCTCGACGCCGAGGCCAACCGCGCCGCCGTGCGCGGTCAATCCGGACGCATCACCGCGAGCGTCGCCCCGCAGTGCCTCGTCGTCCCCACCAACGAGGAGCTGATGATCGCGCTCGACACCGCGCAGCTCGTCGCCCTCGACGCACGAAAGACCTCACCATGAGAACCCTCTTCATCGCCCCCTCGGGCCGCTCCGTGGGGCTCACCACGGCGGCCCTCGGGCTGGTGCGCGCGCTCGATCGACAGGGCGTGCGCGTCGCCTTCGTGAAGCCCATTTCGAACCGCGCCGAAGACCGCAGCGTCGCGCTCGTCAGGCTCGGGAGCCACCTCCTCCCGCCCGATCCCATCGCGCGCAAGGTCGCCGAAGACATGCTCGCCTCGGGCGACGACCAGACCCTCCTCGAGCGCGTCGTGGCGCTCTGCAACCGCGCCGCCGAGGGGGCCGACGTGCTCGTCGTCGAAGGGATCATCCCCGAGTCGGGCGTCGGCTACTCGATGCGCGTCAACGCCCTGATGCTCAAGGCCCTCGACGCAGAGCTCGTGCTCGTGGGCGCTCCCTCCGACCAGGGACCCGCGGAGCTCGCCGACGCCATCTCCATCGCCGCAAGGGGTTTCGGCGACCTCGGCGAGGGACGTCTCCCCAACTGCATCCTCAACCGCGTGCCTGCGACGGATGACGGCGACCTCGCGGTGTGGGCCGCCGCCGCGAAGGCCGAGCGCCTCGTCCCCATCGCCGTGGTGCCCGCCCGCGACGACCTGTCGGCGCTGCGCGTGAAGGACCTCGTCGACGCCGTCGGCGCCCGCGTGCTGCACGAGGGCGACATGCGAAAGCGGCGCTTCCGCGACGTGCGGCTCTGCGCGATGACCGTGCCCAACTCGGTCAAGGTCTTCGCGCCCGACCGGCTCATCATCACGCCCGCCGACCGCGACGACATCATCCTCGCGGTCTCGCTCGCGGTGATGGGCGGAATGCGCATCGCGGGCCTCGTCCTCACGGGCGGCGTCGAGCCCAACGAGCGCGTGATGCAGCTCTGCGCGCCCGCGTTCGAGACGGGCCTCCCGGTGCTCACCGTCGACGACGGGAGCTACCAGACCGCCTCGCGCGTGGCCGCCGTCGACCGACAGATCCCCGCGGACGACAGGGAGCGCGTCGAGCTCGCGATGAACGTCGTGGCCGACCGCATCGACGGCGCGTGGCTCACCAACCTCGTCTCGACGCGCAGGGCGCGGAGGCTCTCTCCGCCCGCGTTCCGTCAGCGCCTCGTCGAAGACGCGCGCGCCGCCAACAAGCGCATCGTGCTGCCCGAAGGCGCCGAGCCCCGCACCATCGCCGCCGCCGCCATCGCGCAGGAGCGAGGCATCGCCCGCTGCGTGCTCCTCGCACCGCCCGCCGAGGTGCGCGAGGCCGCGAAGCGTCAGGGCGTGAAGCTCCCCGACGGCGTCGAGATCATCGACCCGACCTCCATCGCGGCGCGCTACATCGATCCCCTCGTCGAGCGCCGCAAGTCGCGCGGAATGACCGTCGACCGCGCCGAGGTCGAGCTCCAGGACAGCGTCATGGTGGGCACGATGATGGTCGCGCTCGGTGAGGCCGACGGGCTCGTGTCGGGCGCGCTCCACACGACGGCGCACACGATCCGCCCCGCGCTCCAGCTCATCAAGACGGTGCCCGGGTGCTCGCTCGTGTCGAGCGTGTTCTTCATGTGCCTGCCCGATCAGGTGCTCGTGTTCGGCGACTGCGCGGTGGTGCCGACGCCCAACGCCGAGGAGCTCGCCGAGATCGCCATTCAGAGCGCCGACACCGCAGCGGCCTTCGGCATCGCGCCGCGCGTCGCGATGCTCTCGTACTCGACGGGCACCTCGGGCACGGGCGAAGACGTCGAGAAGGTCGTGCAGGCCACGGCCATCGCGAAGGCGCGCAGGCCCGACCTCACGCTCGACGGCCCCCTCCAGTACGACGCCGCGGTGATGCCCGACGTGGCGCGCGCCAAGGCCCCGTCGTCGCCCGTCGCGGGCCGCGCGAACGTGATCATCTTCCCCGACCTCAACACCGGAAACGTCACGTACAAAGCCGTTCAGCGCAGCGCCGGGGTCGTCGCGATGGGGCCGCTCCTGCAGGGCCTCAACCGCCCCGTCAACGACCTCTCGCGGGGATGCCTCGTCGAGGACATCGTCTTCACGATCGCGCTCACGGCCATCCAGGCCCGCCAGGCCGCCGCGCGCGCGACCTGACCCGCGCGACGCCGCGCACGGCTGGGGTCGTCAGCTCCGACCGAAGAACGCCCTGAATGGCCCCGGGAGCGGCGTCTCGAGCCACACGCGCTCGGCGGGGCACGACCCGCTCGTCACCAGTTCGAAGCGGACCTTGTCTCCCTTCGCCTCTTCGGTGACGTCGGCGTCACGCACGGCGCCGACGATGTAGCCCACATCAATCGATGCGCCCGCGTGCGGGGGGACGTGATCGCGGTAGATCGCGCAGCGGATCGCGGGGCCACCTGCGGCCGGCGTGGCGATGACGATACGCTGATTGGTTACGCGGACCGTCGCGGCCGAGAGCCCCGCGTAGAAGGAATCGGCGCGCGACTCACCCGGAGCGGGCACGGGGCGGTACGCGTAGCCGACGTCGCGGAGCTCGTGGAGCACCCGCTCGTCGGGATGAAACAGCATGGTGGCGAGGGTGTTGTGCCTCCATTTGCGGGAGAGGTAGATCCCGAGCCCGATCAGGATCGCGAAGGGCAGATAGCTGAAGAGGTAGTTCATCATCCTGTTCCTGGGGTGATGCGCGCGTCGGACGCGCCGCCGCTCACGCGCGACCGCGTCACATGCACAGCGACGCGTCGGCCTCGCTGCGAGCGCCGCGGGTCACGCGGATGCGATAGCTCCCGCCGGTGTAGTTGAAGGGCTTGTAGACCCAGATCGAGTGCGTCCCCGCGCGCGTCGGGACGTAGACCCGCAGGAGGTCGGCGGGGGTGCCGCCGATCGCCGCGCCGGTGTCTGCGAGCACGCGCGGACTCGACCCGGCGGGGGCCTCGACGACGAACGCGGGGTTATACCTGCGCGGTCCGCTCGACGGCGTGCAGACCTGCACCGAGTAGGCCTGGTTCGCTTCGAGCGCGATCGTCCAGACGTCGGCGACGTCGCCGGTCACGCTCTCCCTCCCGGGAACGTTGCGGCCGGGCGTACCCGGTCCGTCGATCTCGCCGTCCTGGCGCGCGTCGAGCGCGAGCGGGCCTCCGCGCACCACCGTCGAGCGCTGCCACCAGACGATGCCGCCGAGCGCGCCGAAGAAGACGATGGCCACCGCGGCCACGACCAGGGGATTGCCTTGCTTCACGGGAGGGGTTCCTTCGGATGCGGATGTGGGAGGGGTGTCACTCATGGCTCATCGTCACTCCAACGCTGCGTAAACGACAGAGACATCTCGACGGTCGGTCCTCGCGCGGAGGGGGGGACGGCGTTCATCAGGGGTGATGATCCGGTTCATCGCCCCCGATGAACCGCGAGGCCCGCGCGCGTCAGTGCGCCCAGTCGGCTTGCGTCGCGGCCCACTCGGCGACGGTGCAGGGGATGCGGAGGTTCGCGCTCGACCCGCGCGACTGGATCCGCGTGTCGAAGCCCGCGCCCGTGTACGTCTGGTAGAACGTGGCGCCGTAGGCCTGGCAGTACCCCGAGGGCAGCCGGGCCGTGACGGCCGCGGTGAACGAGCGCGCCAGGATCGCCTGCGTCGTGCGGTTCCGCTCGATGTTCCACTCCTGCGAGAGGATGCGCAGCGAGAGGAAGGTGTCTCGGTCTCCGCGCCCCTGGCTGTACGACCGCAGCGCGGTCATGGCCTCGTCGCGCGCCGCGGCGCTGTTCATCGCGTCCGAGGGAGCGCGGTACCACGTCGTCGCCACGCTCGCGTGCCAGTCGGCCATCGCCTCGGGGTCCGCCGCGAGGGCGTGGTGGTCGGCCGCCGATGCGGGGGCCGCGCCGACGTCGTAGAGCGCGATCGCGCCGTGCTGGAGCCCGCTCAGGCGCGCGGCGCCCTGCGTCCGCGGCGAGCGCCCGAAGAGCACGCGGTTGGAGCCGCACTCGGTGACGAAGAGCGCCGTGAGGTTCTCGGGGGCTTCGAAGGTCGCGCTCGCGCCCGTCGCGAGCTCCCTGTCGACGCGGGCGTAGTGGCTCTGCTGAAAGAGCGCCTCGATCGTGCAGACCCGCAGCGCGCTGCGGTTGGTGAAGGTGACCGTGCCCCGGTAGCCCGCGCCGCTCGCGGAAGACGCGCTCCGCGTCCCGCGATGCCCGAGCGAGGCGCAGCCCGTCCCAGAGACCACCGCGGCGACCGAGAGCGCGAAGCAGAAGAAACGGTTCGTCATCGAAGGAACCCTCCCAAAGAGCGAAGCCACCGACCGAGCGCGACGAGCTGCCACACCGTGTGGCCCCTGCCTGCCGTCGGCGTCGTATGCCCATTCGTACCCCGCCCCCGCGGAGTCTCTCCCTCAGCCGTAAGTGTGCGTAAGGATCACCTCCCACCGTGTCGGCGCGACGGCGGCGCCGGGTCTCGCCGGACGGACGCGCACGCCGAATCCGTCGCGACTTGCGCAAAGAACCGGCGCAAATGCTGTGATAGCGTCGGGACAGATCGCCTCGACGAACCGTGCACAACGAACCCCTGTACAGCGTCTATCAAGATCTCGAAGCGATCCGGGTGAGGTCCGCGTGGCACATCCTCCGCGCCCTCCGTCGGAGCGATGGCGAGCGGTGTGTGCTGGTGGTTCCCGGGCGACGGGCCGACGTGGCGGCGGCCGGGGCGGCGCTCGCGTCGGTGCAGCGCGCGCACGACGCGATCCGCCACGACGCGGTGCCCGCCGTGAGCGCGCGGCGGACCCTGGCGGGGAGGCCCGTGCTCGAGTTCGCCTGCGACGCCGTCGCCGAC
This sequence comes from Myxococcota bacterium, assembly GCA_052035985.1. GTDB lineage: Bacteria > Myxococcota_A > Polyangia > Polyangiales > CAISKJ01. The sequence continues at coordinate 13,680 of JBPOHC010000994.1, read as the reverse complement.
GGCATCCAGGTGACCTCGCTCCTCGGGCGCGCGGGGCTGAAGATCCCCTACGCCGCGGGCGACGCGTTCGTCGTGGGGATCCGCAAGGCCCTCCAGGCCGCGCACCGCGCCGCGCCGGAGCCCCTGTGCCTCGGGCGGCTCTCGGGCGCGAACGTGCTCTTCGACGCCTCGGGGCGGTGGCGCATCGTGGGCTTCGGCGCGAACTTTCCCGTCGAAGACGCGCGGGGGATGCCCGACGGCGAGCTGCCCTACTTCCAAGCCCCCGAGCTCGCGATCGGGGGCCGCGCGTCGCCCGCGGGCGACTACCTCGCGCTGATGCTCTTCATGCGCTCGGTGGTGTGCCACATCGACTCCGCGGGCGTGCTCGGCGCGGTGCTCAAGGCGGGCTTCGAAGCGCGCGACTCGGTGCTCTCCGAGGCGCTGCGCTGGGTCGAGCAGCGCATCGTCGGAGCGCTCCCGTCGCAGCGCGCGAGCGTCGAAGAGGCTGTCACGCAGGCCGAGCGGATCCGCAGCCTCCTCGGCGTGAGCCTCGACCCCCGGGGCTTCGAACGCGTCGTCGAGCGCGCCCTCGCGACGCCTCCAGATGACCACGACGACGCCGCGCTTCGGGTGAACAGCGACGCCTCGTGGATCGCCGTCGGCCGCGACGCGCCGCAGCCCCTCCGCGGCGCCGCGCGGCGCATCGTGCAGGCCCTCGTCGAGCACCACCTCTTCGCCGCGCAGGCGCCGCTCCGGAGCGTCGAGCTCATGGAGCTCGGCTGGCCCGACGAGCGCCCCGAGTACGAGGCCGGGCTCAACCGGGTCTACGTCACCATGAACCGGCTACGACGCCAGCTCCCCGACGGCGCGCTGCAGCGCTTCGACGACGGGTATCGGCTCGCGCCCGAGCTCGACGTGCGACGCGTCGCGCTGTGACCGGAGCGCAGGTCTATGATCCGCGCCGTGCGCGGCCCCCCTCGCATCGACGGGTATGACATCGTGCGCGAGCTCGGGCGCGGCGCGATGGGCGTCGTGTACCTCGCGCGCGACCGCTTCCTCGAGCGCGACGTGGCGCTCAAGGTCGTCGCCGACGCGGACCTCACGCCCGACCTCGTCGAGCGATTTCTGCGCGAGGCGCGCGCGATGGCGAGGCTCTCGCACCCCAACGTGGTCACCGTGTTCCGCGCGGGCGTCGTCGACGCGGCGCCCTTCCTCGTGATGGAGCTCCTCCGCGGCCGCTCCCTCGACGTCGCCATCGAGCGCGAGGGCCCCCTCCCCCCGAGCGCGCTGCTCTCCGTCGCGATCGAGACCGCGCGGGGCCTCGCCGCGGCGCACGCGTGCGGCGTCGTGCACCGCGACATCAAGCCCTCGAACCTCTTCGTCACCGACGAAGGGACGCTCAAGGTCCTCGACTTCGGCATCGCGAAGATCGCCACCGAGGCCCCCCTCCCCTCGTCGGTGACGCCCCCTCCCCCTCCCACTTCGGACGCTCCCCCGAGCCTCGACCTCGAAGACACCCTCGCGGCGGGCGTCGCGCCCACGCGGCCCGGCTCGACCCCCTCGTCGAGCGGCGGCGACACCGGCGCCACGGGAACGGCCTTCTACATGGCCCCCGAGGTCTGGCGCATGGAGGGCGCCGACGGCGCGAGCGACGTGTGGTCCCTCGGCGCGACGCTCTATCACCTCGCGACGGGGCGGCCTCCCTACGTCGGTCGCTCGCTCGTCGAGGTCGCGTTTCAGGTGATGAGCGACGTCGGCTGCGAGCCCGTCGTCGCGCAGCGCGCAGACCTCCCCACGGGCCTCGTCGAGGTCATCGAGCGGTGCCTCGCGAAAGACCGCGCCGCGCGCTTCTCCGGCGCGCAGGAGCTGCTCACCGCACTCGACCGCGTGGCGCGCGCCGAGGTGTCCGCGCGCGCCGCGCCGCCCGACGCGCCGTACCCCGGGCTGCGCCCCATGGACGCCCACGACCGCGACCGCTTCTTCGGCCGCGAAGACGACGTGAGCCGCGTGATCGAGCGGCTGCGCGCCGAGGCGGTCGTGGTGCTCGTGGGCCCCTCGGGCGCGGGCAAGAGCTCGCTCGCGCGCGCGGGCGTCGCGCCGAGGGTGATCGACGGAGCCCTCGGGGTGCATCCCTCGTGGCGCGTGGTGCGCGTGCTGCCGGGGCGCTCTCCCGTGGCGGCCCTCGCGGGCGCCGTGGCGACGTGCTTCGCGCTCGACGCCGACGCGCTCGCGCGCGACCTCCGCGATCACCCCGACGGCCTCGCGCGCGCGCTGCGTGAGGGCGTCACGCGACACGGCGAGGGCGTGCTGCTCCTCGTCGATCAGCTCGAGGAGCTCGTGACCGTCGCGTCCCTCGAAGAGCGCGACGCCGTGGCCGCGGCCCTCACGCGGCTCATCGATCTGGCACCCCGAGGTGTGCGCGTGCTCGCGACGGCGCGCAGCGACCTCTTCGATCGCCTCGGCGCCCTCGGTGACCTCGGCGCGCGGCTCGGGCGCGCGACGGAGCTGGTGCGTCCGCTGCGGGGCGCGACGCTGCGCGCGGCGATCGTCGAGCCCTGCCTCGCCGCGGGTCACGCGATCGAAGACCCCGCCGTGGTCGACGAGATCCTCGCGGAAGCTGAGCGCGGCGCCGAGGTGCTCCCCCTCGTGGCCTTCGCGTTGCGCGCGTGGTGGGACCGGCGCGACCGCGCGAAGAAGCTCCTCACGCGCGAGGGGTGGGAGGCCATCGGCGGCGTCGCGGGCGCGCTCGGGGCCCACGCCGACGCCGTGTACGAGGGCCTCTCGTCGGAGGAGCGCGACGCCGCGCGCGCGGTCTTCACGCGCCTCTTCGCCAACGACGGGACGCGCCGCTACGCGACCCGCGCGGAGCTCGACGCGAGGGCCGCAGATCGACCCGAGACCGTCGCGCGCGCGCTGGAGGTCTACGCCCAGGCGCGCCTCGTTCAGTGCGAGGGAGACCCCTCGACGGGCACCTGGACGGTCTCGCACGAGGCCCTCGCCCGCGCATGGGAGCGGCTCCGCAAGTGGCTCGACGCGGGCCGCGAAGACCGCGCGCTCCACGAGCAGCTCGCCGCCGCCGCGAAGCAGTGGGAGGCCGTGGGGCGCCGCGCCGAGCTCCTCTGGCGCGGAACCCTCCTGCGCGAGCTCGTGCGATGGCGCGAGCTCTACGATGATGTGTTGACGCCGACGGAGCGGTCGTTCGCCGACGCGTCGTCGGTGAGCGAGCGCCGCCGCCGCCGCGGGAACGCCCTCGTCTTCTCGGTCCTGGCCCTCGCCCTCGGCGGCCTGGCCGCGCGCTCGATGGTGCGTGAGCGCCGCGCCACCGAGCGCGCGCAGTCCGCGTACGACCGCCTCGCGACGCTCACCGAGGCCGCGCGCGGCGACGCCGTGGAGCGGGCCTTCGCCGCCGCGCACGCGCTCCGCCGCGACGACCCGAGCGCGGCCCTCGCGTGGCTCGTGAGCGCGGCCCGCGCGGGGGGGAGGGCCACGGCCTCGATGCGCGCCCTCGCCCTCGGCCTCGTCGACCGCGGCGTGAGCGCGAGGATTCCCTGCACGTCGAACGTGGCGCTGCGCGAAGACGGCTCGCTCGCGGCCTGCGCGGCGGGCGATGTCGTCTACCGCGTCGACGTGACCAGCGGCTTCATCGAACGCATCCCGGCGCGTCAGCGCGTGCGCTCCATCGCGCTCGCCCCGGGGGGAGACGCCCTCTTCTGGACCGACGCCGCGCAGCAGCTCATGCGCTGGGACGCGGAGCGCGGCCAGACCCGCCTCGCCGCGGACGTCTCCCCCGGGGGGGTCATCGTCGTCGCCCCCGACGGCGCGAGCGCGACGGTGACCTCACGCCCCGTCGAGGCGCCCGACGCGGCGCCGCTCCCCGCGCCCACGCCGTCGGCGTCGAACAGCGGGCGCCGACTGCGCGTCGACGCGTCGGGGACGCTCCACCTCTACGGCCGCCTCGCGCTCGAGGTCCGCACGGCGCGCTGGCGCGAGCTCCCCCCGGGGCCCGTGACGCCCGCCGGGGGGCCGTGGACGCGCGCGACGGTGCTGTCGCTTCCCGGTGGCCGCGCGGCGGTGGCGGCGCCGGGGGTGGGCGTGCGCGTGATCGACCTCGCCACGGGCGCGCTGGAGTTCTCGCTGGCCGAACCCTCGACCGTCGCCGTCAACGCCGCTGGGACCTTCGTGCTCCTCGGCCTCGCCGACGGGCGCGGTGTGCTCATCGACGCCGCCTCGCAGCGCGTGACCCGCGCGGCGCTGCTCGACGGCGCGGCGCCCTCGGCGGTGGCGGTGTCGTACGACGGCGCGCGCGCGGCGGCGGTGGCGCGCGGCGGCGACCCCGTGTGGCGTCGGGTGAGCTCGGGCGACGCGCCGTGGGCGCAGATCCGCGCGGCGGCCTTTCGCGAGCTTCGCGGCGCGAGCGCGCTGGCGGTGCGAGGGGGGCGCCTCGCGGCCGCGGGGCCGTGGCTCGGCGTGGTCGAGGCCCGGGGGGTCACGACGCTCTCCAACGCGCCCGCGGCGTTCCACGTCGCGCGGGTCGAGGCGCTGCGCTTCGTCGACGCGTCGTCGATGGTGGCGAGCGACGACCGCGGCGCGCTCTGGTACACGCGCTGCGACGACGAGCGCTGCGACACCGGGTGGCTCGGCGAGGGCTTCGACGCCGTCCCCATCGAGCGCGACGCGGCGCTGGGGCTCTCGCCCGACGGCTCGGTGAGCCTCTACGAGCGGGGACAGCGAGAGGCCGCGGTGGTGGTCCCGAGGCTCGGGGTGTTGGGCGTGAACGCGCTCGACGGGCGTCACCTCGCGCTCGACGCGAGCGACGAGGCGATCGTGGTGGCGCTCCCCGCGGAGCTCCCCGCGGTGCTCTCGATCACGCTCCCCCCGGCGGGCGCCGCGGAGTTCGCGCAGTGGGCCGCGCGGCGCACAAACCTGGTCATCGGCGTCGGGGGCGTCGTGACCGTCGACGAGGTCCCCCGGACGATGCTCTGAAGGCGGCGCCACGACGGCTGTCCGACCGGTCGGACAAAACACGTCTCTGCGACAAAATAGCCATTTCGCGAGGAGGCACCCCCCGACAGGGTCGATGCGTCGAAGTGACGCAACGAATCCAGTTGCGCCCTGCCGCGGCTGTGGTGCCGTGCGAGGCGTCTGCTCCCGTCTCTGTCGAGAGAGAACTCTGATGAAGAACGCACACGGCGCCCGCGGCCACGCGAGCGCGACGCTGCTCCTGTCGCTGATCGCCGCGCCCCTCGCGGCCTCGTCGCAGCCGATGCCCGCCGCGCGGCGCGACGCCGCGGAGCCCCACGACGAGGTGACCATCGTCGCGCCCGCGCGCCGTGAGGAGGCGCTCCTCGACACGCCCCGCGCGGTCTCCGCGGACTCGACCGCGAGCGCCCGACGCGCCCTCGCGCGCGACGTGGGCGAGCGCCTCGACGAGCTCCCCGGGGTGTTCGTCCAGCGGACCACGAGCGCCTCCGCGGCGCCGCTCCTCCGCGGCCTCGGGGGTCAGCGGGCGCTCCTGCTCTTCGACGGCCTCCGCCTGAGCGACTCGCTCACCAAGGTGGGCGGCAACGCGCTCCTGAACCTCATCGACCCATCGATCGTGCAGCGGGTCGAGGTGGTGCGCGGCCCCGCCAGCGTGATGTACGGCTCCGACGCCCTCGGCGGCGTCGTGCAGGTCACCCCCATCGACGCGATCCCGCGCGCCGACGGCTCGTTCCAGTGGCGCGGCGAGGCGATGCTCCGCGGCGCGTCGGCGGAGCGCTCCGCGGTCACCAACGGCTTCATCGAGGGCGAGGTCGGCCGCTTCGGCCTCGTGCTCGGCGGCTCCCTCGGCTTCAACGGGCAGCTCGTCGCGGGCGGCGACCTCGGCGCGCAGCCCTACACCGGCTACGGCGATCGCGCGCTCAGCGTCCGCGCCACGGCGCGCCTCAGCGATCGTCAGCGCATCGGCGTCGCGTTTCACACGAGCGCGCTCACCGACGCCCCGCGGCCCGACCTCTCGACCCCCTCCGACCTCAGGGTGTTCAGGCTCCAGCAGCGCGACCTCGCGTACGTCACCTGGCGCTACGCGACGGACTCGTTCGCGCTGAGCGCCCGCGTCGGCGCCATCGTGCGCACCGAGCTCCGCGACCGCTTCCGCGAGGGCCGCACCGACACCGAGCGCGACCAGGTGCTCACCGGCGTCGCGTCGGTGCAGCTCGAGGCGCGCCACCGCGACGCGCGCTTCACCGCGGGCGCCGAGGCCACCCTCGACGACGTCGAGAGCAGCACCGACACCGCCCGCACCGGGCGCCCCGTCGAGACCGCCCGCGGGCGCTACGTCGGCGGCAGCACCTACCTCTCCAGCGGACTCTACGGGCTCTACCAGCAGCGCGTGGGGGCGCGCTTCCTCGGCGAGGCGGGCGTTCGCCTCGCGGTCGTGCGGACCACCGCCCCCGTCGACGGCGCGGCCCCCGCGATGGATCAGCTCCTCGTCGCGCCCGTGGCCTCGATCGGCGCGCGCTACCTCGTGCGCGAGGGCGTCGCCCTGATGGTCAACGGCCTCACGGGCTTTCGCGCGCCCAACCTCGACGACTTTCAAGCCCTCGGCGCCGGCGCGCGCTCGTTCGACACGCCCAACGCCTCCCTCGGCGCCGAGCGGTCGTGGACGGCGGAGGTCGGCGCGCGCGTGGTGAGAGACGGCTGGACGGGCTCGCTCTTCGTCTTCGGCTCGGCCCTCACGGGGCTCGTGGTCCGCGTGCCCTCGACGCTCAACGGCATGACCGTGGTCGACGGGCGGAGGGTCTACACGCGCGAGAACGCCAGCGACGCGACGATGTGGGGCGCCGAGCTCGACCTCACCTGGCGCGCGCGCTCGGGGCTCTACGGCTCCGTGGCGGCGATGTACACGCAGGGCGACGCGACCTTCCCCGACGACGCGGGCAACAGCGTGACGGAGCCCGTGGCGAAGCTCCCCCCCGCGACGGGGCGCGCCGCGGCGGGCTGGCGCAGCGAGCGCGCGTGGGTCGACGTCGTGCTCACGGGGGGTCTCCCCCAGACGCGCCTCGCCACCTCGGACCGCGAGGACGTGCGGCTCTGCCCCGGGGGCGCCGCGACCTGCACGCAGGTCGACGGGTGGGCCTCGCTCACCCTCCGAGGCGGCGTCGCCGTGACGCCCTCGGTCATCGTGGGCGCCGCCGTCGAGAACGTCTGGAACGGCGCCTTCACGCCCTACGGCGCGGGCTACCCCGCGGCGGGCACCAACGTCGTCGGGATGATCCGCTTCCGCGCGCGGTAGCGACGGACCCGGCGGGCGTCGAGGGCGTTCCCCCGCTGTCCGACCGGTCGGACAAAGCACGTTTCTCGGACAAAATAGCCATTTCGTGAGGGGCCACCCCCCCGACAGGGTCCCCCTTCGTCCTTCAAGCGCGACGACGCTTCTGGGTATCTTCGCCGCCTCCCGATGACACGCTTCAAGCGAGACGAGGTCGCACGCGTTCCCCGCCACCGCATCGAGCGCGAGGCCGCAGAGCTCCTCGAAGGGCGCGCGCCGCCCGAGCTCAAGCGCCTCGCGTCGCTGATCCGCGACGTGAACCCCACCGGGCGCGACCTGAGCCGCGTCGAGACCCTCACCCGCTACGCCCTCAAGTCCAGGCTTCAGAGCCTCCTCATTCGCACCTACCGCGACGAGCTCCGCGTGGTGCCCGACGCGCGCGGCGAGCACACCGTCAGCATCGCCCACCGGTTTCACCCCATCGACGGGTGCCACGCCATCGTGGCCGACCTCGACGACGACGCCCGCGCCTGGGTCCGGTGGCGCCTCGACACGCGCGACTCGCTGCTCCCTCCCCCCCTCGTGGGCCCCCCCGTCGCGTCGGCCGAGCGCGAGCACGACGACCCGCTGCGCCTCGGCCGCGCCGCCCTCGCCGCCTTCGACTTCGAAGTCGCCCGCTACCACATGGAGCGCGCCTACGCCGAGCGCCCGTCGGCCGCGGCGCCCCACCTCCTCGAGCTCTTCGTCGATCACCTCTGCGACGACGACGCGGCCCTCCGGCTCGCCGATGAGCTCGACGACGCGGCCCTCGCGCGCGTCGAGGTGCGCGCGAGGCTCGGGCTCGCCCACGCGCGACGCGGTCACCGCGAGGCGGCCGAGCGGCTCGCGGAGCACCTCCCCCCCACGCGCGCGGCGGACGTCTACGTCGCCCTCGGGCGCGAGGCCCTCCTCGCGGAGGACGTCGGGTACGCGCGGCGGATGCACGAGGCCGCGCGCGCCGTGGACCCCACGCGCGTCGAGCTCGAGGCGCTCACCGAGGGCGTCGCGAGGCTCGAGGTGCACGAGCGGGCGCGCGCCGAAGAGGCCCTCCTACGCGCCCGCGAGGAGGGGGCCTGGGACGAGGTCGGCCGACGGGCCCGAGCGATCCTCGCGCGTTGGCCGGGGAGCGAACCCGCGAAGCGCGCGTTGCGTGAGAACCGCGACCGCGAGCACGCCGCGGCGATGGCCCGTCACCTCGCCGAAGCGGCGCGCGCGCTCGACGCCGAGAGCCTCCTCGAAGCGAAGACAGCGATCGAAGCGGCGCGGGCCCTGGGGGCCGTTGTCACCAACCTCGAGTCGCGCCTCGCGCACGGCCTCTCCACGGCGCGAGCCCGCGCAGAGCAGGCGAAGGTCGAGCGCGTGCGTCACGAGCTCTTGAACGGCGACCTCGCGACGGCCCTCGGGGAGTACCTCGCGCTCGACGACGCGCAGCGACGGGGGGCCCGGGAGGGGGTCTCCCTCGACGCGCTCGGGTGGATCGGGGAGATCCTCGCGTCGGCGCCGCGCGCGCGGCCCGCGCAGGTCGTCGAGGCCGTGCTGGCGCTGCGGCGAGCCCTCGACGCCGAGGCGCGCGGAGACCTCGCGCCCGCGGCGGCGCTCACGGCGCACCAGCGACTCCTCGGGGGCTGCGCGGCGGCGGGCGCCCTCGCCGATCGCCTCGCGGCGGCGCGGCGAGAGGACCTCCGAAGGGCCAACCGCGCCGTGCTCGACGAGGCCCGCGCGGCGCTCGCGGCGGGCGATACGCTCCTGGCGCAGCGGCGGCTCAACCGCGTCGACGCGCGGCTGCTCAACGACGACGAGCGCGCGGAGGTCGCGGCGATGCACGCGCGGATCACCGAGCTCAACGCGCGCGCCGCGCGGGCCGACGCCCTGTCGCGCTGCGAGCAGGCGGGGGAGCTCTTCGCCGCGCGCGGCCACGCGGCGTCGCTCATCGCGCGCACCGAGGAGCCCGAGCGGGCGCGGTGGCTCGACGTCGACGCGGGCCTGGCCGAGCGAGAGCGGGCGCGGGCGCGGCGGTGGGAGCTCGCGGGGAGCGCGCCGGTGGGGCTCCTCGCGGCGCGCTCGGACCGCTTCGACAACGTGGAGTTCACGCTCGACGCCGCGCGGGGTGAGCTCGTGGCCCTCAACGCGCTGGGGCCGTGGATGCTCATCGACGTCTTCGACGTGGCCCGGGGTCTCCCGTTGCGGAGCGTGTCCTTGCGACTCCCCGCGGCCTTCGACGGCTTCACCGCGCACCTCGCGGGCGACGCGCTGCTGCTCCTCTCGAGCGACGGAGACTTCGCGCGCATCGACCGGCGGACCCTCGAGCTCGTCGCGTGGCGCGCGGAGTCCGAGATCCTCGAGCGCGGGTGCAAGTCGAAGTGGCGCTACGTCTCCCCCGACGGGAGGCGCGCGTGGCTCGTCACGACGGGCGCGCGCCGCGGGCCCTCGACGGTGGTCGTCGACATCGACGCGTGGGCGGTCCACCGCGACATCCCCGGCCAGCACTGGGTCCGTCCCATCCCCGGCCCCTCCCAGGCGATGTGCCTCTTCGACCGCGTGACGCAGCGCGGTGACATCGTCGACGCCGAGGGGCGCCCGCTCACCCCCGTCGTCCTCGCCCCGGGGCGGAACTTCTTCGGCTTCATCGAGCACCCCCGGGGAGGGTTCTTCGCCCTCCGCACCACCGACCGCGCGAAGGGCGACCTCCGCGGCGACCTCTGCCTCTCGCGCGTGATGCCCGACGGCTCCCTGGCCGACGGCCCCGTGATCGCCACGCGCTGCGGCGAGTCGGGCCACGAGGCGGTCGCCTCGCACGAGCGCGAGTGCGTCTTCGTGCTGTTCACTGGCGCCGGTGACGAGCGCCGCCTCGTCGCCATCGACGCGCGCGACGACGAGCTCCGCGAGCGCTACAGCCTCCGCGTCCCGCACCGCGCCGTGCTCTTCACCGACCGCGACGCGCGGCGCGCCGTCGCCGTGAGCGACGGCTTCGACCGCCTCCAGGTCGTGCCCCTCGACCGTGACCCCCCGGGGTCGTTGATCGGGCGCGCGTGGAGCCGACGCGACACCCCCGACCTCGCCCCGCCCTTCGCGTGCGACCCCTTCGACTCGCCGAGCGACGACGAGAAGGCGCCGGCGTCCCTCGCGCGCGTCGCGGCCTTCGACGAGCGCGGGCTCGACGCGTGGGTGCGGCGGCTCACCGACGCGAAGAAGGACCCCGCCCCCGTGACGAGCGCCGTCCGACTGCTCGCCGCGAGCGGGCTCAAAGACTCCGCGCTCGTCGTCGCCCTCGCGGCTGCGAGGCGCTTTCCGAGGCACCCCGACGTGGCCCTCGCGCTCGCCGACACGCACGCGCTGTCTCACCGCTGGCGCGACGCGCTCGACGCGCTGGCGACCACGCCCGAAGACGCCCTCACCCGCCACGGGTGGCACCTCACCGGGGCGGCGCACGCGTTCCTCGGCGACGCCTCCGCCGCGAGGCGCGCGTGGGCGCGAGGGAGCTCCGTCGACGGCGGCCCCTGCAGGCTCGGCTTCTGCCTGGAGATCCTCGACGACGCCGCCCCTCCCGAGGTCTGCGACGACGAGCGCGACACGCTGCGCGCCGCCCTCGCCCGCGCGCGCGCCGCCGACGACCACGCCGCGCGGGGCGACCACGCCGCCGCGATCCGCGCGCTCGACCACAGGGTGGTCTACGCCTGCGTCGACGCGCAGCTCCTCGCGCGCCTCGCCCTCGCGTGCCTCGAGCACGAGCCCGCGACGCTCGCGGAGGCCATCCGTCACCGCTGCATGCTGGCCGAGTTCGTGAGGGTCTGCGGCGACAAGCCCGACCCCGCGCTCGGCGACGCCGTCGTGGTCGGCGCGGCGTGGGACGCGGCGCGCATCCGAGCCGTCTGCGATCGGTCGCGCGCGTGGCTCGACGACGAGCGCGTGTGGCGCCGGTGGCTCGGCGAGGGGTGACGCGTGCGCGCCGGCGCTGACGCGCGCTGCGGTGCGATCAGGCGGTCTCGCGGCCGCTCACGCGCCAGGGCGCCACGACGCCTTGCGGGGCGCCCGTGACGAACAGCATCAGCGCGCCCAGGGTGAAGGCCACCACGAGCCAGTGGACGCTCCCGTGCTCGCCCACCTGGTTGGCCTCGGGCCAGCCGTCGACGGTGAGCACGCGCACGGAGGCGCCTCGCCAGAAGCGTCCGACGTCGCCGCTCGCCACGCGGGTGCACACCTCGCCCAGGCCCCTCGCCGCAGCATGGTCGCGCGGCTCCGCGCACACGACCGTCACGGCGGTGCGGGTGGCGTGGCCTCCTCCGCGACCGCCGACCCAGCCGCTCTCGTAGCGCTGCGTGACGCTGGTCACCGTCGCGTCGAGCGTGCGGCCCTTCGTGACCTGCGCGATGAAGGTCGAGAACGCGAAGAGCTCCGCCAGCGCGAGGGCCGCGGGACACAGGAGCCGCCAGAACCTCGCCCGATCGAGCTCCGCGCGAAGCTGCGGAACCGGCGACTCCGCGTGGATCTCCAGCGGGCCGTCGTCGGGCGGTCGCAGCGCGAGCGTTCGGGCGGCGTCGCGGTAGCCGTCCCCGCCCGTCGGCGCGGCGTCGCCCTGCGAGCGCCGACCGTAGACGCACACCCCCGTCCCCGGACGAAGGTGAAGGGTCCGCGTGCGCTTCGGCGAACGCGCCTCGGCCTCGTCGTCGAGCTCGCTCAACGTGAGGCGGTCGAGGTAGGGCGCGTCGCCGGGCTCCACGCGCGTGGCGCGCCCCTCGGGATCCCACACGGTGAAGGGACGCACCTTCAAGCGGCTCCCTCGCTCGACCCAGACCTTGCGGGTAGTGGCTAGTTTTGCCCCAAAACTCACCATGTCGTTGGCACGGTAACCAACTCTTACCACCCCCAAAACGTGCGCCACGATGCGCCTCGCAGTGGCTCACGAACAGCCCGGTCCCTCATGTAGAGGCTGCGATTTTCACGAGGATCAGAGGTGTCGCCCAGACCTCGAGCCCACGAAGCTGGGCGTAGCGCGTCGCCGCCTGATCGTCTGTGAGGACGAGGCGCACGCGACGTAGCGCGGCCTGCGCGATCATCTCGGCTTCGCCTCGGTTGCTGCACCGCGGGGTCTGCTGGCGGAACGTTGCCAGCGCCGCTGCGAAGATCGCGGGCGACCACTCGTTGCACAGGGTGGTCTTGCGCTTGAACCGTTCCACGTCGGGCCGGTGGCGTCGGCGCCCGTACAGTTTGGTCTCGCGGCGCACGCACACGGGGACGTAGATGGTCCCGATCAGCTTGCAGAGCTTATCGAGGCGACCCGTCTTCGCGAGGTTGAGGATCACCGTCGAATCTACGATCGCCTCGGCGGGCTTCGGCACGGCTCACTTCTTCTTGGCGAGCGCAGCGAGGGCGAGTAGCCCGAGACCCACTCCCACGACCCACCCCACGGCGACCTTCATGTTGTCGGCTGGACGCGGTGCCGGTACGCTTGGAGAAGGGGCCGGCTGGGGGAGGACATGCCCGAGGTGCTCCATGATCCCGGTGGCGACTTGGCTGATGTCGCTGCCGGGCACGAACTGCACGGTCTCCACTCCCTCCGGAATGTTCGCCTTGCGTCCCAGTGCGGCGTCGACGACCACGAGAACGGGTCTGCCGTACCGACGTGCCGCGTCGAGCTCCGCGAGCGCGTGGACGGCGAGAGGTTTGGTCACGATGGCAACCACCACATCCGAGTCACGGATCGAAGCCTGTGCGTCCGCCGCGACGGGAGTGACCCTGGACCGCTGCGCCATCTTGATGTCGAAGCCGTAGGCCGGGCCGAGGAGTTGGAGCTGCCAGAACACAGCTTCATCGCGTGCGGGCACGCTCGGCACGAGGAACATGGTCAACATGGTGTCAGGTCCATCCCCGAGAGATTAGCGGGGGACGCGGGCGAGGGGCGGAGAAATTCGCCCTCTACCGCTTGCTGCGCTCCTGGGGAGGTGCCGGTGCGGGTCCCTCCGCAACGTCGAGGCGGTCGCAGAATGCCCCGAGAATGCGCTCCGCTCTGCACCTCGTCGCGCGAAGGCTCCCCGCTTCGCGCACGCCCGAATCGAGCGGGTGACGTCGCCGGGCCGAGGTAGGATCAGATATGACCCTCGCCGACTTCCTCCGCTCCCCGCCCCGGCCGATCGGCCGGGCGGGGCTCGCCGCGGGCCTGGCGCGGGGCGCCGCGGCCGGTGCCCTCGCCCTCCACGCGCGCACCGCCCGTGCAGCCGCGCCGCCCCCTTCGCCCGAGCCGGACCCGGAGCAGGCCACTCCGTCTATCGCCCCCTCCCCTCCGGTTCCCTCGGTGGTCCCCGGCCGTTCGTCGCCCAGCACGTCGATGCCTGCCGTGCCGCCCTCGGACGTCCGTCTCCCGGACCAGTCCCGCATCGACCGCCTGCTCGCCACGCCGCTCTCCAAGGCGGAGCGTG
>JBPOHC010000135.1:0-3082 GCA_052035985.1 Myxococcota bacterium | reverse complement strand
TGCGCCGCGGGTCAGGTCTGCGCTGGCAGCACCTGCACCACGAGCTGCCCGTCGGGGCTCACCACCTGCGGCGGATCGTGCATCAACCTCCAGACCGACCGGGGCAACTGCGGCGCCTGCGGCCGCGCGTGCCCCGCGTCGCAGCGGTGCCGCGCCGGGGCGTGCGTCCCCACCGGGCCCGGCGCGCCCTGCGGCAGCAACGCCGACTGCGATGCGACGGCGCCGACGTGCTTCCCCAACGCCATCGGGTGGCAGGGCGGCTACTGCACGCGGCCGTGCACGCGCGACGACTGCCCCGCGGGCTCGCTCTGCATCTCCGACGGCTCGGCCAACTTCTGCCTCCGTACGTGCACCGGCGCGTCGGGGTGCCGCGCGGGCTACCTCTGCCGCTCGGTGGGGGGGACGGACTCGGTCTGCTACCCGTCGTGCACCGCCAACCCCCAGGCGCTCTGCGGCGCCGCCTCCTGCAACGCCGCGACGGGCGTCTGCCGCTTCGTCTGCGCGAGCAACGGCGACTGCACCGCCGGGAGCACCTGCAACACGGCGTCGCCGCGGCGCTGTACGTGCAGCGCGTCCACCGACTGCGGGCCCGGGCGCACCTGCCTCACCCGCTACGGCTACTGCGGGTGCAACAGCGACGCGGCCTGCGGGCCCGACGCGCTCTGTGACCCCACCTACGGGATCTGCCGCGCGCGGTAGCTCTCACCTCGCGGCGAGGAGCTCGCGCTCGGCGGCGAGACGTCGCGCGCGGTGGGGGCGCTCGCGGCGGGCGGCGGCGTCGAGGGCGTCGAGCGCGGCGTCCCCGTAGCGGGCGAGGCCGAGGCGGGCCTCCTTGCGGACGGCGTTCTCGCTCGCGAAGAGCGCGTCCACCAGCGCGGGGAGCGCGTCGAGGTCGCGCGCGTGGGAGAGCGAGCGGATCGCCGACACGCGCACCGCGGCGCGTCGATCGTCGAGGGGCTCGCGGGCGCGAGCGAGGTGCTCCGCGCGCGTTCCCGCAGTGCGGACGAGGCGCGCGGCGAGGTCGCGCACCCGGGGCCTCGCGTCCGCCAGCGCGCGATCGAGGTAGGGACGCAGCGCGTCGGCTCCCTCGCGGGCGAGCTCCTTCAGCGCGCGACGCACCACCTCGGCGTCGTGGCGATCGAGCGCGTCGAGCACCGCGCGCGGCGAGGGCGGCGTGATCTGCGGCGGCGGCGACGGCGGCGGCGGCGCGTCGCCGATCAGCACGCCCGCGGACATCGGCGGCGTCGGGCCCGCGTAGCCCTCCGCTCGCGCTCGCCGGATGAGCGCCGCGACGGGCGAGTCCGCCGACGCCGTGCGCAGGAGCGCCAGCAGGCCCCACTGCCCCGACGCGATGGCGGGCGCGAGGAGCGCCGCGCGCATCGGCTCCGGGCACGCGAGGAGGACGCGCTTCACCTCGTCGCGCGCAGCGACCGGCGCGACCGACCACGCCGACGCGATCGGCGGGACGAGCCTGCGCCACAGACGAAGCCGCGCCTCCGACGTGCCCACGGCCTCCGCGAGACGTCGCAGCCGCGCGCGAACGAGCCCGAGCGCCGCGAGGTCGTTGCGCGCGTCGGCGTCGCGGAGGTCGTCGGCGAGAGACGCGAGCCACGCCTCGCCGCCGAGGGCCGGGCCGAGCCACAGCGGCAACACCCACGGCGCGGGGGCGACGGGGCGTTCGCCATCGCGCATCGCGCGCACCGCCTCGGGTCGACGCGACGGCGCGTCGCGGTCTGGATCGGTCGGCCGCGGAGGCTTCACGCGACGGGCCGGGGTCTCGCGGTCGGGCCCGCCGCGCCAGCACGCGACGCCGATCGGGCGGAGCGCGGTCGCGACGTCGAGCGCGAGCGCGCGGCGTTCGGGCGGGAGCCACGGGAGCTCGGCGGCGATCGCGGCGATGAGCTCCAACGGGTCGTCGTCGACCACCAGATCGAGCGCGGGGAAGTCTTCACCGCGCAGCGCCTCTGCCACGCGCGCGACGAGCGTCTGCGACGGAGACGGGAGCGTCACATGGAGCGCGCGAGCGACGACCGACGTGGCGACGGCGACGGGCGACGAGGTCCGCGCGCAGTCCGCGAGGAGCGCGTCGAGGTCGGCGCGGGTGATCGCCCGGCCGCACGCGCTGAGGAGGTCGAGCGTGTCGGCAGCGCCAGGATCGGGCGCGGGGCCGAGGGCGCGCCAGCGCTCGGAGAGGTCCCAGCGAGCGGCGGCGTCGAGCGAAGGGAGCAGGAGGGTGAGCAGGCGTCGGTGCGCGGCGCGGTCGCCCCCTGGCGGGACTTCGGCGATGCGCGCAACCGCCGACGCGAGCGGGCGGAGCGCGTCGATGTCGCCCACGGACGCGAAAGCCTCGCCGAGCAGACGTACGACCGCGTCGCGCGACGCGGCGTCGCCGTCGAGCGCGGTGAGCAGCGCGCCCACGTCGCGCCGCGCCAGCGTGATCGCCCTGCCCGCGGGGACCTCGCGCGCGCGCCACGCGTGCAGAAAACCCGGGACGTCCGCGGGGGAGAGCCCGTGGGTGAACCAGCGCGCGAGATCGTTCGGTACCGAACCATCGCGCGCCGGGGTGGCGGCAGGGGCGGCGCCGCGTCCGAGGAGGTCGTCGACCTCGGCCGCCGTCGCGTCGCGGAGCGTGAACCCGCCGTCGCGGAGCTTCGCGATGAGCGCGTCGAACCACGGCGCCCCACGGTGCGCCCGACACGCGCGCGTCGAGAGTCGTCCGTCGAGCGCGTCGAGGAGGAGCGCGCGCGACTCCGCCGAGCCCGCGGCGTCGAGGGCGCCGACGAGCGCGGGCGTCGCGGCCGGACCGAGCAACGCGTCGAGCGACGCGAGGAGCGCCACGCGCAGACCCGGGTTGTCGTGTCGGCCGAGCCAGCCGAGCATCGCCCCCACGCTCGACCGGTCACCGAGCGAGCCGAGCGCGGCGGCGGCGGTCTTCTTCACGTTCATGTTGGGGTGCTCGAGCGCGGCGGTGACCGCGCGAGCCGCGGCGCGCGTGCCGAGGGCCGTCAGCGCGTCGAGGGCCGCGCGCGCGACCTCGATGTCGGGGGCGCTCACCGCCCGCACGAGGTGGAGCGTCACCCCG
>JBPOHC010001074.1:0-2996 GCA_052035985.1 Myxococcota bacterium | reverse complement strand
AGGTCGAGGGGGTTGTGCGTGCCGTGGCGGCGTCCGTGGCCTCCGTGGTCGGCGCTGATCATCACGAGCACGCGGTCGCGGTCGGCGCGGCCCTCGATGGCGGCCATCACGGTCGTGAGGCAGCGGTCGGTGCGCGCGATGGCGTCGATGTAGCGCGCGCTCATCCAGTGGTGTCGGTGGCCCGCGTCGTCGGGCTCCTCGAAGTGGATGAACGTGATGCCCGCGGGGGCCGTGGGGAGGTACGCCGAGGCCGCGCGGGCAACGCGCTCGCAGGACCAGTGCGGCAGCGACCACACGTCGACGGAGCCCGGGATCGCGATGTGTCGCAGCTTGGTCTTCGCGACGAACATCGCCGTCGCGAGGCCGAGGTCGTGCGCGCGGTAGAGCACCGTGGGAAAGCGGATGAACCCGCGCTCGGGGCGGAAGTCGTCGAACTCCATCCCGTGCACCTCGACCTCGACGCCCGAGAGCATCGAGCTGTGCGACGGGAGCGTCGACGAGTCGCCCACCGTCTCGGCCTGGAGCGCGTAGGTCCCCTCGGCGCGGAGGCGATGGAGCGTCGGGGCGTCGGCGCGCTCCATTCCGTCGGGGCGCATCCCGTCGAAGCTCACGATCACGACGTGGTCGTAGGGGCGCCTCTGCGGCTCGGTGGGCGCTTCGGCGTCTGCGATCGCGTCGGACTCGACCGCATCGACCGCCGCGTCGAGCGAGGAGCCATCGAGCGACGCATCGCCCGCGTCGTCGACGGACTGCGAGTGGAGGAGCCTCGGGGCGCCCCACGCGGCGAGGGCTCCGACGAGCGCTGCGGCCCAGGCGCGGAGCTTCACGCGAAGGGGTCCCGCGGGCGCCCGGACGTCTTGTCCGAGAGGGTCTCGGGCGTCGGGGCGAGGGCGCTGCGAAAGAGGGCCGCCGTGATGATCCACGGCGACGCGTAGCCCACGAAGGTCGAGAGCGCGTGCCACGAGAGGCAGCCCATCGGCACCACCCACATCGACGCGAGCACCTGCGCGACGAAGGCCAGAAGCGCAATGGCCGCCCAGGTCTTGTGGTCGTCTTCGAGGGCCGCGCGGGCGCGGTACCACCACGCGAACACGAGGGCCGCGAGGCCGAGGGCGCATCCCGCCATCGAGACGGTGTCGGCCGTCTGGGCGCCAGAGCACGCGAGGTCGACCGCGTCGGCGTAGGCCATCTGTAGCTGCGCCGCTACGGGATGCATCGCGCGTGACCCTATCAGAACCCGCCGCCGGGGCCCAAGTACGTCGCGCCTCCGCGCCGCGAGGGGTACGCTCCACGCCCTCCGCCATGAGGAACGCCCTGACCTCCTTCGCCGTTGTTTGCGCGGCGGCGTGCAGCGCCCCGACGCAGACGCAGGTCGACGTGAACGTCGCGATCCGACGCACCGGAACCGGCGTGATCGTCGTGGTCCCCGAGGCTCCCGAGGCGCCGCGCGTCGTCGCCGCGAGACCCGCGAGGCCGCCGCGCGCGCGCGTCGAAGCGCCACCTCCGATGCTCCCACGAGACACGCTCCCGCCATGCGTGAGGGAGGGCGAGACGCTCGCGTCGATCGCCGAGGTGTCGCTCGGGCCCGAGCGCACGTGCACCCGTCACACCGACGGATCGCTCTGCTGTTGGGGCGCGCTCCCGGGCGTGTCGGCGCGCGAGCGCGCGATGGAGCGCGTGGAGCGTCCCTCTCGCGTCGAGGGCGTTTCGAATGTGGTCTCGGTGGGACTCGGTTCGGATCACGTCTGCGCGCTCGGCGCCGACGGCTCGGTCTCGTGCTGGGGCGACAACACCTACGGCCAGCTCGGTGACGGCGGACACGAGGACCGCGCGGCGCCGCGGGCCATCCCGGGCCTCGCGAACGTCGACCTCCTCGGCGTGGGTCAGTGGCACTCGTGCGCGCGGGTGCGCGGCGACGGCGTTCGATGCTGGGGCGGCAACATGGGCGCGAACGTCACGGTGGCACCTTCGCTCGTTCCGACGCGCGTCGAGGGCTTCGACGACGTGAGCCGTTTTGCGCTCGGCGTCGACACCTGCGCGCTCACCCCGACGCGCGCGATGCACTGCTTCGGCAACGCGCTGATGTACACGTACCGCCACCCCGACCACTACGAAGACCGCTACAGGCACTACACGCTCCGCGCGCTGCGAGACCTCGACGCGCTCGGCATCGGCTGGTCGTCGACGGGCGCGGGTGACGACGTGGCCTGCGCGATCGCTCGCGGCGGCGCGCTCTGGTGCTGGGGGCGCGGCTACGACGGCGGTCACGACCGCGTGAACGGGGGATCGTCCGATCGCATGGTCCCGGTGAACTTCGCGCGCATTCGAGACGCGGTTTCGTTGGCCGTGGCGGCCGATCACATCTGCGTGATCCGCGCGGGCGCGAAGCTCTGGTGCTGGGGCCGCAACGATCACGGCCAGGTCGGCGACGGGAGCACCGTGGAGCGCGCGATGCCCGTCGAGATCTCGTCGAGAGAGCAGGTCGTTTCCGTCGCCGTCACCGAGGGACACACCTGCGCGCAGACCCGCGACGGCGCGCTCTGGTGCTGGGGGCGCAACGATCGCGGGCAGCTCGGCGACGGGACCTTCGAAGACCGGCACGTCCCGACCCCCGTGAGGTGGCGATGAAGCGCGCGCTCGTCATGGCGCTCACGGTGTCGTGTAGCGCGGCTGTTCCTGAAGATCGCACGACCGTGCGCGTGAGGGTCTCGGTCACCGACACGCCCGACACGGTGCTCGTCGCGACGCAGCCCGAGCCTCCGCCCGTCGTGGCGACGCCGCGTCTGCCGCGCGTCTACACGCCGGTCGCGCGACCCGAGCGGCCCGCGCCGCCGCCGACTCCGACCTGCGGCTTCGCGCGCGATCCGTCGCTGCGCATGGTCTCGTACGCCGAGGTCTCGCTCGGTCACGGGCACACCTGCGTGCGCATCGAAGATGGCAGCGTGCGCTGCTGGGGCGCCAACCTCGACGGCGAGACGGGCAACGGATCGACAGGC
>JBPOHC010000207.1:0-7823 GCA_052035985.1 Myxococcota bacterium | reverse complement strand
GAGAACACCGCGCGACCGGGCGACGGTGGAGGGCTCAACGTCGCGATCTCCATCGACCTCGCGGCGCTCCTCGCGCAGCCCGCCGACGCGTCTGCGCCCGCCGACGCCGCAGCGCCCGAACCCGTGGTCGCAGCGCCCGAACCCGCGCTCGCAGCGCCCGCGGCCGACGCCGCGCCGACGCCTTCGCCCGAGGCGCTTCGACGCGCGGAGGCCGAACGACGCGCCGCCGAGCGGGCCGAAGCGCAGCGAGCCGCGGAGGAACTCCGACGCGCAGAGGCCGAACGACTCGCCGCCGAGAGAGCCGCCGCGCAGCAACGCGTCGAAGCGCAACGCGCGGAGCAGGAGCGTCTCGCAACGCAGGCGCGTCTCGCGGCGCAACAGCGCGCGGAAGAGGCGCGTGCCGCGGCAGCGCAACGCGAAGAGCAGGAGCGGCTCGCCGCGCAACGACGCGCGGAAGAGGAGCGCGTCGCTGCAGCGCAACGAGAGTCGGCACGCCGACGCGCGGAAGAAGCACGAATCGCGGAGCAGGCGCGCGTTGCCGCAGCGCAGCGCGCGGAGCAGGAGCGAACCGCGGCCGAGCGACTCGCGGAGCAGCGACGGGTCGCGGCGCAGCGCGAGGCCGAGCAGCAGCGCGTCGCAGCCGAGCGGGCGGAGCGAGAGCGTCTCGCCGCCGAGCGCGCAGCGACGCAGCGGAGGCAGGCCGAGCAGCAGCGCGCAGCCGAGCAGCAACGCGCGGCCGAGCAGCGGGCCGAACAGGAGCGCGCCGCGCTCAGGGCGTCGGAGCAGCGCAGGGCCGCAGAACAACAGCGGCTCGCCGCGGAGCAGCGGGTGGCGGCCGAGCGGCTCGCGGCGCAACGACAGGCCGCGGAGCAGCGCGCGGCCCAGCGGCTCGCGGAGCAGCAGCGCGCCGAGCGTCTTCGCCTCGCCGAAGCGCAGCGCCTCGCCGAAGCGCAGCGCGCCGAGCAGCAGACGCAGGCGGCCCAGGAGCGACTGGCAGCGGAGCGTCGCGCGGAGCAGCAGCGCGCGGCCGAGCAGCGCCTCGCGGAGCAACAGCGCGCGGCGCAGCAACGGCTCGCGGAGCAGCAGCGGGCCGAGCAGCAACGCGCCGAACAGCGCCTCGCGGAGCAGCAGCGCCTCGAACAGCAACGCCTCGCGGAGCAGCAGCGCGCAGCCGAGCAGCGGCGACTCGCGGAGCAGCGCGCGGCGGAGCAACGACGCGCCGCCGAGCAGCAACGCGCCGAGCAGGCTCGCATCGCCGCCGAGCGCGCGGAGCAGGCCCGTGTCGCAGCGCAGCAGCGCATCGCCGCCGAGCGCGCAGCGCAGGCCCGACTCGCCGAGCAGCAGCGCGTCGCTGCACAACGCGCCGAGCAGGCCCGTGTTGCAGAGCAACAGCGTATCGCCGCACAGCGCGCAGAGCAGGCACGCATCGCGGAGCAACAGCGCATCGCGGCGCAACGCGCAGAGCAGGCACGCATCGCGGAGCAACAGCGCATCGCGGCGCAACGCGCAGAGCAGGCTCGACTCGCGGAACAGCAGCGCATCGCGGCGGCGCGCGCGGAACAGGCACGCATCGCAGAGCAGCAGCGCATCGCAGCACAGCGCGCGGAGCAGCAGCGCATCGCAGAGCAGCAGCGCGTCGCGGCACAGCGCGCAGAGCAGGCACGCATCGCAGAGCAGCAGCGCGTCGCGGCGCAGCGCGCAGAGCAGGCACGCATCGCGGAGCAGCAGCGCATCGCAGAGCAGCAGCGTCGCGCGGCGGCCGTCGCGCCTGCGGCTGCGGTGGCGACCGCGCCGACACCTCCCCCCGCACCGCGACACGCGACGCCCGGCGCGTGGCGTCGGCTCCCTCGCGTGACCTTCGGCGGCGCGCGCTCGCTCGGGCGCTGGGATGATCCGCCGGACTTCGACGACGACGGACTCCCCGACCCCATCCTCGCCATCGAGTACGCGTACGGACACACGCCCTGTCGCGCCGTCGCGTCGGACCACCCCTGCCCCACCGCGGCCCACGACGACGTCGTCGGAGACGGCAGCAACGGCTCCCTCGTCGCGGGCTTCGTCGCGCTCTTCTCGGGCGACAGCGAGGCATCCCGAGGCGATGCGGGCGTCCCCGTCGACGCGCCCCCGCCCACCGACGGACGCCTCCTCGGCACGCGCCGCGTGTGGCTCTCGTCGGCCTCGTCGCCGCACGCGCGCATCTCGACCTTCGAGTTCTCGGAGTTCGGACCCGGGCTCATCGTGCGCACGATCCTCGACGCCGACGACGGACCGCTCGTCACCGACACCGTCGACGTGCTCGACGTCTTCACGGGCCTCGGCCTCGACCGGCGCGCGGGCGCCATCGTGCATCACTGCGCGCGCTTCTCGAACGGCGCCCCCACGCGCGCGGCCTCGTTCGCCATCGAGGAGCCCTCGCTCACGCCGCTCGTGTGGCGCGCCATCACCGCGCACCCGTACTCGGGCTGCGCCACCGAGGTCGACACGCTCGACGCGACGCTCGGGCAGAGCTTCACCGGGGCGCTCCAGGTACGCGTTCAGTCCACCACGCCCGCGGGCAATCACCGCGGCGTCGCCATCGCCGTCGAGCTCGGCGCCGCGCGCGTCGTCGGTCGCGGCGATCGCCCCGCCCCCACGTGGACGGACCCCCTCGCGCTCGGCTCCGTGCGCGTCGTCGACATGGCGCGCGGGTGTCAGTTCGATCGGTTGAGATTCGAGCGCGACGGGCATCGATGCTCCGTGGTGGTGCCTCGCTCCGACGATCCGTTGCCGGGATGCGAGACGCACACGTCGCCCCTCGACCCGTCGCCGCCGAGGCCGCTGTGGCTCCATCCGCACGGCGACGTGCTGCTCGACGGCGGCGTCCCCGCGGAGCCCGTTCACCTCGTCTTCGCCCGCGGCGGGAGCCTCTGGGAGACCACCCTCCCCCTCTCGTGCGGGCGCGCCGATCACCGCGCGCAGGCGCTCCCCTGGCGAGGCGGCGCCGCGCCCCCGGGCGTCGCGGTCTCACCCGACGGCGCGATGACCCTCTTCGCGCACGGCGACGACCTGTGGCTCTTCACCCGCGTGCGTCGCGCGCCCTACCTCCTCAACGCGCCGGGGACCGCGCTGCCTCGTCGCGACGTGCGCGCCGTGGCCTTCGTCGACCCGACGCACATCGCGGCGGTCTTCTCGGGCTCGCTCATCACCTTCGAAGTCGTCGTTCCGGCGACCGACGACGAGCTCCCTTCGAGCCTCAGGGTCGACGCCGCGGAGATCCGTCGCGGCCTTCACCCGACGCCTCCGCACCGCTGAGTCTCCTCACTCCGCGAGCACCGCCGCGCCCCACGCGCCGAGCGTGACGGTGACCGCGTTGCCCATCACGCGAACGCTCGCGCCGCCGAGCCTGTCACGCAGCATCGCCCCGTCCGCGAGGGGAAATCCGCCCGGCAGTCGCACGGTCACCGTCCTCGGCGCCGACGCGCGCGAGAGCCCCACGAGGGCCGCGCGGCCTTCGAAGACGCGCGCGAACACCAGCGTCTCCTCCGTGGCGTCGAGCGAGACGTAGTTGCCCCTGCGCAGCGCGACGAGCTCCCGCCGCGCCGTGCCGAGCGCGCGGAGCTGCGTGAGCGTCGCGGACTCGTTGGCCGAGAGCGCCGTGGGGTCGCGCCACATGCGCCGGTTGTTGGGATCGGCCCCGCCCCACTCGCCGTACTCGTCGCCGTAGTAGAGCAGCGGCGCGCCGGGGATCGTGAGCACCCAGCTCATCGCGAGCCTGTGCCGCGCGTAGGGGTCGCTCGTGGTGGGGGCCTCGGCGACGGCGTCCCACTGACGTCCGGGGACGCCCGGGTCGAGGCCGGGGCCCTGCCCGCGGTAGGTCGCGAGCGTGGTGAAGCGCGCGGTGTCGTGGCTGCCCACGTAGGGCGTCATCACCGAGCCCGCGGGGTATTGGAGCTGGCTCTGCTGCGTCCAGTAGTCGACGTGGAGCAGGCCGCGCGCATCCGACGAAAAAGCCCGGTAGGGCACGGCGTGATAGAGGACGAAGTCGGCCTGCCCATCGAGCCCGCGGGGGCCGATGTAGCGCGAGATGGTGTCGTACTCGCCGCGGTTGCAGGCGACGCCGCAGTCGCCCCACCCCATCGCGGTCTCGCCCGTGAGAAAGACGCGCGACCCGGTCGCTTCGAAGTCGTCGTGGAGGCGCGCGCGGAGGTTGTAGACCGCGATGTCTTCGACGTGCTTCACGGCGTCGACGCGGAGGCCGTCGAAGTCGAAGCGATCGATCCAGAACGACGCGTCCGAGGCGAGCTGCTCGGAGACCGCGGGCACCGACCAGTTAACGTCGGGGAGGTAGTCGGTGAAGAGGCAGTCGAGGCGCCGCGCGGTCCAGTCGCAGGCCCCCGTGCCGCACACGCAGCCCGTACGAAACCACTCGGGATGGTCTCGAAAATACTCGTGGTCGCGGTGGACGTGGTTCACCACGAAGTCCTGCAGCACGCGGATCCCGTGCGCGTGCGCCTCGGTGATCATCGCCGCGAGCGCGTCGGCGCCGCCGAGCCTCGGCTCGACCTCGCGCGCTCGGATGGGCCAGTACCCGTGGTAGCCCATCACGCGGTGCACGCCGTCGGAGGCGAGGTACGCGCCGTCGGCGTTGCGGTTGACCGGCGCGACCCAGATCGCGCGCACGCCGAGGCGATCGAGCGTCCCGTCGGCGATGCGCGCGCGGAGTCCCTGAAAGTCTCCGCCCTGATAGTCGGCCCTCGCGTCGACGCCCGAGGTCCGCGCGGGGTTGTTGGTGCGGTCTCCGTCGGCGAAGCGGTCGATCATCGCCATGTAGATCGTCGCGCCCTGCCAGGTGAAGGCCTCGGCCTCGACCCAGAACACGAGGCGCAGCGGCTCCGCGGCGCGTCCCGTGCGATCGGAAGCGGTGACGGTGACGGTGTACTTGCCGTCGGCGAGGCCCGTCGCTTCGAGCGTCGCGCGGCCCGTCGCGGCGTCGAAGGTCACGCCCGTGAGCGCGCGCGAGCTCGCGTCGTGGCGGAGCGTCGCGCGCACCGTCGCGGGATCGACGGCCACCGCGTCGACGCCCGGCCTGATCGAGACCTCCGCGCGATACGCGCCGTTGCCCATCGAGGCGCGCGTCACGGCGTTCGTGACGAGCGTGAGCGTCGGCGGTCGGCAGTCGCGCACGAGCACGCCCGAGTTCTCGAGGCCGCCCACGTACTTCCGTCGCGCGGCGTCGGGGTCGAGCTCCCAGTTGCCGTCGATGAGGAGCTTGTACGCGTGGAGGCCCGGCGCGAGCGAGAGGTCGACGGTGTAGCCGCCGCGTCCGTCCGCGCGCATCGCCGCGCCGGGGTTCGACCACATGCTCCACTCGCCCGTGACCTCGACGCGCGACACCGTACGCCCCGCAGGAGGCGTGTACCGGAACGTCGTCGGACACCGCAGCTCCGCGGGCGCGTCGATGACGGGTGCATCGACCGCGGGCGTGTCGACGACGGGCGTGTCGACGGTGACGTCCGACGCGTCCATCGAGGGCGCGTCTGCGCTCAGGTCCGTCGTCACATCGGTGGTCGTGTCGCGGACGACATCGAGCGAGGGCGCGTCGGGCACATCGACCGCGTCGAGCGAGGGCACATCGGCCGCGTCTGCGGGCGGCGTCTCGGAGGTGGGCGCGTCGGTCTTCGGCGTGTCTTCGGTGAAGTCGTCAACGAACGCATCGGGCGTCGGCGCCGACGGGTTCGAGTTGCAACCGAGGACGAGGAGCGAGGCGGCGAGGACGCGGTGGGCGCGCATTGGAGGGCGCCGAGTCTGCCACAAAAGAGCCTGCGATCAGCGCGTGAGGAGCGCGTTTCGCGCGAGCCAGTCGAGGGAGTCTTCGACGCGCCCCGCGAGCTCGCCGCGGTGCAATCCCTGCCCGTCACGGTGCGTCCAAAGCTCGTCGACGAGCGCCCCGCGGTCGCGCGTCCCATCGAGGAGCGCGAGCGTCGCGCGTTCGAAGTCGGGCACGTCGAGGCGCGTGTGCCGCAGCGTCGTGACGGTCTCGCTGTCGACGCACTGAGACCGCGCGAGGCGAGAGCCCACGGGCTTGATCCCGGCGTCTGACGCGTAGCGCGCCTCGCCCGCGTGGATCTCGAAGAGCCCCTCGTACACGAGCTCGAGCGCGGCCTCACAGCGCGACGCGGCGATGTGGAGCGAGCGCTTCGGGTCGAGGCCCAGGCGAGCGCCCGCGACGGCGACGAGCGTCGAGTACGAGGTCGGTCGGCGCTCGGCCTCCACGAGCGCCACGAGCGCGGCGGTGAGCCACGGGTCTTTCAGCGTGACGGTGCGTCCGTCGAGCTTCACCGCGGCGCCGTCGAACTCCGCGCGCGTCGAGAGCAGAAGCCTCGCGAGGCACGCCGGATCGGCCCGCTCGGCCGCGGTCTCTTCGTGGACGAGCAGCGCAGCGCGGAAGCGTCGATCGACGGCGAAGTCCACGGCCTGCGCGAGCGCGATGGGGTCTCCCTCCGTGGGGCGCAGCGCGGGCGCGGCCACCGTGAGGTCGGCGTCGGAGAGGTGGGCGAGGCGGTGCGCGCGCGCGGCGGCGACGAAGTCCGTGAGGTAGTCCGCATCGTTCACGGCCTCGAGGTACTCGTGAAAGACGTAGCTGTCGTCGGCGTCGGCGATGGTCGAGAGCTCCGCGCACATCCAGCGGGCCGACGGGGTCTCGCGCTTTCGCACAGCCTCCCCGAGCACCGCGAGGGCGTCACGCGCGCGCCCGAGCCGCTGCGACGCGCTCCCCGTCGAGGGAACATGCATCGCGAGAAACTCCCGCACGGTCCGCGCGGCGTTCCACCCGGGCAGGGCGTTGAAGCTCACATACGCGACGCCGTCGGGTCGCAGCCGCTCGCGGCACACGCGCAGGATCGCGTCGCGCACATCCGCGGGCACCCACGAGTACACCCCGTGACAGATCACGTAGTCGAAGGTCCCGTCTTCATCGCCGATGTCGACGAGGGAGCCCTCTCTCAGCTTGATGTTCGCGATGCCGAGGGCGTCGATGCGCGCGCGTCCTTCGTCGATCTGTCGCGCCGAGAGGTCGACGCCGACGAACTCGCTCGCGGGCAGGTCGAGCGCCATCGGGATGAGGTTCGCGCCGCGCGCGCAGCCGAGCTCGAGCACGCGGCAGCGGGTGAAGTGCGGGGCCCTCCGCGCGCAGAGCGCCGACACGGCGAAGAGGTGCTCGGGGTGGGTGCGCGCGAAGCAGTAGTCTTCGTAGGGCAGATCGTCGTAGGTGCTCGCGCTCATCGATGCTGTGTGACCTCGCGTCGGGGCGTCGTTGCGACGCGTCGGGCGCCATGATAGCGGCAGAGCATGGAGATCAAAGGGGCCGAAAACCTCTCGCCACAGGAGTTCGCGTCCGAGCTCCAGCGCGGCGCCCGCGTCGTCGAGTTCAGCTACTGCATCTCGGTGCTCGTGGTCACGTTCCGTCGCTCGGCGATGGTCTTCGTGCGGCCCGGCGAGAGCGCGATGAGCGCGGCGGCGCCGTACCTCCTCCTGTCGCTGTTCTTCGGGTGGTGGGGCTTTCCCTTCGGGATCATCTTCACGCCCATCGCGATCTTGCAGAACCTCACGGGCGGCACCGACCACACGGCGCGCTTCATGGCGACGCTCCCGCGTCAGCAGCAGCAGCAACAGCACCCGATGGCTGCGTTCCAGGCTCCGCCGCCGAGCACGCTGGTGCGCGTCTACGCCCCCGACGGAACGTCGTACCCCGCGACGCCCCTCGCCCGCGACGGCACGCTCGTATGCGTTCGCTTCCTCGACGGCCGCGAGGAGTGGGTCCCCGCCGATCGCGTGCGCAACCAGTA
>JBPOHC010000057.1:0-1876 GCA_052035985.1 Myxococcota bacterium | reverse complement strand
GCCCCGTTGAATACCTCGTAGGCGCCCGCGGCGAGCGTGATGGAGCCGTCGGTGGTGGTGACGTCGAGGGTGCGCAGGCCGCCCGTGGCGAGCACGGGCGCTGCGGAGGCGCGGGCGAGATCAGAGGCGGCGGTGGACATAGGCTCCTCGTCGAAGGGGTGGCGATCGGGTCGAGGTGGCGCGTAGGATCGGCCACCATGAAGCTCTTCGGTCTGGTGCTGGTGCTGGCGCTACTCGGCTGCGGTAGCGTCGAGAGCGCGCCTCGGTGCGAGGCGGGGCGTGTGCAATCGTGTCCGTGCGCTGGTGGCGCGACAGGCACTCAGGAGTGCGGGCCGCTGGGCGCCGCGTGGTCGGCGTGCGCGTGCGGCGATGCGGGGGTGGCCGCGGACGACGGCCCGCCGCCCTCAGACGCTCCCGCAGCGGCCGACGCGGTGACCGACGCCTCGGAGGCCGCGGCGCGCCCGGATGGCGCCGCAGACGCCCCGCTGTGCCCCGCGTGGTGGGGCGAGTGCTCGCCCGGCGCGTGCGTGCCACTCGCGTCGACCGCCGCTCACTGCGGGCGCTGCGGCGCTGCGTGCTCACCCTCGTGGCGGTGCGAACGGGGGACGTGCGTGTCGCCGTCGGGGGTGACGTGCGACCCGGGCCGCGCGGACTGCGACAGGAACGAGACCAACGGGTGCGAGTCCGCGCTCCGAGTCGATCACATCAACTGCGGGGACTGCGGCAACGACTGCACCGCCCGCGGGCTGTTCTGCCGCGAAGGCGCGTGCGCGCCGTAGCTACTCGTAGAAGCCGAGGACGTGGATCGTCACCGTCGGCGCGCTGCCGGTGTTGGTGACGCGGTAGGCGATGTCCTGGTCGGCGTCCGTCGTGATGTCGAGGACGAGGACGTTGCTCATGGCGGCCGTGCCGGGGACGGGGATGTTGACCTCGTCGGCGCCCGCCTCCCCCTCCGCGCGAAGATAGGCGTAGTTGATCGACGCGCCCGAGGTGCTCACCACCTCCGCGCGGATCGTCGCCACCTGCGTGTGCAGAGGCACCCACGGCGCGAGGTCCACGGCGGTGTTGGCCGTCGCGCTGCCCGCGTTGAGCGCGCGGGTGTCGGCGACGGCGCAGCCCGCGAAGTTGTAGACGTAGCGCCCGCGCTTCATGCGCACGGGGATCGGCGCCCCCGTCGAGAGCGTAGGGAAGCATCCGAGGTAGATGCGCGTCGAGTCCGCGCCCTTCGTGCAGAGGTTCGCGTTGGGCGCCGTGGTGCTGATCTCGAAGTCGAGCGCCCCCGCGTTGTCGTAGCAGTACACGTAGTACCAGGTCGAGTTGGCGAGGTTGCCGCCGCCCTCGATCTTCGACGCGCCGATGGTGCCGCCCGCATACGCGAACGTCCGGTAGGTCGTCGTCCCGCTGCGGTACGTGACCACCGTCGAGATGGCGCCGATTCCGACGGTGAAGCTGGCGTTGGTGCCGCCGCTCGCGACGTACAGCGACTCGGCCCACGAGGGGCGCGAGAACGCCACGCCGTCCTTGGCGAACTCGCAGCGATCGGCGAACGCCTGGAGCAGCGTCGCGATGGGGGCGGCGCCGCCGTCCATCATCACGCGCTCGCCCGCCACTGCGCGGGTGAGGGTGGCGCCGTTGTGCTGTGAAACAGGGGTGATCGTTGCGGTCATGGTCTCAGTTGTCCTCTTGATTCAACAGAACGAATCCCATGCGATGACGAGCGAGTCCCAGACCGCGTCATCCTCGGCCGAATCCCACTCGGGCGCGTCCCATTCGTCGCCTGCGTCGCCCGCATCCCACACGTCGTCACCGTCCCACAGCGCATCGACGTCCCAGAGCAGCCCGCCGCTCGCGATGACGACGCGATCCACGACGTCCC
>JBPOHC010000108.1:0-8296 GCA_052035985.1 Myxococcota bacterium | reverse complement strand
CGCGACCCCGGCGGCCTGCCCTCCGGTCGTTCGCGCGCGAACCAACGCAGCAGTCGGTCGAGGAGGTGTGCCACTGCGAAGTAACACCGCGGCGGGCGCCCGCGGTGGGTCTGCCTATCACGACTGTCCCGGACGCCGGCAGCGCCCCGACACAGTCGTGATAGGCCGTCGGCGCCCGGCGCGGATCAGCGCGGCGTGGTCGCGTCGGGCTCGTCGCTCAGGAGCATCGCGCCCCCCCGCGGCGCCACGAGCACCAGGCGCATCGGCCGGTCACGGTAGCCCTCGCCAGCCGATTGGGGCTCGGGGTCGAGCTCGCGCGTCACGGCGGCCAGCACCGCCACGCGCTCGCCCTCTTCGAGCACGGCCTCGTAGAATGACAAACCGCGGTTGAATCCCAGCGAGGTCTCGGGGCTCTGCCCCTTCGAGGCGAGGTAGTTCGCCACCGCGGGCGAGGCGTCGTTCCAGATGCCTGAGCGCTGCTCGTGGTCGTCGACGAGGGCGAGTTCGAAGCGCTCCGGGCGCACGAGCACCGCGCCCGAGCCGTCCTCGAGCGTGAACTCGACCCCCTCAGACTCGCGGATGATCTCCGCCGAGCTCTTGCCCTTCTTCTCGCGCACACGCACGAGGAAGAGCGCGCAGCGACGACCGCTCAGCGGCGCCGTGAGCGCGCGCCGCCCGAGCTTGAGCGTGCCCGCCACGCGCACGAGGTCGCCCTCGCGCAGCGCCGAGATGGTCTTCGACTGCGCCGCGGCCAGGCCTCTCTTCACGCGCTGCGCTTCGGAGTAGTACCAGGCCGCGAACATCACGCCGCAGCCGAGGAGCGCGAAGAGCGCGAAGACGAGCGGTTGCGATTGCATCGGCCCGAGTGTTTCCGCCTCTTTCTCTGCCTGCACAAGCGCAAGATGGCGCCCCTCGCACGCCTCCGCGCGGCGTCCGTGCTGCTCGGAGTGAGGCCGCAGGGGCTCGCGGGCCTTCCCGCGCGCGTCAGTGGGCGGGCGTGACCGCCGTGTTGCCCGCCGCGTTCGCGGTCGACATCCCGTGCATGAACGCGAGCGCGTGCAGCATGCGGAGGAGCAGCGCGGTGTCGCGGTTGGCCGGGACGTAGGGGGTCACGCGGGCGCCCGTGGCGGCGCCGTTCTCCGAGTACTCGCCCTGGTCGTTGACGGTGATGAGCGTGGTGGTGCCGTTGTTGACGGCCTCGAGACCCTGCGCGGTGAGGCGGAACGACGGCCCGTCCCCGGTGCGCCACGGGAGCGAGAAGGCGCCGTCGGCGCTGAGCTGGAGGAGCACCTGACCGTTCTCGGCCACGACGCGGTCGCGCTCGACGCGGCCGAAGTGGTCGCTGCCGACGCCCGTGCGCCCGTCGGCCTGGAGCGCGGTCGCCACCCACCCGTTCGTCCGCGCCGTCGGGGGCACGATGGCCATCGGCGTGACGACGAAGCCGTACGACGCCGTCGCCGCGCCGCCCGCTCCGCCCGCTGCGCTCGTCGTCGCGGCGGCCGTCCCGCTCGGGGGAGCGCTTGAAGAAGCACACGCGCCCGCCCCGAGGGCCAGGAGCACCAACGCTGTCGTGAGGAGAACTCGCATCATCTACGTCCTTTTCTCGCCTCGAACGCGGCCGTGGCGGCCCGCTTCAGGCGGCCGGACGATACAGCGCGTCGTCGCGCGGAGGCCCTACAAAGTCTCCGCTCGCCCCTCGTCGCGGCGCCAATTCCCCGTCGCGCTCGGGGCCCTCTATGATCGCGGGCATGAGACGCTCCGCGCTCCTCGTCGCGCTCGCCGCCTTCGCGTCGACGCTCGCGCTCCGCAACGACGCGGGCGCGATCTGGCCGCCTCCGGCCGCGGTGTCGCGCGAGGCCCTCTCCGACCCGATGTACTGGCCCAGCGATCCGGGCTTCGCGATGCGCAGCCCCACCGACGACGGCCAGTGGGACATGTACTCGTGGATCCCCTCCGCGGCCCGCATGTTCGCGGGGTTTCGAACGCAGGAGCTCGCGCTCGGGTCGGGCAACAACACCGACTCCGCGTGGCAGGTCACCATCGGCGACCCCCGCGTGCTCATCGCCGTGCTCGACTCGGGCATCAAGTGGGACGAGCGCGACCTCCAGCTCAAGGCCGCGCTCAACGTGGGCGAGCTCCCGATGCCCCGCGGCGCGACCTCGTACGACGCCAACGGCGACGGCGTGGTCAACGTCGGCGACTACCTCAACGACCCGCGCGTCCCCTGCGGCGGCGCGACGCTCCCCCACCCCCTGCGCATGTGCCGCGGCGCCGACGGGATGCCCGACGACCCCAACGGCAACGGCCTCTTCGACGCGGGCGATCTCATCCGCGCGTTCTCCGACGGCGCCGACGGCGACCGCAACGGCTACGTCGACGACATCGCGGGTTGGGACTTCTTCAAAGACGACAACGACCCCTACGACGACGTGCGCTACGGCCACGGGACCGGCGAGGCCAACGACTCGACCGCCGAGACCAACAACGGCATCGGCGACGCGGGCAACTGCCCCCGCTGCATGTTCGTGCCGCTGCGCGTGGGCGACTCGTT
Source organism: Myxococcota bacterium (assembly GCA_052035985.1). Classification (GTDB taxonomy): domain Bacteria; phylum Myxococcota_A; class Polyangia; order Polyangiales; genus CAISKJ01. Next base: position 5,745 of record JBPOHC010000108.1, on the reverse strand, counting down.
CACCACCGACTCCAACGACTACGCGCAGGCCGTCGTGTACGCCACCGACGCGCGCTACGGCGACGGCCGCGTGCGCGTGGTGCAGGAGGCCCTCGGGGCGCTCAACCTCCCGCGCTTCGCCGCGCAGGCGATGGACTACGCGTACGCGCGCGACGTGGTGGTCATCGCGAGCGCGTCGGACCTCAACAGCAACCACGCCAACATGCCGGGCACGGCGAACCACGCGATCTACACGCACGCCGTGATGTACACGGGCAACGACGCGCAGCACTCGCGGAGCTTCCTCGGCTTCAACAACTGCACGAACTACGGGCCGCAGCTCCAGCTCTCGGTGGCGGCCACGTCGTGCTCGAGCGGCGCCGTGGGGCGCAGCAGCGGCATCGCGGGGCTCATGTACGCCGAGGCCCTCGCGACGTCGCTCACGCCGCCGCTCTCGGCCGAGGAGGCGCGGCAGCTCCTCATCGGGACCGTCGACGACATCGACATCCCCGAGTCGCTCCCCACGGCGAACAACTACGACAGCACGCTCTACCCGTCGCTCCCCGGGTGGGATCAGCGCTTCGGCTACGGCAGGGTCAACGCGCGTCGCCTCGTCGAGGCCGTGCGCGATCGGCGCCTCCCGCCCGAGGTCGACATCACGTCGCCGCGGTGGTTCACGACGCTCTTCGCAGACCGCGCCCCGACGCGACGGCTCCGCCTCGAAGGCCGCATCGCCGCCCGCCGCGCACCGCGCTTCGACTACACCATCGAGTGGGGACGCGGCGTCGAGGTGGCCGACGGTCGCTGGACCACGCTCCGAAGCGCCACCGACGCGACGGCCGCGGTGACCGACACGCTCGCCGAGCTCGACCTCGCCGACGTGGTGATCGACAACGTCGACGCGGGGCCCGACGTGAACGCCGTCGAGTACCGCTACGCGATCACGGTCCGCGTGCGCGCCACGGCGCACTACGGCGCCCCCGTCGGAGACGTCACGGGCGAGGCCCGCAGGACCTTCTTCGTGCACCGCGACGAGGGGCTGATGCCGGGCTTTCCCGTCGAGAGCGAGAGCTCATTCGAAAGCTCGCCGCACCTCGCGGACCTCGACGGCGACGGTCACCGCGACATCGTGATCGCGGACTCGGGCGGCATCGTCCACGCGATCAGGTCCGACGGCACCGAGGTCAGGGGCTTTCCCGTTCACACCGATCGCGACCTCGGCTTCGACCCCGACCGCACGCCGAGCTACCGCGGCGCTCCCGCGTACTCGGGCGCGACGCCCGCGATCAACCCCGACACGCTCTACGAGACCGTGATCGGCACGCCCGCCGTCACCGACCTCGACGTCGACGGGACCCCCGAAATCGTGGTGCCCGGCTATCACGGCACCGTCTACGCCTTCAACCACGACGGGACGCCGTACGGACACGGCTTTCCGCGCAGACTCCCCGCGGTGCCTTCGAGCGCGACGGCCCCCGATCGGCTCCTCGACCGCGCGATCTTCGGGCCCGCCGTCGCCTACGACCTCGACCGCGACGGCGACCCCGAGGTCATCGTCGGCGGCTCCGACGGAAAGGTCTACGCCATCGACGGAAGGACCGCGGCGGATCACCCGGGCTTCCCCGTCGAGATCCACTATCCGCTCACGGGCACCGAGCACGGGCGCGTGTGGGGACCCGTCGGCGTGGGCAACTTCAACGGCGACAACGTCCCCGACCTGCTCGTCGTCTCGAACGAGAAGCTCGCGCGCAACGAGGGCTTCGGCGCCGCGTATCTCGTCCACGGCGACGGGAACCTCCACCCCGGGGGCGCCTATCACACCAACTGGCCCGTGCCCGTTCCGTCGGCGCACATCCTCCCGCTCGTCGGAGAGGGCTACTCGTCGGCGCCGCCCATCGCCGACGTCGATCACGACGGCCGCGACGAGATGATCTTCTCGGGCGTCGGGACGCTCGTTCCCCCCGTGGTGATCGGCGCGCAGCCGCCGCGCGCGCCCTCGCCCGAGGGCTTTCAACCCGCCACGGTCTCGACGCTCAACACCGTCGCGCGCGGCCCCTTGAGCACGGCGCGATCGCCCCTCCCCGGGGTGACGCCCGCGTTCGGACTCGGTTCCTTCGGCGACCTCACGGGCGACGGGCGCATCTCGTACGTGCTCCCCGGCGCGTCGCTCTCGCTCGCGGGCGGCGTGAGCAGCGGCACGCGACGCACCACCTTCGAACACCTCCTCGGCGCCTGGGACGTGCTCTACGGCGATCCGCTGCCGGGCTTTCCCCGCGTGGTCGAGGACTACAGCATCTTCGTCAACCCCGCCCTCATCGACGTCTCGGGCGACGGCTACGCCGAGGCGCTCGTCGGAACGGGCGGCTACTACCTCCACGCCTTCGATGCGTGCGGCCGCGAGGCGCCGGGGTTCCCCAAATTCACGGGCCAGTGGATGATCTCCTCGCCGGCCGTGGGCGACCTCGACGGAGACAGCGGGCGCTCGCTCGAGGTCACCACGGCGACGCGCACGGGCTACCTCTACGCCTGGCGCACGCGCGGCAGCGAGGCCGGCAACGTGCAGTGGCCGTCGTTCCGCCACGACAACGCGAACACCGGGAACTACGGCGCGACGCTCGACTTCGGCGCGCGCACGCGCCCCGACGGCGGCGTGATCTCGTGCGCCGACCCCGTCGTCGACGCGGGCGCACCCATCGACGGGGCCGTGAACCGCGCCCCCGTCGAGGACAGCGCCTGCGGCTGCGCGACGCCGGGTCGAAGCGCGCGCGGCTCCGGGCTCCTCGCGCTCGCGGCGCTCTTCTCGTGTCTCGATCGTCGGCGACGGCGTCGACGTGTCGCCTGAGAAACCCCCCGAGCGCGCCGCGCCGGACGCTGTCGCGCGGCGGTATCGTTCGCGGTCGCCAGGCTGGTAGCGTCTTCGCCGCCGCCGATGTCTGCATCGCCGCTCGCCTTCCGAGACGCCGCCGAGGGGCGGCTCTACCGCGACCTCCTCGCGTGGCTCACCCGCGCCTGCGCCAGCCTCTCCAGCGAGGGCCCCACCCGCACCGAATGGCGGCTCGAGCATTCGTGGCGCAACGAGGCGATGCGCGGCGTCGCGGTCGACTCCAATGACGCGCCCGCGCTCGCCCGCGGCTGCGTGTGGTATCGGCTCTGCGCCTTTCGCGACGAGCGCGCGCAGTGGCCCGCAGCGCATGGGATCCGCTTCGATGCCGCCGTCTGGTTGCCCGACGCGCCCGTGGCGATGAGCTTCCACCTCGGTCACTTCCAATCGCACCCGTCGATCCCGTGGCCGAGCGTGCGGCTCCGCTTCGTCGACGCCGACGACGTCGCGCGCGCGGTGACCTTCGGCGCTTCCTACGGGTACGACTTCCGGGGGCAGCCCGTCGGGTCGCGCCTGGGGGCGGCGTCGATGGTGGGGGGCGATCCGTACGCGGTCCGACCGTCCCACGGCTTCCGCGAGGAGCTCGCGCGCTTCGCCAACGAGCCGACCGCGCTGTTGAACCTGCGCCTCGGCGAGCTGAGCGCGGCCCTCGCGCCGGCCTTCGCGCCGGGGCAGTGGATCGCCGACCCCGCCGCGCCGCAGGGGCGCCGCGAGGCCACGCCGAAGGAGCTCGCCGCCGCGTGGGAGGAGTTCGTGCGAGAGCGGGCGTCGCGCTGTCGCCTCGTGCACCACTACGGGAGCGTGATGAAATGGCTCTTCGCGACGCAGCTCCCGTCCGAGGCGCTCACGCCTCCGCCGGGGCTCGTCGCGTCGCTGCGGCGCTTCTTCGGCGGCGCGGTGGAGCCGCCGTGTCCGTCGTTCGCGCGGGTGGCGCCTCTGCTCCCCTTCCGCGTGCAGAGCATCGTGCCCGACGGCCGCGCGTGCCCGGTCTGCGCGTGCATCCGAGCGGTCAACTACGACTCCGAGGTGATGAGCGGCAACCCCGCGACGCCGGCCTCCGACACCGAGATGAAGGAATACTATCGCTGCGCGGACCCCGCCTGCGGACACACCTGGTGGGTGATCGAGTAGGGGGAAGAGGGCGCCCCGGGTGACGCATGCGGGGGCACAGGGGCCTCGCGGATCTCCGAGAGCGCGCCGCGCGGACGAAGCCGGTTGCTGGCCGCGAGGCCGCCACGATAGCCTCCTCCGCAGTGGATACCCGATTCTCGCCCGACGCATGGGAGCGTCTGGTGTGCCTCCCGCCGTGGCTCTTCCTCCACGTCGCGGGCGCGGATGGACCCATCGATCCTCGCGCCGCCGCGTGCTTCGACCAGCACATCGTGACGCGATCGATCGGGGTGATCCCCACGGCCGCGCCGCTCCTCAAGGCGCTCTATCGAGAGGTGGCGTCGCGCGGCATCTCGGAGACCATCGCGGCCTGTCGGAGCCTCGGCGCGCGCGGCGCGGCGGATTTCGAGTCGGCGCAGCAGGACCTTCGGGCGACGCTCCGCCCCGAGGAGTACGAGGCCTTCACGGTGGAGCTCCTCGGCGACGCGGCGAGCGTGGCCAGCGCCTCGACGGGCTCCGTCGGACCGAAGGCGGCCGCAGCGCTCGGCGGGGCGCTGCGTGTGCTCGACCTGCCGCTGTCACCCGCGCGCGCGAGCTCGTCGTTCGACGCGGTCGTCGCGCCCGACTGGCTCCACCCCGGCGCCGCGGCGGAGCTCATGGACGGACGCTGGCCCACGCGTGAGGTGGCGCTCGACGACGTCGGCCTCGCGCTGCGCGTCCCCGCGTCGTGGGAGCACCGCGCGCTCGGCGACGGCGGGCGCCATCTGTTCGAACGCGACCTCGTCGAGGCGCTCTCCGTCGAGCGTGCGACGCTCCCGGTCGACGCCGGCGCCCTCGCGAGCTGGCACGTCGGCGAGGCGCGCGCGTCGGTGTTCGGGGTCGTCGCCGCGCTCGGCGCCGTCGGCACCAACGTCCGCAGCGCGACCGAGCTCATGGGCTTCGCCACGGGTCGCGGCGAGTCCTCCCCCCGCCTCCGCGCGTGGCGGCGCAGGGAGGCGCTCGTCGCGGGCTCACCCGGTCTCTGCGCGCGCCTCGGCGCCGACGAGGTCTCGCTCGCGGAGCTGGACTTCGAGTACACGTCCAAGCTCGCCGGTGACGGCGACGGTCGCCTCCTCTCGCTCGCCGCGAGGCGCGGCGGCGAGGTGTGGCGCGTGGTGTTCAGCGCCCGCGCGCGCCTCGGGGCGGCCGTGAAGCTCACGCCGCGCAGGTGCGCCGCGGCGACCTTCGGCGCCCTGCGAATCGTCGGCGCGACCCCGGAAGGCGCGTAGTCTCTCGTCGCCGACCTCGACGTCTGACGACGCCGCGCGGCCGTCACCCGGGGCAGGGCCGGAGGGGCCCGACGCCGTGCCGGGAGCGGGCGAGCACGACACGTTCACGGGGCAGAGCCTCTCGTCGATGACGCTCTCGCAGAAGCTCCTGGAGCTCGGCGAGGACAGGCTCCGCAGCCTCGCCCTGCGCGCGACCTTCTGGCAGAACCTCCGCGCCCTCGGGCTCACCGAAGCGCTGCGCTGCGCCGACGCCCAACGAGCGCGTCGCGCGGCGGCGCGCGCGATCGCGTCATCTGTGGGCACCGCGATGTCGAGGCGTCGACCCGCGACGGTGACCTCGGCGCGAACCTGGAGAGAGGGCACGAAGTCGCGCGTGGAGGGGCGACCGCTCGAGGCGGTGTAGCGGCCGACGCCCTGTCCGTCGAAGATGACGCGCTGCTGCATCGGAGGCGCGCTCGTGGTCTCGGTCTCGATGCAGTAGCGGTCGAGCCACGACCTGCGCCCGCG
>JBPOHC010000026.1:0-3328 GCA_052035985.1 Myxococcota bacterium | reverse complement strand
GCCGCAGGGCGCGGGCATGCCGCCCGAGAGCCGCGCGCACGAGCCGCTCCGACACGAGAGGCCCGAGTTGCAGGCCGTCCCGCCGCAGCAGGTCTGACCCTCGTCGCCGCAGGGGCCGGGCATCATCCCCGTGGTGCTCGTGCGACAGGTGCCCGAGGTGCACGCGAGGCCCGGGTTGCAGGCCGTTCCGCAGCACATCTGTCCGTCGCCGCCGCAGGCCGCGGGGGCGGGGTTGCAGACCATCGAGGTGTCACACGTGAGGCCCGGGTTGCACGAGCTGCCGCTGCAGCACGGCTGAAGGCTGTCACCACACGCCGGAGGCATCGTGCACATGTCCGACACGCACGCGAGCGTGCCCGCGCAGGTCGCGCCCGGACAGCAGTGCTGGCCCTCGTTGCCGCAGCGTCGGCACATGCCCGTGACGCACGCGAAGCCCGCCTGACAGATGTCGCCCGCGCAGCAGGTCTGCCCGTCGGCGCCGCACGCCGCCGCGGCGGTGGTGCACATGCCGCCCGTGCATGCAGTGCCCTCGCAGCACTCGGCGCTCGACTCGCAGCGAGCGCCCGCGCGCTGACAGCATCGCCCCGTCATGCAGTCGGCGCCGTCGCAGCAGTCCGCGGCGCTCATGCACGACGCGCTCGGGAGCGCGCAGCACGCGCCCTCGCGGCACTCGCCTCCGCTCTCGCACGCGGTGCCGCCGCAGCAGCGCTCGCGAGGCTGTCCGCAGCGCTCCATCGGCGGGTCCGCGTCGGGCGCGGGCTGGTCGAAGGGGATGTCGTCGACGTAGCCGAGGTCGTCGACGAAGGGCACGTCGAGGCCGGCGGTTCCGTTGTCGCCCTTTGCGCACGCGCCGAGGGCGACGATCGCTCCGAGCGCGACGCACAGAAAAGTAGAAGATCTCATGGAGAGCACCGTGACTCCTGTGCGAGCGAGGTTGCCTCACAACGGGGTGACGGGTCCAGTGGTGCAGCCCCGCAGACTTCGCGCGCGAAATGGGGGAGTCGTGACCATCCCGGGCGTTGTACCGCGGGCCCTCATGCGGTACGCGTGACCCCCAGATGCGACGGGCGGTGACGCGGTGAGACGGATCACGTGGGCGGGGCTCATCGCCCTGATTGCGCTGCACATCACGATCGGGCTCTACGGCATCAACCAGCCCGTCCGGTGGGGGCACTACGGCTTTCACATCGCCGAGCACGGCCTCGGCGCGCGCAACCTCAACCGCTGGGGGACGCTGGAGTTCACGACCTTTCACGGCGTCGGACGCCCGCCCGTGAGCGCCTACAATTTTCACCACGCGGCGCGGCTGCACATCCCCCTCGCGGCGATGTACAGGCTCTTCGGCGACGCGCCGTGGACCGCGCGCGCTCTCTCGGTGCTCCTCGGCTGCGCGGCGGTCGCGGGGATCTTTCTCTTCGCGCGAAAGGCGAGGGGAGACCTCCAGGGCTTCCTCGTCGCGGGGCTCTTCGTGCTGAGCCCGATTCACGTCGCGTACGCCAACCTCGCGGACATCCAGATCGTCGCGATCGGCGCGATGTTCTGGTTCGGCTACTTCGCGCAGCGACTCGGTGATGGTCCCTCTCGTCGGGCGCGCATCGGCCTCCTCGTCGCGGGCGCCGTGGGAGGCTTCGCCGACTGGGCCTGGTACCCCATCCTGTGCCTCACGTCGGCGGCGCTGCTCCTCGTCGCGAACCCCTGGCGCAAGGGCGAAGACCGACTCCCCGAGGAGACCGCGCGCTACCTTCGGAACACGCTCTGGATGTTCGCCGCGGTGAGCGTGGCGATCCTCGCGCAGCACTTCTTCCGCTCGTGGCGCGCGGGCACGCTGCACGACCTCACGAACACCTACGGCCAGCGGAGCGGCGGGCTCGCGGCCTTCGTGCGCGACTTCCTCTTTCAGCGCCTCATGCTGAACCACACGGTGCCCGTGCTCGTCGCCGCCGCGCTGTGGCCGCTCTTCGTGTGGAAGCAGCGTCGGCGCGACCTCGGCACGCTCATCGCGGCGAGCTACCTCCTCGGTCAGACGCTCTACATGTTCAAGTTCCCCACGGAGTTCTGCGCGCACGAGTACCGCAGCTACCTCTTCGCGGCGCCGCTCTGCTTCGCGGCCGCTGAGGTGGTGCTCCCCGCGGCGCGCGCCGCCCTCGCGTGGTGCCGCGAGCCCGAGGAGCGCCTCGGCGCGTTCTCGACGGGCGCGGTCTTCATCGCCCTCATCGCGCAGGGACCTACGGCGGCGATGATGGCCGAGCTCTCGCGCGAGCGCGCCGGGTCGACGAGCTTTCGCGCCTACGACGCGCGCTACGGCGACACGATCGCGGCGGAGGTCGTGCGCGCGATGAGCTCCCCCGACGGACTCGTGCTCCTCGGGCCCGGACCCGCCGCCGAGCGCCTCGAAGTGGCATGGCTCGTCAACCGTCAGACGCGCACCGTGGGAACGCCCGAAGAGGCGCTGAGCTCGCGCTGGGAGCACGGCACGACGATCCTCCTCACCGACGAGGCGCGCGTCTCCGACGCCGCGTGGCGCGACGTGATGCTTCGAGGTCGCGTGGTGCTGCTCGACGGTCGCGCGATCGTCGACCTCACGCCCGGTCGAAAGCCCTCGCTCGAAGAGCTCCGCTGGTCGATCGCCGAGACCTACAACCCCCGGCAGCGCTTCTTCTACGCGCCCATGCGCGGGCCCATCCAGGTGCGGGCGGGCAACGCCTCGCACGCGTACTCCGTCGCGGCGGGCATCGGCATGGACGGCGCCGCGCTCCAGGCCGCCATCGGGGGGAAGACGCCCGTGCTCGACAGTCTCCCGCGGTCGCTTCGCGCGCCCGTCACGCCGACGCCCTGACGTCGCGCTACGACACCGCGCACGAGAGCAGCGCGTGTGCGCCCGCCTCGCTCACGAGCGTCACGTCTGCGCGCGCCGCGATGGCCGCCGTGCGACCGCGCGTCACGGTCACGACGCCGTGCGCTCCGACGACGTCGACGCTGCCTTCGACCACCGTGAGCGCGCGCAGCCTGCCCCGCGCGGCGAGCTTCACGGCGCCGCGCCCCGAGACCTTCGTCACCTCGAGGTCGCGCGAGCGGAGCGCGGCGTTCGCAGGGCCGCAGAGGGCGACCGCGGTCATCGGCGCGGTGAGGTCTGCGTCGCCCGAGCGCACGCGGATCTCTCGTAGAAACGCGTCTCCCCGCGCGCGAGACCAGTCGGTGACGGCGAGCGCGTGGTCGACGTGGAGCGGCCTCGCGTCACCCTTGTCCGACGCGTTGCCGCGGGCGTCGTAGCGGCGGTTCCAGTCCCAGTAGCGGTACGTGACGCCCTTGCGTCCAGGGCGCACGACCT
>JBPOHC010000699.1:0-21086 GCA_052035985.1 Myxococcota bacterium | reverse complement strand
AGCGAGTCGCAGGAGCGCATGGTCATGGTCGCGCGACGCGGCCAGGAGCACCGCATCGTCGAGATCTGCGACAGGTGGGACCTCGACGCCGTGGTCATCGGCAAGGTCACCGACACGAAGCACTGGGTGATCCGCGCGACGCCCGGCTACGACCCGCTCTCGGGCGTCGGCGCTCCGATGGCGGAGCCTCCCGTGGTGGTCGATCTCCCCGTCGATCTGCTCACCGACGCGTCGCCCGTGTACACGCGCCCCTGCGTGGCCGACCCCCGCCCCGTCGAGCGCTACGAGGTCGACGTGCGCGCCCTGCCCTTCGACGCAGCGAGCGACCTGCTCGACCTCATGGGGTCGCCCAACATCGGCAGCCGCGCGTGGGTGTACCGCCAGTATGACCACATCGTCCGCGATGGAACCGTCGTGCGTCCCGGCGCGGCCGATGCCGCCGTCGTGCGGCTCTTCTGTCACGACGAGGTCTCGCACATGGAGAAGTTCATCGCCCTCTCGACGGACTGCAACGGGAGGCTCTGCGAGCTCGATCCCCGCGCGGGCGCCGCGATGGCCGTGGCCGAGGCGTGCAGGAACCTCGCGTGCGTGGGCGCGGTGCCCATCGGCCTGACCGACTGCCTCAACTTCGGCAACCCCGAGCGCCCCGAGATCATGGCGCAGTTCCGCGACGCGATCGACGGCATCGCCGACGCGTGCAGGGCCCTCGACGTGCCCGTCGTCTCGGGCAACGTGAGCCTCTACAACGAGACCACCGAGGCGAGCGGACCGCGCGCAATCCTCCCGACGCCCACCATCGGCGCCGTGGGGCTGTTCGAGAAGTCCGCCGACGTGGTGACCGCGGGCTTCAAGCGCGTGGGCGACCGCGTGGCCCTCCTCGGCCCCCTCGGCAGCGGCGCGCTCGGCGGCAGCGAGTGGCTCACGCGCAAGACCGGAGCGCTCTGCGGCAGACCCCCGTCCATCGACCTCGCGGCGGAGGCGAAGCTCCAGAAATTGCTCGTCGTCGCCGCGCGTGAGGGCCTCGTCTCGTCGGCGCACGACTGCTCCGAGGGCGGCCTCGCCGTCGCGCTCGCGGAGTGCTGCGTGCTCGGCGCGAAGGGCGCGTCTGTGAAGCTCCCGTACAGCGCCGACGCTTCACCCGAGTCGCTGTTCGGAGAAGACCCGACCCGCGTGGTCGTGTCGTACACGCCGTATGTCGCTGCGCTCCTCGAGAATCGCGCGAGAGAGCACGGCGTGACGCTCACGCCGCTCGGCGTGGTCGAGGGCGGATCGCTGCGCATCGAAGGGACACTCGACGTCGCCGTCGCAGACCTCGCGGCGCGCCACGCGGGGGCGCTCGCGTCGATCACGGGGCTCTGAAAACGCCTCGCGCGCAGCCCGCGACGATCGAGGCACCGCTCAAGTCACCATCGGTCTCCGCCGTTCCATCGGGTGAGCGGACCTGATGGACGACACAACGAACACCTCGCCAGAGTCACGATTGACCCCCGACACCGGGATGCGCCCCGGCAGCTCGGACCTCATCGAAGGCCGTTACCGCGTCGAGCGGGAGCTGGGTCGCGGCGCGATGGGCGTCGTCTACGAGGCCACCGACACGGGCCTCGGACGCCGCGTCGCGCTGAAGGTGATCTCCCGCGAGTTCGCGGGCGACCCCCAGTTCGTCGAGCGCTTCGAACGCGAGGCCAAGGCCCTCGCGGCGATCCGACACGAGAACGTGGTGCAGGTGCACGCCCTCGGTGAGCACCACGGCGCGCGCTTCTACGCGATGGAGTTCGTGCAGGGGCGCACCCTCGAGTCGGCCCTTTCGGAGCGCGCGTCGAGGCACGAGCCCTGGCCCACGCGCGACGCGATCAACCTCCTCCGGCAGCTCGCGAGCGGGCTCTCGGCGGTGCACGCGGCGCGGATCATCCACCGCGACGTCAAGCCCGCGAACATCCTCATCGAGCGCGAGACCGGTCGGCCCGTGCTCATCGATTTCGGCATCGCGCGCCCGGCGTTCGTAGGCTCCGCGCGCTCGACGCTGATGGTGGGCTCGCCCGCGTACATGGCCCCCGAGCAGATCCAGGCCAACGTGGGCGTGGAGCTCTCGCCCGCCGCGGACCTCTACGCCCTCGGCTGCGTGGCGTACGAGCTCTTCGCGCTGCGGCCCCCCTTCGACTCCGAAGAGGTCTACGAGGTGCTGCGCGACCAGGTGTCGACGCCCGCCGAGCGGCTCTCGGTGCACCGCCCCGACCTCTCGTACCTCGACGCGACGCTCTCGCGGCTCCTGGCGAAGCGCCCCGAGGACCGCCCCGCGGGCTGCCTCGCCCTCGTGCGCGAGCTCGATCGCATCCTCGAACGCGACGCGCCGTCGAGGGAGTCTGTCGCCACGCCCGCGCCCTCCATCGCCGACGGCGACGCCGCGCGGGTGATGCTGGTGAGCACCGACAAGGCCTTCCTCGCCCGCGCGCGGCTCGCGTGCAGCCTCGCGTTTCGCGGGGCTTGGGCGGAGGTCTCACCGGGCACCGCCGCAGCGCCCGCGATCGACCGATTGCGCGAGCACGGCCCCTCCCTCGCGATCGTCCATTGCGATGGTTTTCACGACAGCGGCGCGGGCTTCATCGCGCGGCTCCGCGAGATCGTCGGCGGACCGGTGCGCGTGCTGGTCTTCGGCTCCGACGTCGACGCGCTCGACCGATGGCGCCTCGGGGGCCTCGGCCTCTCGGGCCTTCACTCCGCGAGCCTCTCGGGCGAGGCGATGGCCGACGTGATCTCCCGCAACTGGTCGCGGGAGCGCCCCTCGGGGATGCCCGGCGCGCGCAAGTCCGCGATCATCACGCTCGACGGCGCGAGCCCGAAGGTCCCCGTGGAGCTCTTCCTCCTCGTGATCTCGTGCGGCTGGTCCGAGGGCGCGCTGCCTCCCCTCGCCGCCACGCAGATCATCGACGCCGCGCGCGCCGAGGGACACGGCCCCGAGGCGATGGCCTCCATCGAGCGGGCGTGCCTGAGCCCCATCGAGCTCGTCGACGTCGACGCCACGCACATCCCCACGCCCGTGCGCTCCTACGCGTACGCCTTCGCGACGTGGATCGCGCTCATCGACAACGTGATCTCGGCCCTCGAAGAGTCGACCCTCCACGTCCTCGCGTACGTGCTCGGCCTCTCGTCGAGGGAGCGCACCGCGCTCCAGAGCGCCGTCGAGCAGGCGTGCGAGCGGGGCGTGCTCTCGCCTCGCGCGGGCTTCCGCTACTCCGACTACCAGCGCTCCTTCGGCCCGCGGATGCGCCAGGACGCGCGCGCCTCCATCGTCTCGCCGAGCATCGCGCCGCCGCAGTCAGAGCGCGCCTGAGGGCGCGCGCACTACACGGTTCCTTCGACGGAGTCACCACGCCATGATCGCCTCCAACCAGCGCTCCGATCCCGCAATCGGCGCCACGGTCCTTCACGGATACGTGGTCACCGCGCACATGCGAAGTGAAGTCAGGGGCGAGTGCTACCGCGGCCGCTCGCTCCGCGACGGCGAGGGCGACGTCGTGCTCCGCTTCATGCCTCGCTCGGTCTTCGCGCCCGGCCCCCGCTCGAGCTGGAGCCCGCTCTGGGCCTACGCCGAACGCCTCCAGCGCCTCGACCACCCGAACCTCGAGCGCGTCCTCGAGTGCGGCATGACCCTCATCGGCGAAGAGGAGCGCTTCTGCGTGGTCTCCGACGCGGTCGACGGAGACAGCCTCCTCTCGCACATCCGCGCGCACGGCAGCCTCGACGTCGCCGAGGCCCTCACCATCGGACGCCAGATCGCGCAGGGCATGGCCACCCTGCACCGCCTCGGGGTCGTGCACGGAGACCTTCGTGTCACCAATATCGCCCTCGCCCGGTCGGCCTCGAACGACGGCGCCGACGCGCGCCCCGTGGTGTGCGAGCTCGGGCTCACGAGCCTCGCGCTCCAGGCCGAGGGCGCGCCCACGTCGCTGCGAGCCATGATGATCTCCCCCGAGTCGATCGCGCCGGAGCAGATCCGCGGCGAGCTCGCCACCGCGTCGACGGACATCTACGCCTTCGGCACGATCCTCTACCGGATGCTCACGGGCGTCGCGGCCTTTCAAGGCGACAACACCAGCCAGACGCTCCGCGCGCACCTCACGCGAACGCCCGCGCCGCTCAGGGATCGCGTCCCCGACGCCCCCGACTCCATCGACGCGCTCGTGCGCGGGTGCCTCGTGCGTCGGCCCGAGGGGCGCTACCCCTCCTTCGACGCGATGCTCGCGCAGCTCCACGAGTGCGAGGCGAAGGTGCTCTCGATCGCGTCGACGCGGAGCCCCTCGTGGGTCACGCCGAGGGTCACGCCCGGCGCGTCGCCCGTCCCCGCGAAGTCGCCCGACCTCGGGCCCTCGTCGCCGCCCGTACCGAACAAGCCCGCCATCCTCGCGGCAGAGGCCCCGGCGAACGACACCGAGCCTCGCATGTCGGCGCCCGAGCCCCTCGACGACGAGGCCTCGCCCGCCGACGCGCCCGACTCGCCCGCCGCCGAGGAATCCCCCGCGCCCCCCGACTCCCCGGCGCCGCAATCACCGCTGCCGCTCCGCTCGTACGCCCCGACGCTTCGCATCTCGCACGAGCGGGTGGGGCCCTCGACGCGAGCCTGGCTCCGCGCCGCCGCGGTGCTGACGGTGATCTTCGGCGTAGCGCTCGGCTACGCGGTCTCGTCGGAGCACGCCCCCGCGCGCACCGAGGCGCCCACCGCGGCCGCCACGATCCGCTTCGAGGTGCGCTCGTCGGCGCGCGCCGCGAGCACCACGATCCGAGGCCGCACGTACCCCGTCCCCATCGAGATCGAGCTGTCACGCGGCAGCGCGCCTGAAGTCGTGGAGGTGAGCGCGCCCGGTCACGTCACCCGCAGCGTCTCGCTCTACCTCGACCGGACGATGCGCGTGGAGCTCGACCTCGACCCGCTCCCCGCGCCGTCGGGCACCTCCCCCGCGCGCTGACCTCCGGGGGCGCCGACGAGGGCGCGAGAAGGGCCTCCTCGGGCGTCGCACGACCGCAGCGAATTGCATACACTCCCTCGTCGTGCCGGAGACGATCCCTCCCCTGAGCCGCGATACCGCTTTCGACCGACTGCTCGTCGTCGCCGAGGACAGGTCGTTCCTCGACGTCGTGCGCCGGGCGTGTGAGGTCGCCTACGAGGGCGACTGCGTCGACTGCATCCCCGAGCGCCTCGACGCGACGCTGCGATCGACGCCGCCCTCCGTGGTGGTGGTGCACGCCGACGGTCGCACCGATCGCGCGTGCGCCGTGGTGACTCGCGTGAAGGGGCGCGTCGGGCTCGATCGGGTCCCCGTGCTCGCGATCGGATCGGCGATGACCCCCCTCGATCGCTGGCTCCTCGGTGCGGCTGGAGCGTTCGCGGTGCTGGTCCCCTCGCCCTCCCTCGACGTGATCGCGACGGTGATCGAAGAGACGCTCTCGTTCGCGCGGGTCTCGAAGGGCGTCGTCGAGCCGAGCAGGGCGCACTCGCACATGCACCTCGGCTGCGACCACGACGGGCGCCTGCCCATCGAGGCCTTCCTCCTCCTCATCGCGGGCGCGTGGTCCGGCGGAACGCTCCCCGAGAACACCCTCCCCGCGCTCCTCGACGCGGCCCGCGAGAACGGCCACGACGACGACAGCCTCACGGCCCTCGAACGAGCCTGCGAAGCGCCGATCCCGCTCGTCGACGTCGACGTCACCGACCTCCTCGACGACGACCGCTGGTACCTCTACGCCTTCGCCCTCTGGATGGCCCTCGGAGCGGGCGACGTCCTCCCTCGCTTCTCTCCGACGCTCCAGGTGATGGGCCACACGCTCGGCGTCGCGCCGCGGCTCCGACCCGCCGTGCAGGGCCTCATCGAGCAGGCCCGCAAGCGCGGCGTCGCACCGCGAAACACCTTCCGCAGAGCCGATTTCGTCGCCACCATGCTCCCCGAACTCGAGCTCGTCGCGGGCTTCTCCGTGAGACCTCCTCCGCCCGACGACGACAGCATCGAGGTCGACTCCTTCGGCCACGACGACGACGTGATGGAGATGCCCGACGACGCCCTCATCGACGACGCCCTCCACGAAGCGTCGTGAACCCTTGCGCCGACGGCGCGGGCGAACTACCCATGCGCGCGCCATGCGCCCCCTCACGCTCTCTGCACTGATCCTCCTCGTCGCCTGCGACCGCGCCCCCGCGGAGCCGCACACGACCCCGACCGCGACGTCGCCCGCACCTCCGCCTGCGCAGGGCCAGAGCGACGCCCCCTCACGCGTCGGAGCGCGCCACGTCCTCGTCATGCACCGCGGCTCCGAGCGCGCCCCCGCGAACGTCACCCGCACCCGCGAGGAGGCCCGCACGAGGGCCCAAGAGGTGCTCACGCGCGCCCGTCAGGGGCAAGACTTCGCCGCGCTCGCGAGGCAGTTCTCCGACGAGCCCGGCGCCGCGACGTCGGGCGGCGACCTCGGCGTCTTCGGTCACGGTCAGATGGTCCCGCCCTTCGAACGCGCGGCCTTCGCGCTGGCGCCCGGCGCGATCTCCGACGTGATCGAGACCGACTTCGGCTTTCACGTCATCAAGCGCACGCAGTAGCGACCGCTCATCCGAGCGCTTCGAGCGAGGCCAGGGCGCGCGCGAAGTCCTCTGGAGGACGCGACACGAAGCGCATGGCCGCGCCCGTGATCGGGTGCTTGAACCCGAGCACCTCGGCGTGCAGCGCCTGACGCCCGAGCGCCTCCGCGATGGCCCTCACCCGCGGCTCCCTCGCCTTGCGACCGTACATCGCGTCGCCGAGGAGCGGAAACCCAGCCTCCGAGAGGTGCACCCTGATCTGGTGCGTGCGCCCCGTCTCCAGCGTGCAGCGCACGTGCGCCGCGGCGCCCTTCGCGAAGGTCGCGATGACCTTGACGTGCGTGACCGCGCGCTTGCCCTCGCGCACCTTCGAGGAGAAGCGCACGCGATCGGTGGGATGGCGGTTGTAGAGCGTGTCGTAGGTGATCTCCGCGGGCGGCACCGACTCCGTGAGCGCGACGTAGCTCCGCTCGATGTCGTGCGCTCGAAAGCGGTCGATGAGCGCCTCGCGCGCGGCGGGCGTCTTCGCGACCACGAGGAGGCCCGATGTGAAGCGGTCGATGCGGTGCACGATGCCCGGCCGCAGCGGGTCGTCGTCGTCGTCGACCTCGGCGTGGTGGAGCACCGCGTTGACGAGCGTGCCCGTCGCGTGGCCCTTCGCGGGATGCACCACGAGCCCCGCGGGCTTGTCGATCACGAGCAGGTCGCGGTCTTCGTAGACCACCGTGAGGGGGATGTCCTCCGCGAGCGCGGTCGAGGGCGCAGGCGGAGGCACGTCGACGACGAGCTCGTCGCCCGCGCGGACCTTGTAGCTCGGTTTGACTGGAGCTCCGCGCGCAGTGACCCTGCCCTCGTCGCAGAGGTGACCGAGGGCCGAGCGCGAGAGGCCGTCCGCTTCGAGGCGCGAGGCGAGCACCCGATCGACGCGCTCGCCGACATCCTCAGGACGCGCGACGAGCGTGACGACGCGCGCGCTCACCACGCCTTCGATTTGATGTGCTTCTTCGACTTGACGAGGATGTCGACGATCGCGCGACCGTAGAAATTACGGTTGTAGAGCTCCGGGGCGACGCGCGACTTGTAGAGCTGTCGGCCCTCTTCGATCTCCTCGTTCAGCGCGTCGAAGAGGTTGTCGTCTTGGAGCCCCTTGGTGATCTTCTCTTCGTTGTAGAGCGAGAGGTCACTGGCGATCGCCCGCGCGAGCCTGCGCGCGGCCTCCTCGGTCTCGATGAGCGGCATGCGCGCAGCGTATCACCCGCGGCCCGCGCGATTCAACGTTGCGTCCATCCTCGCGCCCTCGATCGCAGCGCCGCCGCCCCGCTCGACTCAGAGAGATCGCTTGATGCGCCGACGCAGAGACCACACACTGAGCGCCGTGCCCTCCTTCTCGCTTGCGCGTCGCCTCGCACTCTCCGCCGCGCTCGGCGCGTGCTCGGGGGGCGTCCCCATCGACTTCTCCGTCGGCCCCCTCAGCTTCGACGTCGACGCCTCTCGCATCGTCGTGCCCGCGTCGCTCCAGGCTTCTGGCGTCGTCGCGCGCGTACCTTGTGGCGCCGCCGCCCCGTGCCCGGCGCCCGCGACCGGGCTCACGCTCCGCTGCGTCGACGGCTCGTGCGACCCCGACCCCGTCACCATGGACCTCGCGCTCTCGAGCGTCATCGACCTCTCGACCTACTCGTCCGAGCTCGCCTCGCTCGGCAACGACCTCTCCGCGATCTCGCTCTCGTCGATGTCGTGGCAGGCGTCGGCCGCGGGCCTCCGGGTTCCTGTCGGCCCCATCGAGGTCTATTGGGGACCCGAGGCCGCGTCGGGGATCACCTCCGACGGCGTGCGACGGCTCGGGACCTTCCCCGTGATCCGCTTCGACGCCGCGGGGAGCGCGCGCGGAGACGTCGCCCTCGACGCGGCAGGCAACGCGGCGCTCTCGGGTCACCTCCTCTCGGTCTCACGGAGATTCCGCTTCTTCGCGAGGGCGACCGTCGACCTGTCGCCGGGAGCCCCGCTGCCGGCGGGCAGAGCCTCGATCCAGGTGAGGCTGCGAGTCCACGCGGAGTCGAAGCTCCTTCGGTGATCGACGTTTTTTCGTGCGCCCGCGCAAAGCCGCGGGACACCGCCGACTTTCAACGAGTCGTCGCGGTGCAGGAGTGTGGTATGCACGGGTTTCCGTGCTCCAAACCTGATGTTTTTGCGAGCGACGTGAGGAGGTAGCAGCGACCGTGGACGAGAATCACGAGGCACCGCGCTCCGAGGGGGGCAATGCAAAGTACGCAGTCATCGGCCTGCTGCTCCTGCTCGGAGGTGGAGGCGGGATCTGGATGATGACCCGGCCGCCGCCGCCTCCGCCGACGCGCCCGCCTCCGGTCGTCGACGCGGGCCCTCCTCCCCCCACCTCGCCGATGGTCGCCGCGCCGATCGAGCTCCCGCCCGAGGAGCCCGACGCGGGGCCGCCCGTCCCCACCGACGCGGGTCCTCCGCGGATTCGTTACGTGACCCGATACGTCGACGCGTGCCCCGGTCAGCTCACCGACCCCGCGGGCGTGACGCGCACCGCGCAGGCCAACTACGGCGCGCTCAGGGCCTGCTACGAGCGAGAGCTCCGCGTGAACCCGCAGCTCCGCGGACCGCTGACGGCGGAGCTCAAGGTGGGCACGTCGGGCCGCATCGAAGACGTGCGCGTCGCGACGGCGATGAACAGCCGCGCCCTCGTCGAGTGCGTCAAGGCATCGCTCCGACGCCTCACGGTCCCGCCGTCTCGTGGCGGCTGCGCGATCGCACAGGTGCGCTTCAACTTCGCCCCGCGCGAGTAGCCGCCGCCTCCCCCCTCGCGGAGCGCTCCGGCGCTCCGCAACTCGAACTCAACCCCAGCGAATGTCGAGGCGCTTCATCTTCCGCCACAGCGTGGTCGGAGAGAGGCCCAGCTGTTCCGCCGCGCGCTCGCGGTTGCCCTCGCACTCACGCAAGGCGTTCTCGATGGCGAGGCGCTCTGCGGCGTCGACCGATGACGCCAGCGTCCGGTCGTCGGGTCGATCGAGCGGAACCTCGGGGAGCCCTTGCGGCGCGATGTCTTCGAGCTCGATCACGCCCGAGAGCGCGGCGAGCGCGACGCCCTGCTCGACCATGTTCTCGAGCTCGCGGATGTTGCCCGGGTAGTCGTACGAGACGAGGTAATCCATCACCGAGTCGCCGAGGCGCACCCGCACGCCCATCTTGCGACACGCCTTGCTGAGAAAGTGCTCCACGAGGAGGGGTATGTCCTCTCGGCGATCTCGGAGGGGAGGCAGCACGAAGCGGGCGACGTTGAGGCGGTAGTAGAGGTCCTGCCTGAAGCGCTTCTCGGCGATGGCGCGGTGGAGGTCCTGGTTGGTCGCGGCCACGACGCGCACGTCGACCTTGACCGCGCGGTTGTCGCCCACGCGCCGGATCTCTCCCTCTTGAAGCACCCGCAGGAGCTTCGCCTGGAAGGTCGGCGAGGTCTCGCCCATCTCGTCGAAGAAGAAGGTCCCGCCGTCGGCCTCTTCGAAGAGCCCTCGGCGATTCGCGATGGCGCCCGAGAAGGCCCCGCGCACGTGCCCGAAGAGCTCACTCTCGAGCAGGGTCTCGGTCACCGCCGCGCAGTTCACCGGAACGAAGGGCTTGTCCGCTCGCCTCGAGTTCGCGTGGATGGCCTTCGCGACGAGCTCCTTGCCGGTGCCGGACTCGCCCGTGATGAGCACCGTGGCGTCGGTCGGCGCGAACTTCGCGATGCGCGTGAGCACCTCGCGGATCGCGTTCGAACGCCCGATGATGCTCTCGAAGCGGTATCGCTCCCGAAACTCCGCGGTGAGGAGCGCCACCTGCGCGGTGAGGGCCCGCTTCTCCAGCGCGCGCTGCACCTTGACCAGGAGCTCTCCCTCGTCGAAGGGCTTGAGGATGTAGTCGTGCGCGCCGAGCCGCATGGCCTCCACCGCGCTCTCGATGGAGCCGAAGGCCGTCATCACGATGACCTCCGTCAGCGCGTGCGTGTCCTTGATGCGGCGGAGCACGTCGATGCCGTCGCGCGCGCCCATTCGCAGATCGGTGATGACGAGGTCGTAACCCGCCGTCGAGGCCATCTGCATCCCCTGGTCGCCGTCGGCCGCCTCGTCGACCTCATGGCCGTGCGCGCGGAGCATGATGCTCAGCGTCGTACGCAGGTTCCGCTGGTCATCAACGACCAGGATCTTCGCCATGAGCGCCCTCTCGCCGTCACTATGGAGCGCGGTCGTGCCCGCCTGTCAACCCGATACCTCGAGGCCGAGCGGACGATACCTGCCGTCGCCGCGCGACACGCGAACGACGAAGGTCGGCGACTCGACGCGGCCCGTGAAGACCCGTCCAGTGAGCCACGGCTCCCCGTTGGCGCTCGTGCGGAACACGGCGCGAACGCGGTAGATCCCCGCCTCCTCGAAGGCGTTCAGCGGGCAGAAGTCAGCGAGCGCGAGTCCGGCGGCGCGGCGCCCGCCCGCGCCGAGGCGAACGAAGAACTCGCGAAAGGGCGTGGGCTCCCTGTAGAGCGAAGTGCACGCGATGGCCCGACCCGAGGGCGCGACGACCTCGAAGCTGAAGAGCGTGAGGCGAAAGAGCGACCACAGGGGCCTCGACGACGCGTTGCGGAGCGCCACCGAGACCCTCAGGCCCGACGACGTGGCGGCCTGCGCCGAAGACGCGCTCAACACGGCCCCCGACGGCGACGATGCCTCCACCGAACCGCTCGCCCCGCCCGTCGGAACGGGCACCGTCACGTTGAGGTCATTCACGGGGTGCGTCGCGATGTCGGGAGTGATCGTCCGAGACATCCAGCGCGCCAACGTCGGACGCCCGCGCCCCTCGGAGGGAAACGGCTCGAAGCCGTAGTGCGCGACGACGAGGGCTCCCGCGGTCATGGCCGCCGGGACCCTGAGTCGACACACGTCGCGCAGGTCGACGAGCTCCGAGTAGCGCTCGTTGGGCCTGAGCTCGGTTCGAACCGCCGTCTCGGCGCTCGCGGGCCTCGCCTCGAACACGCAGCGAACGGGCTTCGCGCGGCGACGCCGCCAGCGCGGCACAGTCGGATCGACGGGCGGCGGCGGGAGCTCGATCCACACCAGGCGACGATCGGCGGCGACCTCGACGGGCGCGCTCGACACGTTGCGGATCGACCAGCGCCACTGCCACGAGTCGGCCACCGCCTCGATCGAGAAAGCCACCGGCGAAGGTCCCGTCGGCAGAGGAGCCGCGCCCCGGCGAGGGACGGCGCTGGCCTCGGAGCCTGCGAGCAGGAGGGTGAGCGAGGCGATCGCGGCGGTCGCCGCACGAGGTCGAAGCTGCGTCACGCCCATCGGGGGCGCGGAGCATCTATCGGTTCGGGCGGCTGCGTCAACGCGCTCCGCGATGCGACACGAGAAGCGCCTCGACGTCATCGCGGACCTCGACGGGAAAGATCAGTCGACGTCGCACGAAGGGCGCGCCGAGAAGCCGCGCGATCACGAACGACGCGGTCTCGAGCGGTCGCGGCGGGCGGCGCTGGTACACCACCCTGAGCGCCACCTCCGTCGAGGAGGGGACCTCGTAGGGGTAGACCTCCGCGACGTCGAGCTCGGCGTGGTAGCGCGGGTCGAGCCCGCGAGCGCGCACGATGTCCTCGAGGGCCGCGAGGAGCTCGCCGTCGACCGAGGGGTCGTACTCGTCGAGCGACGCGGTCTTGAAGAGGGCCCGGGATTGAACGCTCCGGGCGAGCTTCGAGAGCACCGGGTCGCGGTCGTCGCCCCAACGCTGAATGGCTGTCCAGAAGGCGTTGTCGTCGAGGTCGAGGTAGGCCCCGACGGAGACGGGCTGCGAGCGCGCGAAGGAGACGAGCGTCGGGGGGGTCCCCTCGGGGACGCGCCCATCGAGCACGAGGTCCGAGAAGCGCTTCACGATCGCGCGCAGCATCGACTCGCCCGAGCGCGTAGCCTTGTGAAAATACACCTGCTGATACATGAAAAGCCGCGCGAGAAAGTACCCCTCGACGGCCGGGAGGCCCTTGGTGCCGTCAACGGCGAGCCTGGGCCCGGCGGCGTCGGGGTCGAGCACGAGCGACCGCAGGAGCCAGTCGAGGTCGTAGAGCCCGTAGCGCGTCCCGGTCATGTACGAGTCGCGCAGGAGGTAGTCGCAACGGTCGACGTCGAAGGTCCCCGAGACGGCGCGGGCGAGGTATCGCACCCGGTGATCGCCGTGCACGAGCCGCTCGACGCGCGAAGGCATCTCGGGGTCGCGCGCCGAGAGCACCTTGTGAACGCCCGTGTCGGGGTCGAGCACGATCTGGCTCGTCCACCACTCGTGCGCGGGCATCGCGGGAAACACCTCTTCGAAGAGGTGCGAGAGGGGCCCGTGCCCCAGGTCGTGGAGGAACGCGGCCGCGAGGGCGTCCTCCTCGCTCCGCGGGGTCAGTTCGAACCCGTGCCCCATCGCGGCCGCGAGGGGAACCACCCTCGCGAGAAAGCGCGACATCACGTGTGCCGCGCCGATCGCGTGGGCGAAGCGCGAGTGCTCGGCCCCTGGAAACGCGAACGAGGCCAGGCCGAGCGCCCGGATACGCCGGAGGCGTTGGGCCTCCGGGGTGTCCATGAGCGAGGGCACGACCTGCTCCGAGGGGCCTTCAAAGGCCACGAGCCCATGCACCGGGTCACGCAGGATCATTCGCCGTCCAGAGCCGCAGACAGTGCCAGAGCGCGCCCGCAATGCGAGCACAAACGTGCCCGCCGTTCGCGGGTTCCCCGCCCCGCGCGATCGACGCTATCGTCGCTCGAATGCCTGCCGATCGCCGTGCCGCGTGCGCTCTCCTCGCCACATTGATTGGATGCTCCCGCGGGGTCGACGGCCCCGCGATCCCATCGCCCACCACCGTTCTGGTGCGCGACGGGGGAAGCGTCCTCCGCGCCCCGATCCGCGCGTCCGACGGGTGTCCGGCCACGGCAGCCCGCTCCTCGTGGGGCCCCGGCACGCTGCACGGCGCCACGGTTTCGGGCCACGAGACCTGGTCTCGCGAGGGATCGCCGCACCGGGTCCCCAACGGCGTTCACGTCATCGCCGGAGCCTCTTTGCGCGTCGAGCCCTGCGCCACGGTGCTCGTCGGCCCTGCGCAAGAGATCGTGGTGCAAGACGACGCCAGGCTCCGCGCGATCGGCTCTCCCGAGGCCCCGATCCTGTTCGACTCCGACGGAGATCACCCCGCGCCCGGCGACTGGGTCGGCATCGAGATTCGCGCGCGGGCCCTCCCCGGGACTCGCTTCGCCAGGGCGACGATCCGCCACGCCGGCGCGGCTCCCTCACAACGCGGTGAGCCCCCCGCCGCGCTCCGCTCTCGCGCCCTGGCGGGGCTCGAGGTCGACGGGCTCGCCGTCGAAAGGTCAGCGGGGTGGGGCGTCGCGACGCTTGGAGAATCCGGGTTCGCTCATGACGCGAGGGACCTGCGCGTCACCGGCGCCGAGGGCCCCGGCGCGGTGTACCTCGACGACGTCGATCAGGTGCGCACGCTCCCGACCGTGCAATTCGCCGCGAACGCTATGAACGAAGTGTTCGTTGCTGCGCACCTGCGCACGCTCCGAAGCGATGGAACGTGGCGCAGCCTCGGGGCGGACGCGCGGTATCGAATCCGTAAATCCTCGCGAATCATGGTCGAAGGCGCCGATGCGCCGCGCCTCGTGATCGCGCCGGGGACGACGATCGCTTTCGAAGAAGACGCCGAGCTCGACGTAGGCTGGAGCGCGCCGGGTGCCTTGTTTGCCGACGGCGGCGACGAGACGCGCAGGGTGGTGTTCACGTCGGTCGACGGCTCTGCGGAGCCCTCTCGATGGGTCGGCGTGCTCTTCGGGGAGCGCACCGACACCGCGCGATCGGGCCTGCGATACACGCGGATCGAGGGCGCCGGGGCGCGCGCGACGGGGGACTTCGTGACGTGTCAGCGCTGTGACGGCGAGCGGCTCGAACCCAACGGAATGGTCTTTTTTCAAGGCGTTCGCGCCGCGGGCCTCCTCACGCAGACGGAGTTCCGAAGGGGGCCGCGCGCGGGGGTCGCGGTCTTCGTCGCTGGCGATTCAGCCGTCGCCGCCGAGGATTTCACCGCGTCGTCACGCGGCAACATTTTCGTTCTCGCGGGGGTCCGCTGCGCACAGTCCGCCGCGCCGACGGGGGGTCGATGCCCTCCAACCCCTCGATGTGACGGCGGAAACTCCCAAGCGCCGACGGCCTCGACGCCCGCTTCTGCCCCCGCGAGCGCCGCCGCGGCCTCTGCGTCGGCCCGTCAACGCTGAACACCCGATCTCTGGTCTCAGTCGTTTCAGCGGCCTCCCCGGGAGGGGGGAAAACGGGCCCGATTTCCAACACTTGAAGCGCGGACGTTCTCTGTCTGGAAGCCGTTGACCCTTGTGCCCGGGCGACTCCGCGCCGCGTAGCGATCGACGCACCCCGTCGCGCCCTTGTTTCTTCGAGCTTTCGATTGGAGCTCCTGCTCCAGAGGAGTCCGCGCGCGGGCACTGAACGTACGATCCTCGCTTGTTTCCGCTCTCGGACTGCGGCACTAACAACTCCGTCACGAGGCGCTCGTGACGGTTTCTTGACGACAAGGTTCGATTCGAGCGAATGGGTCCCTCACCGACCACGAAGTTGTCGGCGGGCCCCTCGTTCGCGGAGTGAGCGTTTCGGAGGAGCACCGGGCGAGGATCGAGGCAGGCGACATCCACGCTGTGGGTCATGGTTGCCTCGGGAAAACTCGAAACTTCAGCCCGATGCCGAAGCGCGAGGTGCCTGCATGACCTCGCGCGCGGCCTGTCACACCGTTCGCGACGGAGCGGCCCCATCGAGACCCTGTCGGATGTGATCGCAGAGAATGTGTCCGAAAAAATTCTTCGTCGGTTTCTTGAGAAAGTCAGTCTGCTGAGCGAAGGGTAGCGGCACCGAGGAGAGTCGGTCGGGAGCAGAGACGGGTTCGGCGCTTCACAGCGGAGAACCCGGCCTCGCGACCGGCGGAGCTCCCGAATCAATCGAGGCATGACCCGAGATCGAGAGGTCTCAGGGTCCGTGATTGGCGATCAGGAGCGGGTGAGGCGTTGGGCTTCGTGACGACAGGACATAGAGGCTACACGGGGCCTGTCGGGTGCCAGAACGACTGCGGATCGACCGTTTCAACGGACATGCCGCGGGAGAGCTGATCGCGGTTCGACGCGCCGGGGGAGGACACGGGAGCACCCGCATCGGAGGGTGCGCTCCTCCGCGCGGTTGCTTCTCTAGTGAGAGTGTACACGTGTCGCGGAACCTCGCGTCTCAAGCGCGAGCTCTACGTACACGAGAGGCGACGTCTGTCGACCTCGACGGGAGCTTCAACGATGAGGGGCGGGGCGCGAGGGCGCGCCGCACGGTGCCCCTCCGTGGCTTCAATCGCGGTTGACGAAGCAACAATGGCTCATCGCGGACCGCGCGGGCACGCGGGTCGCGATCGATACGAAGGATTGGGAGGACCGCACGATGACGACGATGGGACCGATCGAGGTGAGCGGGCGCGACGTGGCGATCACGGAGGAGGCCCAGGTAGGACTCGCGCACGCGCTCGACCTCATTCAGGTGGAGGAGCTCGATGACGACGCATCCCGGCGCAAGTCGCGGGTCAGGGCGCGCACGATCTCCATCAAGCGCCTGAGCAAGCGTGAGCTCGAGCGCGGGCGGATGATGTACCCGGAGACCGAGTTCGAACGCCCGAGCACGCGCGGCGACTGCCAGCACGGCCCCCACGCCGAGCGGCCCTGTCCCTTCGTGAGCTGCAAGCACCACCTCTACCTCGACGTGAACGAGCGCACCGGGTCCATCAAGGTGAACTTCCCCGACCTCGAGGTGTGGGACCTCCCCGAGACCTGCGCGCTCGACATCGCCGACCGCGGCGGCATCACGCTCGAAGAGGTCGGTGAGATCATGAACCTCACCCGCGAGCGCATCCGCCAGCTCGAGACCCGCGGCCTCGCGAAGCTCAAGGCGCTCGGCGAGATGGCCGCGCTCTCTGACTACTGCGACGACTGATCTTTCGACAACACTCCCCTCTCAGACAAGCCACCGAGGCCGCGGCGGTCGACGCCGCGGCGGAGACGCCAGGCCAATGCCGATTCGACGCGCGCTCGTTTCCGTGAGCGACAAGCGGGGCCTCGTGCCCTTTCTCCAGACCCTCACCGCGCGCGGCGTCGAGGTGCTGTCCACTGGCGGCACCGCGAAGGCGCTCCGTGAGGCCGGGATCGCGGTCACCGACGTAAGCACGTATACGGGCTCGCCCGAGATCATGGACGGCCGCGTGAAGACGCTGCACCCCAGGGTCCACGGCGCGATCCTCATGCGCGAGCGCGACGACGACCGCGAGGCGCTCGCCTCCATCGGCGGCGCGCCCATCGACCTCGTCGTGGTGAACCTCTACCCCTTCGAAGAGACCCTTCGCAAGCCGGGCGCCACGCACGAGGAGCTCGTCGAGAAGATCGACATCGGCGGTCCCGCGATGGTGCGCGCCGCGGCCAAGAACCACGCGCGCGTCACCGTCATCGTCGACCCGTCTGACTATCCGGCCGTGCTCGCCGAGGTGGAGCAGAGCGGCGACGTCGGCCACGACCTCCGCGTCGCGCTCGCCAGCAAGGCCTTCGCGCACACGGCCCGCTATGACGGCGCCATCGCGATGTACCTCTCGAGCCTCGACGCGGAGGGGGGCCGCGAGCGCTACGCCCGCTCGCTTCACCTCTCGTACGAGCGCGCCTACGCGCTGCGCTACGGCGAGAATCCCCACCAGACCGCCGCGTTCTACCGCGAGATCAACGCGACCGAGGGCACCCTCGGCCGCGCGTCGAGCGTCGGCGCGGGCGGCAAGGAGCTCTCGTTCAACAACCTCGTCGACGTCGACGCCGCGCTCGAAGCGGCGAGGGAGTTCGACGGCCCCGCGGCGGTCGTGGTGAAGCACACCAACCCCTGCGGCGTCGCGACGGCGACCTCGCTCGTCGAGGCGTACCGCGTCGCGCGCGCCGCCGATGAGCTCAGCGCGTTCGGCGGCATCGTCGCGCTGAACCGCCCCATCGACGTCGACACCGCGAGGGCGCTCGTCGAGACCTTTCTCGAGGCGGTCGTCGCGCCGTCCTTCAACCCCGACGCGCTCAAGGTGCTTCACACGAAGAAGAACCTCCGGCTCATCGAGACCGGCGTGTGGCTCCCGGGCGACGAGACTGGACGCACCACCAAGCACGTCTCGGGCGGCCTCCTGGTGCAGGAGCGCGACGCGCGCTGTCGCGGTGAGGTCGAGGGCGCGAGGGTGGTCACGAAGCGCAGCCCCACCGACGACGAGCGACGCGCGTTGTCGTTCGTGTGGGCCGTCGCGAAGCACGTGAAGTCGAACGCGATTGTCATGGGCCGCGTCGAGGGCGCCGTGTGCCGCACGGTCGGCGTCGGCGCGGGACAGATGTCGCGCGTGGTCTCCGTCGAGGTCGCGGCGAGCAAGGCCGGAGAGCTCGCGAGGGGGTCTGCGCTCGCGTCCGATGCGTTCTTCCCCTTCCCCGACGGCGTCGAACGCGCCGCGGCCGCAGGCGTCACGGCGATCGTCCAGCCCGGCGGCAGCGTGAAGGACGCGGAGGTCATCGCGGCCGCCGACGCCCACGGGATCGCGATGATCTTCACGGGCAACCGCCACTTCCGTCACTGATTCGCCACCCATTCCCCCCAACAGCGAGGTCGTGACTTCGATGCGAGTTCTGGTCGTCGGATCGGGCGCGAGGGAGCACAGCCTCTGCGCGCGGCTTCGCGCGTCTCCGCAGGTCTCAGAGGTGCTCTGCGCGCCGGGCAACGCGGGAATCGCGCGAGACGCTGCGCTCCGCGCGGTGGCCGCGAGCGACGTCGAGGGCCTCACCGCGCTCGCGACCTCCGAGCGCGTCGACCTCGTCGTCGTGGGCCCCGAGGCGACGCTCGTCGCGGGCCTCGCGGATCGCCTCTCCGACGTCGCGCTCCCGTGCGTCGGCCCCGTCGCCGCCGCGGCCCGCCTCGAAGGCTCGAAGGGATTCGCCAAGGACTTCATGGCGCGCCACGCGATCCCCACGGCGGCCTACGCTCGCTTCGAGTCGTTCGAAGCCGCCTCCGCGCACGTCCGCGCCGCGCCCTACAAGGTCGTCGTGAAGGCCGACGGACTCGCGGCGGGCAAGGGCGGGGTGGTCTGCGACACGGTCGACGACGCCATCGCCGCGCTCGACCTCGCGCTTCGAAAGAGAGCCTTCGGCGACGCGGGTCAGAGCGTCGTCGTCGAGGAGCGCATCTCGGGCCCGGAGATCTCGCTGCACGTCGTGTGTGACGGCGAGCGCTTCGCGGTGCTCGGCGCTGCCCAGGATCACAAGCGGCTCCGCGACGGAGACCTCGGGCCCAACACGGGCGGCATGGGGGCCTACAGCCCGGTGCCCGTCTTCACGTCGGCGCTCGAAGCTCGGGTGATCCGCGAGGTGGTGGAGCCGACGCTCCGAGGCATCGCGCTCGAAGGCGCGCCGTTCAGGGGCGTACTCTTCGTCGGACTGATGATCGACGCGAAGGGTGATCCCCGAGTGCTCGAGTATAACGTCCGCTTCGGAGACCCCGAGTGCGCAGTGCTCCTCGCGCGGATCGATGGAGACGTCGCCGCGTGGATGCTCGGCGCCGCGAGAGGTCGGCTCGACGCGAGCTCGGTGGCGCTGCGCGAAGGGGCCGCGCTGGGCGTTGTGATCGCCGCAGAGGGCTATCCCGAGGCGCCCGTGAAGGGCGTCACGATTCGCGGGATCGAGTCGGCGGAGGAGGTCCCCGACGCGCGGGTCTATCACGCCGGCACCGCGCGCATCGACGGCGCGTGGGTCACCGCGGGGGGACGGGTGCTGCTCGTCACGGCCGCGAAGGCGACGCTCCAAGACGCCGCGCGCGCGGCCTACGCGGCCGTCGATCGCATCGTTCTGCCGGGCGCGCAGGCGCGTCGAGACATCGGGTGGCGCGCGCTCTGAATCGTCGCGCGGCGACGCTCACGTCGGCCTTGCGGCGCAGCGAATAGATTGCGACACTGCGCGCGGCCATGCAGTTGATCCACCCGACGCAGCGTGTCGGCACGCGGGTAGCCGGGAAATATCAGATCGTCCGCGTCATCGGGGAGGGTGGCATGGGCGCGGTCTTCGAGGCGCGCCACGTCCAGATGGACAGGCGCGTGGCGATCAAGATGCTCCGCGGCGAGTTCGTCCGCGATCACTCGGCGGTCGAGCGCTTTCTGCGTGAGGCCCGCACCGCGGCGTCGGTGGGGCACAAGAGCATCGTGCAGATCCTCGACTTCGGCGAGGCCGAAGACGGGACGCCCTTCATCGTGATGGCCTACCTCGACGGGCAGACGCTCGCCGAGCAGCTCTATCGCCGCGGGCGCCTCTCGGAGCTCGACGCGGTGCACATCATGGCGCCCATCGCGAACGCGCTCGAGCGCGCGCACCAGCGCGGCATCATCCACCGAGACCTGAAGCCCGAGAACATCTTCATGGCGCGCGACGGCGACGGTCGCGAGCGCCCGGTGCTCGTCGATTTCGGCGTGTCGAAGCTGCGCGGCGAGGCTGACTCCATCGCGCCCGCCAACGGCGCGGGGCCGGTCACCATGCTCGGGACGCCGGCGTACATGGCGCCCGAGCAGATCAGCGGCGGTGGCCTCGTCGACGCGCGCACGGACATCTACGCGATGGGCGTGTCGCTCTACGAGCTCCTCACGGGGTTGTCGCCGTTTCAGCGCGAGAGCGCGCAGGCGACGATGCACGCGATCCTCTCGGAGGGCGTGCGGTCTCCTTCGCGCATCGTTCCGACGATCTCGCCCGCGATGGAGGCGGTGGTTCTCTGCGCGATGGCGCGCGACCCGCTGCACCGCTTCCAATCAATGGACGCGCTCCAGCACTGCCTCCAGGACGTGCTGCTCGAGCCCGCGGGCTCGCAGTTCCTGATGCAGTACCCGCTGGCGCGCGCGGTGATCCACGCGAGGGCCACGGAGCCTGCGGCGGGAGACGGCCCCGTGACCGCCGGCGCGGAGCTCGCCGACAACCGCCAGCGCACGGTGATGATCGTGGTCGGCGCCGACGGCACGGCGACGGTGCCGGGCGAGGCGCCGAAGAAGAAGGCGAAACCTCACAGCGGCGTGTCGAGGGTGCTCGGGATCGTGTTTGCGGTGCTGCTCTTCGCGGGCGGAATGGCGATGCTCGCGTTCGCGCTGCTGACCTCGCGCGAGTGACTACCGCTGCGCGTTCGCCGCGTCGGCGACGCGCGTGACGATCTGGTCCGCGAGCTGCCGCGCCTCCGCGGCGCGACCGCGCACGCCGTTGGCGATGAACGAGAACACCAGCGCACGTGACGGATCGGCGGTGAGCACGTACCCCGAGAGCGCGACCACGTCGTCGAGCGTGCCCGTCTTCGCCCGCACGACGCGCGGAGCACCCTGGATTTCAAGCCTGTTTCGAAGGGTCCCGTCGTCGCCGCCGACGGCGAGCTGCGCGATGTACTCGTGGCG
>JBPOHC010001106.1:0-19746 GCA_052035985.1 Myxococcota bacterium | reverse complement strand
GGGGTATCGCACGCCCGGGTTCATCATCATCAGGTCGCGGAGAAAGGGCGCGGTGGGCGCGCGAGAGAAGTCCGGCGCGTTGTCGGTCTCGGTCACGCGCGTCTGACCCCACGACCAGCGGTTGTCGAAGCCCACCCACAGCTCCGGGTGAAGCTCACCGGGCGCCGTGATCGCCGCCACGGGACCGACCTGAAAGTACGTCACGCGCGAGCGCACCCACGCGTAGTTGTCGGGCCCGAGCGGCATGCGCGGGTCCCACGCGAAGAGCTCTCGGTCGAAGATCCCCATGTTGAAGAAGATCCCGTAGCCGATGTTCTCGACGCGCGCGTTGATGGGCGCCGTGCGGTAGCTGAGCGACGTGTCGCTCACCTCCTGCCCGTCGCGCTGAATGGCCTGGAGCGCGAGCCTCGCGACGTTGGTGCCCGCGAGCTCTGCCTTGCGAAGACCCGACTCGCGCACGGTCATCCCGTCGGGCGCGCGAGGGTGCACGCCGCCGCCAGGACCGACCTGCCCGCCGAGCGCGCCGTTGATGAACACCGTCGTGCCGCCGAGCCCCGTGATGCTCTCACCGGGCAGGCCCATCTCCATCGTGTCGCGCAGGTAGTGGACATAGTCCGCCGAGAGCAGCGTGTTGCTCGACCCCGTGTACTCGGGGTGCGCCGCCCAGTTCACGAGCGTGGCGACGGTCTGCGTGGGCATGGCGTCGTCGACGAACTGCACGATGGTGACCGTGGGGTCGTAGATCACCGGGTCGCGCGTGTCGTTCACGAAGTCGAGCGTGCTGCCCATCGCGTCGACGGTGACGGTCTGCGCGACGCGCATGCGCACGGGTCGCAGCGCCTCGACGGCGCGTCGGAGCGCGGTCGCGGTGCGCGTGCGGACGAGGGTCTGATACGCGCGGTTGAGGCCCGTGTGCCCGAGGTCGCGGCCCCAGAGTCCCACCGTGTCGACGGCCTCGTGCACGTGCGTCGAGCTGATGAGCACCTTGTCGACGTCGAGGCCGCGCAGCGTCGGGTCCTGCCGCACGAGGTCCATGTCGTTGATGAAGAAGCCCACGCAGTCGATGACGGCCCACGCCACCGTGATGTCGTTGTAGCGAAACGCGAGGGCTCGCACCTCCAGCGGGTCGTGGACGCCCGTCGCGGGGCGGCCGTTGCCGAAGCCCGCGATCCACACGCCGTCGAACTCGCCGTTGCGGTTCGCGTCGACGAAGGGCTCGCCTTCATCGTAGGTGTGGTTGTTGTTCGAATCGGTCCACGCCTCGGGGATCTCGGGCGTGATGACCTCCTTCGCGACGCCGACGGAGAGGCGGTTGTCGCCCGTGTTGCGGCAGTGATCGCGGCCGGGGCACCAGTCATCGGGGCCCGCGTACGCCGTCGGCGGAGGCCCTGCGTCGAAGGGCGGCGGCGTGTCGACGCGCGCGGACGTGTCGGTCGAGGCGTCTCCCGCGGCGGGTGCGGGGTCGTCGCAGCCGATCGCGGTGAGTGACGTGAGCGCGGCGAGCGCGAGCGAGAGCGTCGATGACTTCATCGTCGAGCCGTGATCCTCCGTTGGCGGCGCATGGTACGTCGCACCGCCGCGGCGTCGCCAGCGTTCATCTCGCGCGTGGGGGCGTTGGACTCTCGCGGCCCTTGCGGTAGAACCGCGCGACCCATTTCAGCCGTGAACAACCGCGAACGCCTCCAAAGCATCTATCGCAGCAAGCCGGTGATCCTCGCCCCCATGGAGGACGTCACCGACCTGGTCTTCCGTCGACTCTGCCGCCGACTCGGCGCGGAGTTCTGCGTCACCGAGTTCGTCAACGTAGAGGGCCTCTTGCGCGGGTGCAAGAAGGCGAAGCGCAAGCTCTCGCTCCCGCCCGACGACCAGCCCACGGCCATTCAGATCTACGGCTCCGACTCCGACCGGCTCGCCGAAGCGGCCGAGGTCGCGGAGTCTGCGGCGCCGCTCGCGATCGACATCAACTGCGGCTGCTGGGTGCCCAAGATCGCGGGGCGCGGCGCGGGCGCGGGGTGGCTCCGCGAGCCCGAGTCGATGGTCGCGATGGCGAAGCTCGTCGTGTCGCGCGTGAAGCTCCCCGTCACCGTGAAGACCCGCATCGGGTGGGGACCCGAGAGCCACATGCCCATCATCGACCTCGCGCGTCGCCTCGAAGACGCGGGCGTCGCGGCCCTCACGCTCCACTGTCGCACGGCGCAGATGGGCCACAGCGGCGCGGCCGACTGGTCGTGGGCGAAGCGCGCGAAGGAGGTCGTGAGCATCCCGGTGATCGTCAACGGAGACATCAAGACGGCGGATGACGCCGACCGCGCGATCCGCGAGACGGGCTGCGAGGGCGTGATGGTCGGGCGTCGCGCCATCGAGCACCCGTGGATCTTCCGCGAGGCGCGGTCGCTCCTCGACACGGGCGTCGAGTGCGCGCAGCCCACGCTCGACGAGCGCGTCACGCTCTGCAAGGAGCACCTCGTCGCCAACGTCGAGGCGCGCGGAGAGCAGTACGGCGTGGCCGTCACGCGGCGTCACCTCGCGGGCTACCTCCGCGGAATCCCGGGCGCCGCGGCCATTCGTCAGTCGCTCGTGGTGACCGACACGCTCGAAGGCTGCCTCTCGATCCTCGAAGACGTGCGC
The DNA here is from genome assembly GCA_052035985.1 of Myxococcota bacterium. Taxonomy (GTDB): domain Bacteria; phylum Myxococcota_A; class Polyangia; order Polyangiales; genus CAISKJ01. The sequence goes on along the minus strand of JBPOHC010001106.1, from coordinate 17,118 downwards.
GCGCGGCGCCACCCCGCGCGCCCCCATGTGGAGCTCAACGCATGATCGACGACGCGATCCGCGACGCCTACGAGCGCCACGTCGAGCGCCTGTGCCTCGCCTACGACGCCTGCCTCGCCGCGAACGGCTGGGACGCGGTGGTCATCCACTCGGGCAGCGCCCACAAGCGCACCGAGTTCGACGACCAGTACTGGCCCGTGCGACCCGTTCCGCACTTTCAACACTGGGCCGCGCTGGCCGAGCCCGACGCGCTGCTCGTGGTGAGGCCCGCCCACAAGCCCACGCTCTACCGCATCGACCGCTTCGACTTCTGGGAGCACCCCTACGCGCCCGAGAGCGACCACTTCCTCTCGCACTTCGACGTGCGGGGGGTGGGCTCCATCGAGGACGCGCGCAGCTCGCTCCCCACGGGGCGCGTCGCGATCATCTGTGACGACCTCTCGCGCGCCGCGCTGCTGGGGTTCACGCCCGAGGCGCTCAACCCTCCGGGCCTCGTGGGCGCGCTCGACGCCCTTCGAACGCGCAAGACGGAGTACGAGGTCCTGTGCATCGCGGAGGCGAACCGTCGCGCCGCGCGGGGCCACGACGCGGTGCTGCGGGCCTTCGCGGGCGGCGCCGGCGTCGAGCTCTCGCTGCACCTCGCCTACCTCGACGCGACCTCGCAAGACGACCCCGAGACGCCCTACAAGAACATCGTCGCGCTCGGCGCCCACGCGGCCACGCTCCATCACGTGAGCTACGCGAAGGGCTCCTCGGGATCGACGCAGCGGGGCGCCGCCGAGTCGCTGCTCCTCGACGCGGGGGCGACGTGCCTGGGCTACTGCTCTGACATCACGCGGACGTGGGTGCGCGGCAGCGGCGCGACGGCCGACGCGTTCCGCAGCATCGTCGCGGGCATGGAGGCGATGCAGCAGCGGCTCTGCGCGGCGGTGCGCGCGGGCGACGGCTACGAGTCGCTCCACGATCGCTCGCACGACGGCCTCGGTGAGATCCTCCGCGAGGCGGGGGTGCTGAAGCTCTCCGGCGCCGAAGCGGTCGCGAAGGGGATCACCCGCGCGTTCTATCCCCACGGCCTCGGTCACTCGCTCGGTCTTCAGTGTCACGACGTGGGCTGCGCGCTCACGAAGCCCCGCGAGGACAACCCCTTCCTGCGCAACACGTCGGTCATCGCCGAGGGCCAGGTGTTCACCATCGAGCCCGGCGTGTACTTCATCGACGGGCTGCTCAAGCCGCTGCGCGAGGGCCCCGACGCCTCTGCGGTCGACTGGGCGCTCGTCGACGCGCTCACGCCCTTCGGCGGAGTGCGCATCGAAGACGACATCGTCGTGCGCGGCGTCGGCGCGGGCAACATCCGCAACCTCACGCGAGAGCACCTCCCGCGCGGCGGCGGAGAGGCGTAGTCACCGCGCAGCGAAGGCTGTCACGTCGTCGTCGGTGATCCCGCGGTTCGACGCGAGCACGGCGCGCGTGACGGCCTCGGCGAGCCACGGATCGAGACCGAGCGAGCTCGCCGTCGCGCGGCGGTCTTCGATCATCGCCGCCTCGCGCGCGGGGTCTCGCAGCGGGAGCGACGCGGCGACCTTCCACGCGGCGAGGTCGCGGGTGATCCGCGCTCGCTCGGCGAGGAGCGAGAGCAGCGTGTGATCGATCTCGTCGATGCGGGCGCGGGCTTCGTCGAGCGTTGCATTCATCGCCCCTCGATCCCACCACAGGCGCCTCGGAATGGGGTAACACAGCGCCGCGATGACGACGCCCACGACCCGACGACGCCCCGAGATCCTCGCGCCCGCGGGCGACGAGGCCGCGATGAGAGCCGCCGTGAGGGCCGGAGCCGACGCGGTGTACTTCGGCCTCCAGGGCTTCAACGCGAGGGCCCGCGCGAAGAACTTCGACGCCGCCGCGCTCGGCGCCACGATGCGCACGCTCCACGAGCACGGGGTGAAGGGCTACGTGACGCTCAACACGCTCGTGTTCGACCACGAGCTGCCCTCCGTCGAAGCGGCCGTGCGGGCCTGCGCCGAGGCGGGGGTCGACGCGGTGATCGTGCAGGACCTCGGCGTCGCGCGCATCGTGAAGGCCATCGCGCCCGAGCTCCCGATCCACGCGTCGACGCAGATGACCTGCACCGACGCGGGCTCCGTCGAACTCGCGCGCTCCCTCGGTGTGACGCGCGTGATCCTCGCGCGGGAGCTCTCGCTCTCGGACCTCGAAGACATCCGCGCGCGCACCGACGCGGAGCTCGAGGTGTTCGTCCACGGCGCGCTCTGCATCGCGTACTCGGGTCAGTGCCTCACGAGCGAGGCCATCGGCGGACGCAGCGCCAACCGCGGAGCCTGCGCGCAGGCGTGTCGGCTCCCCTATGAGCTCGTGGTCGACGGCGCGCTGCGAGAGCTCGGTGATCGCGCGTACCTGCTCTCGCCCGAAGACCTCGCGGCCGTCGAGGCGATCCCGAAGCTCGTCGAGCTCGGCGTCGCGAGCCTCAAGATCGAAGGACGACTCAAGGGCCCCGAGTACGTCGCGGCCACGACGAAGCTCTATCGCGCGGCGGTCTCTGCCGCGATGGGCGAGGGAGCTCCTCCCGATCGGACGCTGCGTGACACGGCGCTTCAGATGTTCTCTCGCGGCTCGGGTGTGGGCTTCTTCGAGGGCGTCAACCACCAGCGCCTCGTCGAGGGTCGCGCCTGCGATCACCGCGGACTCGCCATCGGAACGCTCCGCGCGGTGAAGCCCGCGCGCGGTCGCACCTGGCTCACGGTGCGCCTCGAAGCGCCCATCGCGCGAGGTGACGGACTCCTCGTCGAAGGCGCGCGCGCAGGCGAAGGAGAGCTCGGCGGACGCGTGTGGGCCATTCAGCACCGCGGCGCGGAGGTCGAGCGCGCCGACGCGGGCGAGGTGCTCGTGTGGCTCGGTCCCGAGCGCGACGCCGACGCTGTGAAGCTTACCGATGTCGCCTCGCGACACCCCCGCGTATGGAAGAGCGACGACCCCGCGCGCGAGGCCGCCGTGCGCACCTCGATCGAGCGAGAGGCCCACCGCGTACCGCTTCGAATGAAGGTGAGCGGCCGATGGGGCGAGGCTCCGACCTTCGAAGCGGTGAGCGAGCGAGGGCATCGCGCGACGGTGCTCGGTGATGCTCCCTTCGAACGGGCGAGCGTGCAGCCCCTGTCGCTCGACGTGCTGCGAGACAAGCTCGGACGCCTCGGCGACACGCCCTTCACGCTCTCCGAGGTGAGCGCCGAGATCCCCGACGGCGCGACCGTTCCCGTGTCGTCGATCAACCGTGCGCGAAGGGCCCTCGTCGACGCGCTCACGGCCTCCGCGGAGCGCTCTCACGCGACCACGAGCGCCTCCTACGAAGACCTCGTGCGGGGGGCGCGACCGCCCACGCGTGACGCGCCTCGCGGCGGGCTCTTCGTGCTCTGCCGCACGCTCGAGCAGGCGCGCGCCGCGCACGGAGCGGGCGCCGATGGCGTGATCCTCGACCTCCTCGAGCTCACGGGGACGGGCGCCGCCGTGCGCGCGCTGAGAACGGAGGGATGCGCGCACATCACCGTGGCGCCGCCTCGGATTCGCAAGCCCGGCGAAGAGAAGATCGACCGCTACCTCGCATCGCTCGAACCCGACGCGGTGCTGGTGCGCGGTCTCGGCGCGCTCCACGAGGAGACCTTCGGCGAGCGCGTCGAACGCATCGGAGACTTCTCGCTCAACGTGACCAACCGCGTGACGGCGGCGGAGGTGCTCGCGCGCGGTCTCTCCGCGTTCACGCCCTCGTTCGACCTCGACGCGGCGCAGCTCGCGGGGCTCGTCGAGACGGGCTTCGGACCGTGGGCCGAGGTGGTGGTGCACCACCCGATGCCGCTCTTTCACATGGAGCACTGCGTGATCGCGGCGCTGCTCTCGGAGGGACGCGACCACCGCGACTGCGGGCGTCCCTGCGAGCGTCACAAGGTCTCGCTGCGCGACCGCGCGGGCATGGAGCACCCCGTCGAGGCCGACGTCGGCTGCCGCAACACGGTCTTTCACGCGGCGTCGCAGAGCGCGGCGGGCGTGGTGGCGCGGTGTCAGCGCGCGGGCGTGAGACGCTGGCGCATCGAGCTGGTGAGGGAGTCTCCCGCTGACGTGGCGAGGCTGATCCGCGCGTATCGCGAGCTCCTCTCCGGCGCCCGTCGCCCCGAAGACGTATGGAACTCCCTACGCGATGACGGGGCTCCCGTCGTTCGCGGTTCGCTTCGTGTGATCCAACCCTCGCGCGTGATGTGATATCCCTGTATGCCCCCACTCATGGAAGCCCTCGATCAAGACCTCTCCGGCCGCCTCACCGCGGTGCGCGCGGAGATGACCCGCCGCGGCCTCGACTTCCTCATCGTCCGTAGCACCGACCGCTACCTCAACGAGTACGTGCCTCACGAGGAGAGCACGCGCGAGTGGCTCACGGGCTTCACCGGGAGCCTCGGCGACGCGCTCATCGGGCACGAGAGCGCGTGGCTCTTCGTCGACGGTCGCTACCACACGCAGGCCGACCGCGAGGTCGACCTCTCGCGCTGGACGGTCGTCAAGAACACCCTCGGCGTCACCAACGAGCGCGCCTGCGGCGACCGCCTCATCGAGCTCGCGAAAGAGCGCACCGCGAGCCCCATCGTCGTCGGCTACGAGCCCGATCGCTACGCGCTCAGCACGCTCGAGGGCTTCGAGAAGCAGCTCCTCGGGCACGCCATCACCCTCACGCCCGCGACCCCTTCGCCCGTCGAGTCGGCGCGCGGCCCCGTGGCCCCCGGCGTCACCGGGAGCGGCGCGATTCGCGTGCTCGACGAGGCCTCGGTCGGTCGCACCGTGAGCGAGAAGATCGCCGACATCGCCGCGTGGCTCACGCCGCGCCGCGCTGCGGGTCTATGGGTTTCGAAGCTCGACGAGATCGCGTGGCTCACGAACCTTCGCGGCGACGAAATGGCCTTTCAGGCGACCTTCCGCGGCGAGGCGCTCGTCACGGCGACGGAGCTTCTGGTGAGCGTCCACGTCGCGCCCGTGACCGACGCGCTCAAGGCCGCGCGACCGGGCGTGCGCTTCGTGTCGAACGACACGCTGCTCTCGGCTGCGGCCTCGCTCGGTGTCGATGGCGCGAAGCCTCGCGTGGTGGTCGATCCCGCGAGCGTGTCGGTGGCGCGTCGTGACGCGCTCGTGGCCGCGGGCGTCGAGGTGCTGGCGCTCGCGTCGCCCGTGGTGGCCGCGAAGTCGAAGAAGAACCCCGCGGAACTCTCGGCGATGAAGCGCGCCCTCGCGCGCGCCGACAAGGTGGTGGCCGACGCGCAGCGGTGGCTCCTGTCACGCATCGCCGAGGGAGAGCGCGTGACCGAGGTGGGCTTCGCGCGCGAGGTCGAGCGGCTCTTCCTCGCGGCGGGCGCGACGGGGCTGTCGTTCAAGGTCATCTCGGCCTTCGGGCTCAACGGCGCGGTGGTGCACCACCCCCCGAGCGAGAGCACCGAGATCCGCGAGGGCGAGATGATGCTCCTCGACACCGGCTGCTACTTCGAAGAGGGCTACGCGACGGACCTCACCCGCACGTTCTTCGTCGGCCGCCCCGGCGTCGAGCCGACCTCCGAGCAGAAGCGCCTCTTCACGCTGGTGCTCAAGTCCGCCATCGCGGGCATGAGCGCGCGCATCCCGAAGAACGCCAACGGCGCGCAGCTCGACGGCATCACCCGCGCGCCCCTCTGGCGCGAGGGGATGGACTACGCGCACGGCACCGGCCACGGCGTCGGGATCAACGTGCACGAGGCGCCTCCGGGCGTTTCGAAGCTCTCGACCACGCCCTTCGAAGAGGGGCAGGTCTTCTCCATCGAGCCGGGCCTCTACATCGAAGGTGTGGGAGGCGTGCGCATCGAGAACCTGTGCACGGTCGTGCGCGACACCGAGCGCGAAGACTGGCTCCGCGTAGAGGCGCTCACGTTCTCGCCGCTCGATCAGCGCCTCATCGACGACGCGCTCCTCGACGAGCGGGAGCGCGCGTTTCTAGCTGCCTACACGGCGCGGGGTGCACAGCTCCACGCGTGAGATCGCAGATGACGTCGCGTCGAAGCGTGGAGTACGATCAACCGGCTCCTCGGGGATCTGGCGAGCCGAAGCAGGTCGCAACCATCACTCGCAATGCCCACTCTCACCGCCAGTGAACGAATCGGCACGACGATCGGCGGACGCTACGAGCTCCGCCGGTTGATCGGCGAGGGCGGCTTCAGCGCCGTCTACGAGGCCGTTCACTCGATCACGGGGCGCGAGGTCGCGGTCAAGATCCTCCACGGGCACCTCACGGCGACCGAGCAGATCGCGGAGCGCTTCTTGATGGAGGCGCGCGCGATGGCGCGCATCAAGCACGACGGGATCGTGCAGGTGCTCGACGCGGGCACCGACCCCGACGGCAGCGTGTTCATCGCGCTCGAGCTCCTCGACGGCGAGTCGCTCGAGGCGACGCTGCTGCGCGTGCAGAAGCTCACGTGGGGCGAGGCCGTGGGCATCTGCGTGGCGGTGCTCGAAGCGCTCGCCGAGGCGCACCGGCACGAGATCATCCACCGCGACATCAAGCCCGGGAACATCTTCATCGTCCGCAAGCCCGACGGATCGAGCCAGGCGAAGCTCCTCGATTTCGGCATCGCGCACGTCACGCAGACCAAGGGCAAGCTCACCGCCGCGGGGATGATCCTCGGCACGCCCGAGTACATGTCTCCCGAGCAGGGTCGCACGGCCGCCGTGGGCCCCGAGTCAGACCTCTGGTCCGTCGGCATCGTGATGTGGGAGTGCCTCACGGGGCACACGCCCTTCGTGGCAGAGACGGCCACCGAGATCCTCCTGCGCATCGCCACCACCGACGCGCCCTCGATCCTCACCGAGGTCCCCGACCTGCCGCCGCCCATCGCGGCCGTGATCGATCGATCGCTGGTGCGCGAGGTGACCTCTCGCTATCGCAGCGCCGACGAGATGCGCGAGGCGATGCAGCGCGCGCAGCGCAAGGTCGACGACGCGGCCCTCGCCACGCCGCCCCCCAGGGCGCCCTCTCGCACCAACGCGCCCGTGAAGCGCGACGCCGAAGACCGCCGGAGGCTCGGCGGCATCGCCGACGTCGTGAACGTCGAGGCGCTCGCGAAGATCCCCATCGGCAGCGCGCCCGTCCAGCGTTCGCCCGCGCGCGTGGCGTCGGGTGACGCAGGCGCCAGGGGCGCGGAGGCCCCGGCCCTCGGCGATCGCCCCTCGCCGCGCGCGACCGGAGGCGTCGGACGCTCCTCCGTGGGCGCCGCGACGCCGTCAGACGTGCGCCACACCGCCGTCGCCGTCGCACCGGGCGTGGCGCCCGGCGCGGAGCGAAGCTCTCCGAGGATCGCGCTTCCGCCGCCCGAAGAGGCTGGAGCGCGCGTGCGCACGTCGTCCGGTGAGGTGCGTCGCCCGGTCGCGACTCCGACGCCGACACCGCCGCGACAGACCCCTGGCGGAGAGTTCGAAAGCCCCACGTCGCAACGCGCGACCGAGGCATCGCGATTCGAGGCGTCCTCGCAGGTGCCCTCCACGGCGGTCCCTGCGACGCCGCCTCCGCCGGTGAAGTCCGATCCGACGCCGGGCCCGTCCGCGAACGTCGAGACCGATCCGCCGCGACGCCCGACCCCCGCGGGCGCCCCTCCTCGCGCCTCGGGGCTCAGCTTCGATGAGTTCGAATCACGCTCGTTTTCAGGGCAGAAGGCGAAGTTCCAGAAGCCCCCGGAGTCGCGTCAGCCGCCCGTGGGATTGATCGCTGCGGGGCTCGGCTCCATCGCCCTCATCAGCGCGGGGGTCTACCTCTCGGTCCGCGGCGACGCGACGCAGCAGACGAACCCGACGCACAGAGACACCCCCCCGCGGCCTCTGAACGTGACCGGTGACGGTCAGGCGCCGGACCCCGGCGCGACGCCTCCAGGCCCCGCGTTCTCGCTCGTCTCGATCAACGACGTGACCCTCCCGCAGGGCGTCACGGGCGCCGACAACGCGACGGAGTTCGCGCGACACCTCGCGGCCAGCTATCACGCGGGCGGCACGCAGCGCATGCTCGTGACCTGCATCGCCGACCACGACGGGACCACGCTCTATCTCCACCCGATGACCCCCGGCGCGCTCCGCGGCTCATCGCGGGGAATCGTCGCGTGCGCGGGCTACGACCTCGGCGTCGTGCCCGACATCACCGCCGACGGTTCCGACGACGTGGTCGCCGTCGGCGCGCGGCGCAACCAGCTCCACCTCATCGACTCGCGCACGCTGCGGCCCAACCGCACGATCGAGGTCGACGGCGTGCGAGGCGTCGCGTCGGGCGCGCAGGTGATGGTGCGCGGTGAGCCCGCCATCGTGGTGTTCGCGGAGCCGCGCGGGCCCGGACAGCCCACCGAGGTGCTCGCGATCACCGCGCTCTCGTCGCGCGTGCTCTGGCGCGTGCGAGGGAGCGGTCGCATCGCGCGCATCGGCGACCCCGTCGAGCTCGGCCTCGCGGTCGGCCCCGACGCGAACGGCGACGGCGTGGGCGACGTGGTCGCGGGGCTCGGCGCGGTGCTCGACGCGACGGGCGAGAGCCCCAGCGATCAGCGCTGCGTGCAGCTCTTCTCGGGCGCCGACGGACGCGCGCTGTGGGCGCAGCCCTACTGCCGTCCCCGCTCGCGCGGAGAGCAGTCTGTGAGCCTCGGCCCCGACGTGAACAACGACGGCAAGGCCGACGTCGCCGTGGGCACCGATCAGCCGCCGCAGGGAGCCGCCGCCGTCGCGATCCTCTCGGGCGCCGACGGGGCGTTGATCCGCCAGATCGCGGCGCCCCCTGGCGGCGCGGCGGTGGGCTTCGGCTGGCCCGTCGCGCTCGGCGGAGACCTCAACGGCGACGGCACCCCCGAGCTCTTCGTCGGCACCGTCGGATCACAGACCAGCGTCCGCGTGTTCGACGCCACCACGGGTCGACCGCTCACGACCCTCGACCTGTCGGGCGTGGGCGCGGGCAACCTCCGCGTGTTCCCCGTTCCGACGCTCGTCGCAGAGAGCCCGTGGTCCGTGGCGGTCGCGTCGCCGGGCGAGGGGATTCGCGTGTACGCGAGGCGCGACACCGAGGAGCCGCTTTGAGGGTCGCCGTCCCCGACGGGTACACGGTCGAGCCCGCGAAGGGCCACGACGTCGACCCCTGGCTCGCCTCCCTCGCCGCGCAGGTGAGAGACAACGGCCGCGACGGCGTGTGGTTCTCGCCGCGCTCGCCCGACGACGCGCCGCCCGCGCGGACCATCGAGGCCGTGCTCGGGTGGGTCGCGCGGCTCGCTCGCAGCGAGCGCGAGCCCGGGTGGTTTCGCCTCTGGATCGCGAGAGATCGTGAGGGCGAAATCGTCGGTCACATCGACCTCTCGGGCGGACGGCTCATCACCGAGCTCCATCGCGCCGAACTGGGCATGGGCATCGAGCGAGACCACCGGGGCAAGGGCCTCGGTCCCGCGCTCCTCGACGCCGCGCTCGCGTGGGCGAGAGCGACAGGGACGATCGCCTGGGTCGAGCTCGGGGTGTTCTCCACGAACCCCCGCGCGAGAAGGCTCTACGAGCGCTTCGGCTTCGAGCGCATCGGGTACATCCCCGACCGCTTCAGGGTCGACGGCACCGTGATCGATGACGTTCGCATGGCCCTTCGGTTGCGCTGACGCTCGGTGGTATCGTCCGTCGCGTCGGAGCAGAGAGGGAGACAACCGTCGCATGCGCATCGCCGTACTCGGTTCGGGAAGCTGGGGCACCGCCCTCGCAAAGCTCGTCGCTGACAACGGTCACGACGTGACGCTCTGGGGCCGTCGCCCCGAGCTCGCCGCGCAGATCCAGGAGACGCGCGAGAACACCACGTTCCTCCCCGGAGCGCGTCTGCCCGACACGCTGCGCGCGACGTCGGACCTCGGCGAGGCCCTGCACGGCGCGTCGATGCTCGTGATGGCCGTCCCCACGCACGGCATCCGAGAGACGCTGCGCAAGTGCGAGGCGCTCATCCCCCGCGGCATCCCAGTGGTGAGCGCGACGAAGGGCATCGAGCAGGACTCCCTCTACTTCGTCAACGAGATGCTCGCCGACGAGGTCGCCTGGACGAAGGACTCCTTCGTGGCGCTCTCGGGCCCTTCGTTCGCGCGCGAGGTGGCCGCGGGGCTCCCCACCGTGGTGGTGGCCGCGGCGCGCGACCTCGCGCTCGCCCGCGAGGTGCAGCGCGCGTTCTGGACGGACAACCGCTTCCGCGTCTACCTCAGCGACGACGTGGTGGGCGTCGAGGTCGGCGGCGCGCTCAAGAACGTCATCGCCATCGCGGCGGGCGCGAGCGACGGCCTCGGCTTCGGCCACAACGCGCGCGCGGCGCTCATCACCCGCGGCCTCGCGGAGATCGCGCGCCTCGCGATGAAGATGGGCGGCGACGCGCTCACGCTCGCGGGCCTCGCGGGCATGGGCGACCTCGTGCTCACGTGCACCGGCGACCTCTCGCGTAACCGCTACGTGGGGTACGAGCTCGGCAAGGGCCGCGCGCTCGCCGAGGTGCTCGGCGGGATGCGCCAGGTGGCCGAGGGCGTGCGCACTTCGAAGAGCGCGTTCGACCTCTCGCGCCGCGAGGGCGTGTTCATGCCCATCATCGAGCAGGTGCACGCGACGCTCTACGAAGAGAAGAACCTCCGCGAGGCCGTGCACGCGCTCATGACGCGCGAAGCGGGCCACGAGCGCGACTGAGCGATCAACACCCTCTCAGTGGCACCCGCCCACGCCCGACGCGGGGATCGCCCCGTCGATGCGGAGCAGCCGCGGACACGAGAAATCAAAGAGGTCGAGGAGCGCCGACGCGTTTGCGTCTCGCGCCGTGAGCGCGGGGATGTCGAAGAGCGCCTCGACGAAGCGGAGCATCGAGGTGTGGTCGTGCGTCTCGTGCGAGACGTAGCCCGGCCGCGCCCACGGAGACACCAGCACGAAGGGCACGCGCAGCCCCAGTCGATCGAGGTCGGTGGCGTCGTAACCGCCCGTGCCGCCAGGGTCCGGCGAGCACGCCTCGGGCGGCGGGACGTGGTCGAAGTACCCGCCCGACTCGTCGTAGTTGAGCAGGATCGCGAGGCGCGTCCACAGCGGTGAGGCCATCGCGTCGAGGAGGATCTGGCGCATCCACCCTTCGCCGCGCTGCACGTCGCTCACGGGGTGCTCGTCCACGGCGTCCGCCGCGTCGAGGAACACCACGGGCGCGAGCGTCCCCGCGCGCAGCGCCGTGAAGAAGTCGGCGCTCGGTCGAACGCCGCGGTGAGAGAGCGTCCAGCCCAGGCAGTCTTGCCGCACGGGGCCGTCGGTGTACACGGTCCACGCGACGCCCGCGCGGTCGAGCGCGTCGAAGATCGTCGGCGCCGTGGGGATGGTGCGCTCGTCGGTGTCGCGCACCCCATACGATGATCCGGTGTAGAGGAAATTGCGGTTGGCCCACGTCCCCGACAGCACGCTGCCGAAGAAGCGATCGCTCATGGCGAAGGTGCGATAGAGCCAGTGGTAGAAGGGCAGGTCGCGCTCCGTGTAGTACCCGAGCACGACGCTCGCGGGCGTGGAGTTCACGGCGCCCGCGCGGATGAACCCGTCCATCCGACCGCCGTTCCACCCCGTGTGCATGGCCTCCCACTGATGCGGCGGCTCGGGCGCTGCGCAGGTGGTGTTGAGCGGCGACGGCCTCGTCGCGACGCCCGCGAGATCGGGGTTGCTGTACCCGTCAGGGATGCCGTCGACGTCTCCGCGCATCGTGCCGAAGTAGTGATCGAACGAGCGGTTCTCCTGCATGAGGATCACGACGTGGTCGATGGGGACGCGCTCTCGCACCTCACGCGTCACGCCGAGCGTCTCGGACACCCTCGCGCCCGCTCCGTACGCGCACGCTCGACGGTTCGCCGCGAGCGTCCACGCGAGGAGCTCGTCCACCAGCGGAGCGCTCGCGCCGCACGCGTCCGACGGCGCGTCTGGGCCAGCGTCCCGCTGCGTCGCGTCGTCCCCGGCGTCCGTCGGCGCGGCGTCGACGACGTCATCGAGATCGCTCGACGCGTCGCGCGCATCGGCGGTCCCTTCGTCAGCGGTCACGTCGACGTCGGACGCGTCGTCGACGGGCACATCGTCCGCGCCACCGTCGAAGGGCGCATCGACGACCTCGACGTCACGCGCGAGGTCATCGACGACGTCGGTCACGGTGACGTCCGTCGTCGAAGCGTCGGGCGAGGTCGTCGGAATGACCTGCGAGCCGCAGCCCGAAGCGACGAGCGCGAGGAGTGCGATGGAGAGGGTGGACGCGCGAGGCATGACGCGCGGACTAGAGCGGTCGCCGCGAGGACGCGTCGAGGGGGCGCGCCGAGATTTCAGCGGAGGCGACGACGCGAGAAAACCCGCATCGATCCTTACCCCGCGGAGTGCGCGTCGGTCTTGACCGTGAGCACCGAGCACGGCGCCTGACGCACCACGCGCTCGGCCACCGAGCCCATGATCGCGCGCTTGAGGCCCGTGCGGCCGTGCGTGCCCACGATGATGAGGTCGGCGTGGATCTCCGACGCGTAGGTCACGATCTCGAGGTAGGCGCTGCCCACGCGGAACTCCGCGGAGACGTCGAGCCCCGAGCGATCGGCGCACTCCCGCGCGAGCGCGGAGACGAGCGAGCGGGCCTCGTCCTGGAGCCTCGCGTATTCGAGCGCGAAGCGGGCCTCGGCGTCGGTCGCCGCGGCGAAGCGCTCGATGGTCTCGTCGACGTGCAGGAGGTGAAACTTCGTCGCTCCCAGGCGCTTCGCGATGTCGAGCGCGGCATCGAGGGCGAGCTTCGACGGAGGAGAGAAGTCCGTCGCGCAGAGGATGCTCATCGAAGGGCCTGTTTTCATATGTTCCTCGTGCATCGCGTGGAGCAAGCGGGAGGCCACGCGCGGCGCCGCGGATCTTCGCGCAACCGCGACTCCCCGTCGCGAAAGACGAGCCGCTTGCGTGCGGATTTGTGCGCGCGCGCACGTCGCTTTCTTCGCGATCCTCCGCAGCCGTTCGCCCGCGCAAGCGGCGCGGTCGTTGCGTCTCATCCGCGCGAGAGTGAGGACTCCATGAAGCGCGCAGCCATTCGAGAGTTCATGACGCCGTTGCCGCACACGATCGGGCGCGATCAGCCCCTGTCCGCAGCGCATCGCCTGATGAACGAGCACCACATCCGTCACCTGCCGGTGCTGGCGGCCGGACAGCTCGTGGGGATCGTCTCGGACCGCGACCTGAAGTTCGTCGAGGCGCTCAAAGACGTCGATCCCGAGCGGGTGACGATCGAAGAGGCGATGTCGCAGGCGCCCTACACGGTGGCCCCCGCGACGCCCCTCGGCGAGGTCGTCGCGCAGATGGCGAGCGAGCGATACGGCGCCGCGCTGGTGATGGAGCACGGACACGTCGTCGGGATCTTCACCGCGATCGACGCGCTCCGCACGCTCGCAGACCTGCTCGGCAAGACCTGACGCGGTCAGCCGCGAGGCGCCGGGAGGGCGAGGGTGAACACCGTCCTCCCGGGCGCGCTCTCGACGCGGAGCTCGCCGCCGTGATCGGCCGCGATGCGCTGCGCGATCGTGAGCCCGAGCCCGGTCCCGTTGGGTTTGGTGGTGTGAAACGGCAGAAAGACGCGGTTCGCGTCGCCGTCGATGCCCGGTCCGTCGTCTTCGATCTGGAGCTCGACGTGGGCGCCCGCGAGGCGCGTTCGAAGGGTGATGGTGCCGTCGCGGTCGATGGCGTCCATGGCGTTGCGCACGAGGTTGAAGACCACCTGACGGATGCGGTCTTCGACGAAGCTCACGTGCGGCGCGTCGGCGTCGAAGTCGGTGAGCACCTTGATGCCCCGCGAGGCCGCCTCGGCCTGGACGAGCCTCGCCACCGTGGCCGCGGGGCTCGACAGGTCGCTCGGCGTCGCGTCGGTCATCGACCGCGGCCGCGCGAACCAGAGGAACTCCGCGAGCAATCGCTCGAGGCGCTCGAGCTCTCCCCGGATGGCGTCGACGCTCGCGACGCTCTGCGCGTCGTTGGCGCGCGTGAGCCTCCGACCGAGCACCTTGAGCTCCAGCAGCGCGGAGTTGAGCGGGTTGCGGATCTCGTGGGCGAGGCCCGCGGTGAGCTCTCCCACGACGGCGAGCTGCTCGGCCACGCGGGCGCGTCGCTCGATCGCGCGCGTGTCGGTCACGTCGATGCCGATGGCGTAGCGGAGCCCGTCGGCGCGGCGGAAGCGCCACTCGATGCGGCGCTCCTGGCCGTCGCGCGTGATGATCGTGCGCTCCTGCTGCGAGGGGTCGGCCGTGGGGTCGACGCGCAGCCCCGAGGGCACGAGCTCCTCGAACTTTCGCCCGAGGAGCGCCTCCCGCTGGAAGCCCGTCGTGTGCTCGACCGCGGCGTTGACCAGCGCGATGGTGTTGTCGTTCGAGACGCCGACGATGAGGGCCGGCGTGGTCTCGACCACCGCGCGATACCTGATCTCCGAGTCCTTGAGCTGCTGGACGAGGGCCTCTCGCTCGCGGCGCAGCGCGACCTGACGCATGGCGAGCGACGCGAGGCGCAGCACCTCCTCCAGCGGAAAGGGCTTGAGGATGTACGCGAAGGCGCCGCCGCGGACCGTCGCGATGGCGCTCTCGATCGTCGCGTCACCGCTCATCACGATGACCTCGGCGTCGGGGGCGCGCGCCTTGAGCTGCACGAGGGCGTGCGTGCCGTCGGCGTCGGGGAGGCGCACGTCGAGGAAGGCCACCTCGAAGCCCACCCCGCTGGCGGCTTCGAGGGCCTCACGCGCGCTCGCCGTCACGAAGGGCGTGTAGCCCTCGTCGGCGAGGCACTCGGCGATGTTCTCTGCGAGGTCGCGGTTGTCCTCGATGATGAGGATCCGGCCGCTCGGCGGCGGCGCATCACCGGCACGCATCGATCATGATCTCTCGTGCGCGTCGTGGTCGTCCGCGGTCCGCGCCGACGAGGGCGCGCGCTTGATCCCGTGGCGATACTCGCGCAGGCGGTACTGGATCATGCGGACGGAGACGTCGAGCATGGCCGCCGCGCGGTGCGTGCTGCCACCGCACGCCTCGAGCGACGAGAGGATGGCGAACTTCTCGATGTCGGCGAGCATCGAGCCGGGGATCGGGGGCTGCAGGCCGTAGGGGGTCTCGATGCCCGCCGAGGTGACCACCGGGGCAGACTTCTGCCCGTTGGTCGCGGGCTGCGCGGCGGGCGCGGGCGGCATGGTCGACGCGGGCGCGAGGCTGCCCATGGAGCCGGGGAGCGAGAGGTGCTCGCGTCCGAGCTGCGAGCCGCTCGCGAGCACGACCGCGCGCTCGACGGCGTTCTCGAGCTCGCGCACGTTGCCGGGCCACGGGTACGAGATGAGCGTCTGGAGCGCCTCCGAGGAGAAACCCGAGAGCGTCTTGCCCGACTCCTTGGCGAACTTGCGGAGAAAGAACTCGGCGAGCAGGGGGATGTCCTCGCGGCGCTCGCGCAGCGGCGGGAGGCGCAGGCTCACCACGTTGAGGCGGTAGTAGAGGTCCTCGCGGAAGCGTCCGTCGCGCACCATCTGGGCGAGGTCGCGGTTGGTGGCGGCGATGATGCGCACGTCGACCTTGAGGGTCTCGTTGCCGCCCACGCGCTCGAACTCGCGCTCCTGAAGCACCCTGAGGAGCTTGACCTGGATGGCCGCGGAGATCTCCGAGATCTCGTCGAGGAAGAGCGTCCCCCCGTGGGCCAGCTTGAAGCGCCCCTCGCGGCGCACGTTGGCGCCCGTGAACGCTCCCTTCTCGTGGCCGAAGAGCTCGCTCTCCAGAAGGGTCTCCGCGAGGGCCGCGCAGTGCAGCTTCACGAAGGGCCCCTCGCGCCGGTTCGACGACTCGTGGATGGCCTGCGCGACGCGCTCCTTGCCGGTGCCCGACTCGCCCGTGAGGAGCACCGTGGCGCGGCTCGGGGCGACCTGGGCGATGGTCTTGAAGAGCGACTCCATCGGCGCAGAGACGCCGAGGAGGTTGTCGAAGCGGTTCTCGCTCCGCACGCGCTCACGGAGGAGACCCGCCTCGCGACGGAGGGCCTTCTGGCGCAGCGCGCGGTCGATGACCAGCGAGAGCTCGTCGAGGTCGACGGGCTTGGTGATGTAGTGCTCGGCCCCGGCCTTCATCGCGTGCACGGCGTCGCGCACGTTGCCGAAGGCCGTCATCACGACCACGGCGAGGGCATTGTCCGCGGCCTTCGCGCGCGTGAGGAGCTCAACGCCGTCGATGCCGGGCATCCGCACGTCGGTGAGCAAGAGGTCGGGCGGCGACGCAGCGAGCTTCTCGAGCGCCTCTTCCCCCGATGCCGCGGTCTCGACCTCGTAGCCGTCGTCGGTGAGGAGCGTGGCGAGCGCGCGCCGGGCCGTCGACTCGTCGTCAACCACGAGGAGTCTGCCCCGGTGCTTCTCAGGGGCGATCGGCGCGTCGGGCTCATGGAGGTGGGTGGCGTTCATCGGATCCTCGCGTCAGGCGATGGTGGGTTCGCGATCGGTGCGCGCGTGCGCCCCTCTCGTCGCTGTCAAAGAACAAAAGCACGCTCCGTTCCATCTTTCGGCCACCCGCTGTCCACACCTTGGAACGAGCCCCCCAGGGCCTTACGTTTCTCGGAACCCCTGATGCGCTCCGCCGTGCTCGCCTGTGTGTTCGCTGCGGCGCTCCTCGCGTCACCCATCGCCTCGACGCAAGACGCCGCTGTTCCAGTGCTGTCTGAGCACCCCGTCGAGGGCACGAACGTTCGCCGAATGCAGTCGGACACGGTGATTCGCGCACCCTTCGACGTCGTCGCGCAGCAGGTTCTCGACTACGCGCGCTACCCCGATTTTCTCCGACGGGTTCGCACAGCGCGCGTGGTGCGGCGCGATCGCGCACAGACAGATGTGTATTTTCAGCTCGATCTGCCGCGCGCGATGGGCACGATCTGGTTCCTGCACCGCATGACGGTGGTGCGAGTCGGGGCCGATCGGATGGAGATCCGCGGCGCCGCGCAGGCCGGGAACGTCGGCCGCGTCGAGACCCGGGTCACCATCGAGCGGGTCGTCGGAACGCGCTCCACACGCTTCTCCTTCGCGCTCTTCGGCCTCCCCGTCGT
>JBPOHC010000710.1:0-2562 GCA_052035985.1 Myxococcota bacterium | reverse complement strand
CTCGGCGAGAGTTCTTCGGGGGTGGTACGGCGCGGCGCACGACGTCGTCTGAGTCGCACCCCTCGAAGTCACCCCTCGCGGGGCGCGCGCAGTGTTCCGACGGCGAACACGACGACGCTCGCCAGGTAGAGCAGCGCGGCGAGCACCGCGAACACGGCTGTGGCGTTCATCGCGTTCGAGATCGACCGGGCGAGCATCTCGGCCTTGCGCGACGGATCGACGCTGCCGAGCGCCCCGAAGCTCTGCACGAGGAACACGGCCGTGAGCGCGACGCCCACGAGCTCGCTCGCGACCGCGACGAGCGGGAGCTTCGAAGCACGCTGCCACCACGCGCCGCCGTGGCGCGCGGCGACCCAACGGCCCCACGCGTAGAGCGCGACCACGACGCCGACGTGAACGGCGAAGCCGAGGAGCGCGGGGAGCGCGGCGAGTGCCTCCATGCGCGCGAGGATACACGCGCGGTGCTCGCGAAGAGCGAGCGTCGTCGCCGTACCGGTGCACTCCTCCGCGGAGATGCGATACGGTTCGCGACGGCTGCGATGCGAAGCGAAGCGCGATGAAGGTCCACCAGCTCACGCTCAAGAACTTTCGGGGCTTCGAGGACGCGACGCTCGACCTCGACCGTCCGCTCACGGTGCTCTTCGGCCCGAACGGCTCGGGCAAGAGCTCGGTGCTCGACGCGCTCGCGGTTGTGGTGTCCAAGGTGCTCAGTCACGAGCTTGAAGGCGTCGACGTCCACGTCCTCCTCGCGACCGCAGGAGATGTCACGGTGGGCGCGCGATCCATGAGCGTGGGCGCGTTGATGTCCAACGGTCCCCTCCGCAACTTCGTCGGATCGAGCCTGACGCTCCGTTCGCAGGTCGCCGAGCCGTGGGAGGGGTACCTCCCGGCGCTGTTCGGTGGTGCGCCCTTTCTGGCCGTGTACTTCGGCGCGACGCGTGCGGTGGCGTCAGGGATGCAGGCGTTCGCGGTGGATGATGGGGCCGCGGGCAAGGAGCGACCTGCGCTCCTCGGCGCATTGTCGGACGCGCTCTCTGTGGGGCAGTTGAAGTTCCGCAGCCTCTTCTCGTGGTTCAAGGAGCGCGAGGACGCAGAGAACGAGCTCAAGGTCTCGCGCGCCGACCTCTCGCTCGAAGACCCGCAGCTCGGCGCAGTCCGTCGCGCCGTCGCCGGGATGCTCCCTGGCTTCACGGGCCTCCGCGTGCAGCGCGATCCGCTCCACATGGTCATTCGCAAGGGCGCGACGCTCCTCGCGATCGATCAGCTCTCCGACGGCGAGAAGCTCCTCCTCGCGCTCGCGGCGGACCTCGCGCGTCGACTCGCCATCACGCACACCGAGGGCGATCCGCTGCTCGGCGAGGCGCTCGTGCTCATCGATGAGATCGAGCTTCACCTCCACCCGGCGTGGCAGCGCAGGGTGCTCGGGCGATTGAGGGCGACCTTTCCCAACTGCCAGTTCGTCGTGACCACGCACTCGCCGCAGGTGCTCAGCGAGGTGCCCAACGACGCCGTGGTGCTCGTGAAGGACTTCACCTTCGCGCGCCCCGCCGCGCCCACCGCCGGCCGCGACACCAACGCGATCCTCTCCGAAGCGATGGAGGTGCCCGAGCGACCGGAGGCGCAGCGCGACGCGATCCGCGAGGTCTCGTCGCTCCTCGACGCGGGGCGCTATGGCGAAGCCCGCTCGATGCTCGATGCGCTCGCGCGCTCCGTCACCGAGCGCGACCGCGAGGTCGTCGGACTCCGTACGATGCTGCACTTCCTGGAGGGGGACGATGCGGCTGATCCGCAAGGGGCCTGAGCCGCCGCTCCTGCTGGCCTTTCGCATGACTCCCGGTGCGCGCTACGAGGGTGTCCCTTCCGACGCGAAGCGCGCGATGCGCGACGACCTCGTGCGAGAGCAGCACGGCCTCTGCTGCTTCTGCATGCAGCGCATCGAGCCCGCGGTGTCACCCGAGCTCCGCGTGAAGATCGCCCACTGGACGCCGCAGGCCGTCGATCAGACGCGAGACCTGACGTGGCGCAACCTCTTCGCGGCGTGTCCGGGCAACGAGGGAGCGCCGAGGGAGCGACAGCACTGCGACACGCGCCAGGGCAACGAGCGCCTTACGATCAACCCCCTCGAAGAGACGCACGTCGCGAGCCTCACGTACTCGACCTCGGGCGCGGTGCGGTCCGCACGGAGCGACCTCCAAGGGGACCTCGACGAGCGCCTGAACCTCAACGACGAGGCCCTCTGCGCGCGCCGACGCGAGGCCGTGATGCGCATGGCAGACGCCCTCGGGCGACGGAGCGGCGCGCAGTTCAAGCCCGCCGACAACGAGCGGGCGATCGCGCGGTGCAACACGCCGGATGCCCGCGGCTATCTGCCTCCCTTCGCGGGTGCGCTCGATGCGTGGCTCCGCCGCCGCCTCGGACGCTGAAAAGACCATATACCCCGCCACCGCGCGCGGTGAGACACTCGCGCGCATGCGAAACGCCAAGATCCTCGCCACGGTGGGACCCGCCAGCCGTGAGCCCGCGATGCTCGACGCCCTCCTGGCCGCGGGGGTCAACGGCTTC
>JBPOHC010000875.1:0-13202 GCA_052035985.1 Myxococcota bacterium | reverse complement strand
CCACGAGAGGGTCCAGGGGGGCGTTTGCGCAGACGCCGACGAGGCCCACGAGAGGGCGACGCAGAACCACGGAGCGATGCGTGAGGGTCTCATCACGGAGGGAGTTCGGGAGCCGCGAGGATACCGTCACGACGCCGCGCCGTCGGCGCGTTTCGTGGGGTCAGCGTTTACTGACCGCATCACCCCCGGCGCTTCACCCGCGGCGGCGCGCGGCCGAGCAGCAGGTCGGCCACCGCGCCCGAGATCGGCAAGCCCGCGGCGCGCTCGATGTGATCGAAGTACGACGTCGAGTTCACCTCGAGCAGCACCCAGCGGTCGTCGCGCGTCTTCACCAGATCGATGCTCGCGAAGTCGAGACCGAGATGGTCGAGCAATCGCAAGAGCCGCGCGCGCACCTCCTCAGGGAGCCCCTCGTACGCGCGATAGCCCTCGATGAGCGACGGGTCCATGCGCACGTCCACAGCGTCGCCCGTGGGGACCGCGGCGACGAAGACCTCCGTCGCGATCACCGTCACGCGAAGCTCCAGCTCCTTCGCGAGGAGCTCTTGAAACATCATCGGCGCGAGGGGGAGCCCCTCCATGTTGGCGAGGTCGTCGTCGGTCACGCGCGCGGTCGGAAAGCTCCCGCCTTCGAGCCCCACGGCGCCCGAGTCGATGAGCTTGCAGATCGCGCCCGAGGGCTGCGCCCGCACGAAATCTCGCGCGGCGTCGGGGTCGTTGGTCACCAGCGTGCGCGGCGTGTCGAGGCCCTCCCGCGCGGCGAGGCGCTGGATGCGGGGCTTGTGACCCGTTCCAGCGAGGGCCTCGATGGGGTCGAGCACGTACGCGTCGAGGCACATGAGCAGCGAGGTGAGGCCCGCGCTCGCCTGCGTCTCACACGCGGCGCGGTGGTCGTCGCGCAACCCCTCGGGGAGCGAGAACCCGCGCGAGAAATCGCGCAGCCACACCGAGCGCGCGGCGCCGAGATCGCAGTCTCCGAGCGCGCAGACCGCGGGGTCACGAGAGAGGTCGAGGCGCAGCGGGAGGCCGTCGGGGTAGCGCGCCGTCGTGAGCACCGTGAGCGTCTCTCCCCGCGCGCGCATCGCCGCTTCGACGAGCGAGACGCAGGGGTCGCGAGACGGATCGCTGACGATGACGACGTAGGGGGCGCGCTTCATTCGGGCTCTCCCGCCGCGGCTAATCGACCGTGACGATCACTTGCGGTCGTGCTCCTTGCCGGCCTTCGAGGCCGCCTCGGCTGCGCCCGCGCGGACCCCCGTCTGAACGACGAGGGGCGCGTCGGCGACCTTGCGCGCGAAGAAGGGGGTGACGGGCTTCGAGGCGGTCTCGGGCTGCTTCATGGTGCGTTGCTCCGTAGCGTGGGCGCCGTCGTGGCGCGTGACGTTCATAGCGACGCGTGTGCCACCGAAGAGACTCCGTGAACTCCCTGAGAAATAGACGCTTTCGCGCGCTCCGAAGCGCGTCGGGCGGAGCGACTTGCGCGCTTCGCAGCTCAGCTTGTGCGGCGCGCTGCGCGACCTGTCACGCCGCTCAGCGGCACACGCCGACGGAGACCCCGACGCCCCCGTCGATCACGGTCATCCTCGCGCATCGGGAGCCGAGCGGACACGCGTTCGAACACGACCCGCAGTGGTCGCTGTCGCTCGTCGGGTCGAGGCAGCGGTTGTCACACGCGATGCGCCCCGTCGGGCACGGGCGGCAGGTGCCACCGAGGCCCGCGTCGTTCGCGCTCACGCAGTAGCTCGTGACGTTGCACCCCGCGGGAGAGACCTTCGCGCCGCCGTCGTCGAGGCCCTCGCAGCAGCGCTGCCCCGCGGCGCCGCACGGCGTCGGGCCGAGCCTGGGCCACTCGAGCGCGCAGCCGAGCGCGAAGACCACCATGACGATCAACGCCCGCATCGGTCAGAACCTCACCCTGAGCGTCGCGCCGCCGTAGCCCGCGGTCACCACGGGGGCCGCCTCGACGTGTCCGCTCGACGCGTACGAGACGGCGAGCACCGCGGCGCCCGCGGCCATGAGCGCGACGCCGCCGAGGCCGAAGCCCCAGGCCATCGCCCGCGCGCTGGCGTTCGACCCGCAGAGGTTGTAGCTGAGCGCCGCGTCGCGGTTGGTGATCGCGTCGCGCCCGGCCTGGTCGCACACCTCGTCGAGGGAGCGCGCGCGCGAAGGGTTCACGGCGTTGACGTACCGCGTCCACGCCTGGCCGTCGGCGTCGGAGCTGTTGAGCGTGAGCACCGACTGATCGCGGGAGCGCGACCACGCAACGACGCCCACCACGACGGACGCGACGCCGAGGCCCGCGGTGACCCATCCGAGCACGCGAAGCGGCGTCGAGGGCGGCGCCGCGACGTGCGTGGGCGCGGTCACCACGGGGGCGACAGGGGCCGCGTTGGGGAGGTCTTCAGCCCACGAGATGGTGACCTCGCGGCTCGCTCCCGCGGCGACGAGGTAGCTGCGTCGAATGGGCGCGCGCTCGGGTCGCTCGGCCTCGACCACCACATCGCCAGGGAGCGTCGGGAGCGAGACGCCCCACGACGCGCTCGGGACGTCGCGGCCGTTGACGCGCACGCGGACTCCAACGGTCGACTCGGGTGCCACGGTGACGCGCACGCGCGCGACGCGGGCGTTGATGCGGTTGAGCACCTGCGTGCAGTCGCGGAGGATGCGCGGTCGGTCTTCGATCGCGGTCTGCGCCGTCGCGTCACGGATGCACTGCGCGGCCTCGGTGGCCGCGTCGAGGAGGTGAGACGCTCCCCCCTCGTCGCGCGAGAGGAACTCGTGCTCTTCGGCCATGAAGAGGCGCAGCGAGGGGGTCATGCGGATGCGCCCGACCTCGACGGCGAGCGCGAGGGCCCGGCCGTGATCGCCAGCCTGCGTGCTGAGGTCGAAGGCCGCGCGGAGCATCGCGGCGCGGGCCGTCTCCTGCTGCTGAGTCTGCGCGGAGACGCGCCCCGGTCGCGCGACGGAGCCGAGGAGCGCGAGGAGTGCGAAGGCGCGCCGCATGGACGCGTGGGACCGTATCAGCTTGCGCGTCCGAGGCGCCAGAGAGACGCAGCGTCTACCGCGGGATCACGCGGCCGGTCTGCTCCCGCCCGCTCGGACGGCGGCGAGGCTGCGTGGCGGCGCGAGGCGCTCCGTGGGGGCGGCTGTGCGTGGCGTGGGCGGTCGGGCGGGGCGTGTGCTCGGGCGCGCTCGGGAGCACCTCGGGCACCGGAGGCGCGACCGGGGGCGTCGGCGCGAGCACCTGCGCGACGGGCGCGGGCGTCGGAGCTGCGGGGGCAGGCTGCGTGACGGGCGGCCGAGGCTGCGGCGTCGCGGGGCGACGGGTCGGCGCGCGCGCGAGCGAGACGCCGAGCGCGAGGAGCGCGACGGCCACGGCGGAGAACACCACGAGCGCGGCGCGTCCAGCGGAGGGAGCGCGTCGACCCGCGGCGCGCTCGGTGGGCGAGAGCGTCGGGATCGAGTCGTGGGGCGCGGCCGCGATGGGCTCACCCGCGTCGAGCGACGGGGCGGTCTGAAAGAACGACTCGATGGGCGGCGGCGCGGGCGCGTCGGAGAGGTGGCGGACCTCCGTGGGCACCTTCGCTTCGAGCGCTTCGAGGAGCTCTCCCGCGTTGGCGAAGCGGTCGCGAGGCTGCGCTGCGAGGGCGCGCGCGAGCACGGGCTCCCACGGCCCCACGTCGAGCCCGAGGTGCGCCGGGGTCGGTCTCGACGGAGACATCACCTGCATCTGGAGCTCGAGCTTGTCGACGCTCGAGAAGGGCGCGCGGTCGGTGAGCATCTCGCTCACGAGGAGCCCGACGGCGTGCACGTCGGTCCAGGGGCCCGTGCGCGTGCCGCTCACCTGCTCGGGGGCGGCGTAGCGCGGCGAGTACGCCGTCGCGACGGAGGCCGTGCGCGTGTGGCCCGTGGCCGGTCCGTCGTCGCCCTCGCTCATGAGCTTGGCGATGCCGAAGTCGAGGAGCCTCGCCGTGGGCGCCATCGGTCTGCGCGTCGATCGCAGCGACGTGGTCGAGAGCGTGTCGACCGCGAGCATGATGTTCCCGGGCTTGATGTCCCTGTGCACGATGCCCATCTCGTGCGCGGCGGCGAGCGCGTCGATGATCGGGCGCAGTATCTCGAGCACCTCACGCGGGCTGCGGCCGCTCTGTCCGCGGCGCGAGGCGAGGTCCTGCGCGAGCGTGCGGCCCTCGATCCACTCGAGCACCATCCACGGTGATTGTTCGCCCGCGGGCATCACGGCGACGCCGAAGTCGGTCACGCGCACGACGGCCGGGTGCTGAAACTGCGCGATGATCCGCGCCTCCTCGACGAACTGGTGGAGGAAGCGCTCGCGCATCTTCGGCGTGAGGTCTTCGGGGAGCTGCATCACCTTCACGGCGTGCTGCGTGCGGAGCACCGCGTGACGGGCGCGATAGACCACACCGAAGCCGCCGCGCGCGACGGCGCTCTCGACGAGGTACTTCCCGTCGATCTGGTAGCCGACGAGCCCGAAGATGTCGTCCCCGACGGTCATCGAAGATCTCTGGATGGAAACGCCCTTTCGCGCAGCGGGTCAAGCGGCGCGCGTCACGGCGCGTCGACGGCGACCGTCGCGGAGCGGGCGCTCAGGCGGTGATGCGGCCTTCGGTGGGCAGGGCGGCGGGGACGATCGACGTGGTGACCCTCCCCTTGCCGAGGAGGGCGAGGAGACGGTCGATGTCGAGGGGCTTGCAGAGAAAGTGCATCCCGGTGATGTCGAGTCGGTCGAGCTGCGCGCGGCACATGGGGTACGCGCTCGTGAGCACGAGGGTGATGTCGGGGTGGTGCTCGGCGATGCGGCGCACGAGCGAGAGGCCGTCGACGCCGGGCATCATCAGGTCGGTGACCACGGCTTCGTGCGGGGTGGCGGCGAGGACTTCGAGGGCGTTGTTACCGTGAGAGAGCGCCGTCACCTCGAAGCCCGCGCGCTCGAGCACGCGGGTGAGTGTGAAGCGCTCGTTGTCGTCGTCTTCAACGAGGAGAACGCGAGTCATCGTGGGCCTCCGTACGAGTCGGTTGGCGTCGGGGAGTGTGCCACAGGTTCCTCGGCGGCGTCGTTGATCGAAGCGCGTGTTCTCTACGGGTTGCGTTCTGTGAACGCCGACGTCAAGGGGCGCGGAACTCACGCCACGCGCCGTCGATGCGCCGCTGGTGGGGCCAGTACGTGGCCTTGTAGTTCAGGTGCGCGCACGCGTCGACGTAGAGCCCGAGGTAGTACCACTCGACGCCGAGCGAGGCGCAGAGCTCGATCTCGCGGAGCACGGAGTACACGCCCAGGGAGCGCCACGACTCGTCGGGGTCGAAGTAGTGATAGACGCTCGACACCGAGGTGCGCCCGAAGTCGAGCACGCTCACCGCGACGAGCCGACCGGCGACGAGGTACTGCAGCTCCCACGTGTCGACGCAGGTCTCCATGAGGAAGAAGCGGTAGTCGCGCTCCGTGGCGGCCTCGGGGCGCAGCGAGAGGCCGCGCTCGCGCGAGTGGCGGTTGTAGAGCTCGAGGTGCCGCGGAGTGACCGTGGGGCGCGTTCGAATGACCTCGATCTGGCCCTCGTTGCGGCGCATCACCCGGCGCTGCGAGCGCGTGGCTTCGAAGCGCGAGACGGGGACGCGGATGGCCTCACAGGCGTGGCACGAGGTGCAGGCGGGCTTGTAGAGGAGCGGTCCGGTGCGGCGGTCGCCGTCTTCGAGCTGGTGATCGAACTGTTCGGGGGTGAGCCGCGCGAGGGGCATGCGCAACGGGAGGCGCATCGTGCGACCGGGCAGGTACGGGCACGCTTCGGTCTCGTTTGCGACGACCAGGAATCGCACGGCGATTCGGCGGGCGGAGCGTCAGCCGAAGGCGCGCTCGGCGCGCTCCTGCTCTTCCTTGCAGCGGATGCAGAGGTTGGTCTCGGGGCGGGCCTCGAGGCGCTTGATCGAGATCTCCTCGGCGCACTCGTCGCAGAGTCCGAACTCGTTCGTGGTGATCTTCTCCAGCGACCGATCGATCTTCTCCAGCAGGAACTTCTCCCTGCCCCGGAGACGGAACGTGAACGACTGGAGGTACTCGCTCGACGCGAGGTCCATCTCGTCGGGCAGGTCGTCGGCGTCGAGGGTCATCCCTTCGGCCAGGGTGTTCTTGGCGTTCTCGAGGATCTGCAGGCGCTTCTCTTCGAGCATCGACTTGAACCGTTGGAGATCGGTCTTCGAAAGCGGCATCGACAGCCCTTTCCCCCGCGTGGCGGGGTCTGTCCGAGGGGGCGGGGAGTGTTGCGATGCGTCGCTCGGCTGTCAAGGCCGCCGTGTGCCCCGCGTCGCTTCTCTTGCGCGCACCCTTCGGACGCGCGAGAAGCTCCAACACCCATATGAGCCACACCGAACTCTTCCTCCAGGGCGCTTCGAACCCCGCGGGCTTCCGTGACGTGACCCCGCAGCAGCTCTCCGCCGCGACGGTGAAGCCGCGCCTCGTCGACGTGCGCGAGCCCCACGAGTACACGGGCGACCTCGGTCACATCGAGGGCGCCGAGCTCGTCCCGATGAACACCGCCGTCGAGGCCGCGAAGACCTGGGACCGCGACGCCGACGTGGTGCTCATCTGCCGCTCGGGCAACCGCTCGGGCCGCGTCGCCGCCGCCCTCGCCTCGATGGGCTTCAAGGGCCTCATCAACCTCTCGGGCGGCATGCTCGCGTGGAGCGCCGCGGCCCTCCCCGTGAAGCGCTGAGAACTCTCTCTCAGCCGAAGTGAAACGCTGAGATCGTGACGTTCATGAGCGGGCCGCGATAGGCCGTGCGCCCGCGGTCCGCGCCCGCGGCGCCTGCGATCACCATGAGCGGAATGAGGTGCTCCTCGCGCGGGTGCGACTGCCTCGCCGACGGCGCGCTCGCCCACGCGGTGAGCCTCTGGTCACGCGCGGGCGCTTCGAGCGCGACGGTCTCGCCGAGCCACTGATCGAAGGCCGTGGAGTGCGCGGCCACGGCGGATCCGCCGCGAAAGAAGCCCTGCATGTTGTGGTAGCTCATCCCGCTGCCGAGGATGAGCACGCCCTCGTCGCGCAGCGGCGCGAGCGCGCGTCCGATGGCGAGGTGTCGCGCGGGGTCGAGGCCCGCCTGGAGCGAGAGCTGAACCGTCGGCATGTCGGCCTCGGGCCACGTGAGCTTGAGCGGAACGAAGGCGCCGTGATCGAAGCCGCGATCGGACGATTCGGCGGAGTCGATCCCCTGCGCGCCGAGGAGCGTGCGCACTCGCGCGGCGAGCGTGGGGTCGCCGGGCGCGGGCCAGGTGATCTGGTACGACTCGGGCGGAAAGCCGTAGTAGTCGTAGAGCATCGGCGGGTGGGCCGAGGTCATCACCGTGGGGACGCGCTCCTCCCAGTGGGCCGAGACCATGAGCACCGCGCGAGGGCGCGTCGCGCTCACGGACGAGAGCGAGCGGAGGTACGCAGCCAGCGCGCTGAGCTCGCGGGGATCGCCCATGTGGAGGTCGACGAAGGGCCACGGTCCTCCGCCGTGCGGGAGGTAGACGACGGGCGTGCGAGGCTGCGTGGGTGTCATGGTGCGTTGCTCCGCGTGGGGACGCGCGCGATCGGTGGTGCATCCGTGGATGGCTCCGAGCGCGGTGGCGCCCGCGGCCGCGAGGAGCTGTCGTCGCGAGAGTTCGTCGTTCATGGGCGTCCCGTGAAGGTGCGGACGATTCGTATGCGCCACAAGGCCGACCTGCGAAACGCGGGGTTGCCTCGAACGCACGGAGCCCTCGCGGTCGCGTCATCGCGCGTCCGCTGTGATATCTCCGCGGCATCGACGCGCCCGACGTCAGCTCCGCTCCGACCCGCACCGTGCATTGCGAAGACGCGATCGCGTGGCTCACGCGCGCGTCCGTGCTCGACGGGTGCAGCGTCTTCACGTCGCTCCCCGACGTGTCGGAGCTCTCGCCGATGAGCCTCGAAGACTGGCGTCGTTGGTTCCTCGACGCGGCGAGGCTGGTGCTCGACAAGACCCCCGACGACGGCGTGGCGATCTTCTACCAGACCGACATCAAGGTCGAGAAACGCTGGATCGACAAGGGTTTCCTCGTGCAGCGCGCCGCGGAGGAGAGCGGTCATCACCTCCTCTGGCACAAGGTCGTGTGCCGCCTCCCCGCGGGCGCCGTGACGCCAGGGAGGCCCGGCTGGGCGCACGTGCTCTGCTTCTCTCGCGCCGTGATTCCAGACCTCTCGCGGTGCACGCCCGATGTGCTCCCCGCGCTCGGCGCGATGACCTGGAGCCGCGCGATGGGCCTCGACGCGGCTCGCATGGCCGTGCGCTTCATTCGAACGCAGACCCGCAGCCACACCCTCGTCGACCCCTTCTGCGGCATCGGAACTGCGCTCGCCGTCGCCAACGAGGAGGGGCTCCACGCGATCGGCGTCGAGCTCGGCGCAAAGCGCGCACGCAAGGCTCGCAGCCTCGACCTCTCGCGCTTCGGGTAGCATCGGCCGCGATGAGCGTCCGCGCGTTGCTACTCGTCACACTCGTCACGCTCGCGTCGTGCACCGCGGGCGAGGTGTTCGAAGCGCCCACCGACGCGTCGACCGATGCGCCTCGCGCAGACGTCACCGTCGCAGACATCGCGCGGCCCTCCGATGCGCCGCGTGACGTCACTGCGACCGACGCGCCGATCGTCGATACGGGCCCTGGATGCGCGGCGCTGCTCTGTCCGCTCCACGCGACGTGTACGGCCGCGAGCGGCACGGCGCGATGCCTCTGCGACATGGGCTTTCACCTCCAGGGGACCGCGTGCGTGGCCGACGCGCCCGTCGATCTGTGCCTCGGCGTGGCGTGCTCGGGGCACGGCCGCTGCGCGGTGCGATCGTCGATGCCTTCGTGCGTGTGCGACGCGGGCTATCGCGCGATGGGCCTCGCGTGCGTCGTCGCGAGCGCGCCCGACGCGTGCGCGGGCGTCACCTGCTCGGGTCACGGGACCTGCGTCACCGCAGGCGGAAACGCGGGCTGCGTGTGCGAGCGCGGCTACCGCGCGACGGGGCTCTCGTGCGTTCCCGATGTGGCGCCCGATCCCTGCGACGGCGTGACGTGCTCGGGCCACGGCCGCTGCGTGAACACCGCGGGATCGGTGACCTGCGCGTGCGACGCGGGATGGAGAGCTTCGGGGCGCGCGTGCATCCCCGACGCGATGCCCGATCCGTGTGTCGGCGTGGCGTGCTCGGGCCACGGCCGCTGCGTCGCCTCGGGTGCCGCCGCGACCTGCGCGTGTGACACGGGCTGGCGCCCCTCGGGTACGAGCTGCGTCGCAGACACCCCGATGGACCCGTGCGCAGGCGTGACGTGCTCGGGCCACGGTCGATGCGTGAACTCCGCGGGCGCGGCGACGTGCAACTGCGACGCGGGTTGGAGAGCTTCGGGGCTCACCTGCGTGTCGTCGAGCGCGCCCGATCCGTGCGCGACGGTCGACTGCGGAGGCCACGGTCGATGCCTCGTCGCCGACGGCGCGCCCGTGTGCCACTGCGACGTCGGCTACGCCAACCGCATCGTGGCGACCAACTGCCAGCCCTCGTCTGGAACGGTCTGCGAAGGCGTCTCGTGCGGCGCGGGAACGTGCCTCATCATGATCGTGGGAGGCGCCTACGCGAGCTGCTCGTGCGACCCGGGCTATGTTCCCTATGGGGCCGCGTGCGTGCCCGAGCGGAGGATCTTCTGCCGCGACGCTTCGGGCGTGCGTCAGCCGCGCGGAACCACCCGCTGCGGGAGTGACGAGAGCGCCGTCGAGGTGTGCCGCGACGCCGACGGAGACGGCTTCGTCGAGTGGGCCTTCGGCGTGCGCTGCAACGCGGGGACGACGTGCTCGGGCGGATGTCGCTCGGCGCGCTGCCCCGACCAGCCGTGTCCGCTCGGAACGGCGTGCCTCGTGTCGACGCACGGCATCGACGTGGGCGTCTGCGTGACGAGCTGCGCGTGCACTCGCTGCGGCAACTGCGCGCTGTCTGACTTCGCCGCGTCGGGATCGGTGCAGGCGTACTGCGGCAACCGCGCGGGCGCTCCTGCGACGGCGGCGTGCGAGGCCCCGTGCCCATCACCGGGAGACGGCTGCATCCCCTACGATCCTGCCCTGTGTTACCCGATCGAAGGCTGCTTCTCAGGACCTCCACGATGACCCGCGCAACGCTCCTCGCCGCGCTCTCTCTCGCCGCGTGCTCGCCCGAGCCCGCGATCGAGACGAACGTCCCGCTCCCGCCCGAAGACGCCTCGACGCAGCGAGATGTCTTCGATGCCGCGACCGACGCTGCCACCGACGCCGTGAGCGACGCGACCGACGCGATGGACGTCACCGTCACGCCCGACGTCGCGCCCGATGTGCCGTGCGGCGCAGCGGGGAGCGCGTGTTGCCCCGGGGCTCGCTGCAACGAGGGCGTGTGCGCGGCGGGGCGTTGCGCGATCCCCACGGGGTGTGGCGCGATGGGTGATCCGTGCTGCGCGGGGAGCGTGTGCACGGGCTCGCTCGTGTGCGTCTCGGAGCGCTGCGCCGCGCCCGTGGCGTGCGGCGGATCGGGCGCTCCATGCTGCGATGGATCGCGGTGTGGTGCGGGTCTCGTGTGCGCCTCGGGGACCTGCGCCGCGTGCGGTGACGCGAGGCAGCCCTGCTGCGGAACGGCCTGCGGCGCGGGGCTCGTGTGTTCCTCGGGGATGTGCGCCGCGTGCGGGATGCCGTCTCAGCCCTGCTGCGGCGCCGCGTGTGTGTCGGGCGGCGTCTGCGTGACGGGGCGCTGCGCGATGGACGGTGATCGCGACGGGTCGCCCGTGGGCTCGGACTGCGACGACACGGACGCGACGCGCTTTCCGGGCGCGAGGGAGCGCTGCAACGGCCGCGACGACAACTGCGACGGAGCCGTGGATGAGGGCGCGTGCGGGCTGTGGTTCTTGCCGCGTGGATCGCTTGTGTGGCAGGCGTTTCCGAGAGACGCGGCGCGTGATGCTGACCCGTCGCGACCCTCGCCTGACGCGCCCGTGACGCCGGTTCGCGCGGCGATCGACATCGAGAGCACGGGCGTGGTCTACGTGCTCACCGACGCGACCTACCACGTGCTCGACCTCACGACGCGCGCGTGGACCTCGTCGGGCCCTCGCGAGCGGATCTTTCCGCAGGCGATGGGGCGCGCGCTGGTGACGGGCTTCAGCGTCCCCGCGTCGCACCCGACACCGGGAGGGACCCAAGAGGGCGTGACGCTGGCGCTGCGTGACGGGATCCTCAGCTACAGGTTCGACCTTCGCGCGCAGACGTGGAGCTACGTGAGCGCCGACGCCGTTCCGATGTGGACGGGGACCTTCGCGCCGACGTACGCCGACGTTCGCCTGAGCTGGCTCGACGTGGAGAACGTCGAGGGGTGGGTGACGCAGAGCCCGGCGAGCTTCTGTCCCGCGGGCACGACGACGGCGACGCGCGTGGGGCCGTACTACGGCGTGGTCGCGGGGAGCGCGGTGCACATCTCCGACGCGGGGTACTGCTGGGTGTGGGTGTCACGCACCGCGGCCACGGCGTTCTCTCCCTTCGCGCTGGTGAGCGCGCCGAGGCTCGACGGCGTGGCGGCGCTCTTCTACCGCGGCGGATTGTGGGCGATCGGCGGGTGAGATGGAGATCCGCCTGGTCCCGCCCTCGGAGCGCTACCGCGAGACCTTCCTGAACGCGTTACGCGAGTTTCAGCAAGAGGGCCTCTCGTGGTGGAGCGGCGGTGACCTCGAGAACGTCGAGCACGACTTCGAGGGGTTCGTTGCGAAGAAGCTGGCCGACGCCACGCGACACACCGAGACCTCGATCCCCAGGACGCACCTGTGGGCCATCGCAGACGCGCAGTTCGTGGGGCGGATCTCCATTCACCACGCGCTGAACGAGGCGCTTCGCGTCGTGGGCGGACACATCGGCTACGACACGGTCCCGTCGTTCAGGGGGCGAGGCCTCGCGACGGAGATGCTGCGTCTGGCGCTTCCCGTGGCGCGCTCGCTCGGGCTGCGTGAGGTGCTGCTCACGTGCGACGACACGAACGCGGCCTCGATCCGCGTGATCGAGCGCAACGGCGGATCGCTCCGGGAGACGAGGGTGCTCGACGCGAGCAGACCTCCGAAGCGCTACTACTGGATCACGCTCTCGGCGTAGTAAGTTTCGCTCGTTCTGCGCTGCGGAGGTCTACGTCGCGTCGGGGTCGGCGAGCCACACGGCGAGCGCGTCGCGGTCAAGGTCGAGCGCGACGTCGCCGAGGCGATCGGGGCCGAGGAGGTCGAGGCGCGCAGACACGACACTGCGCTCTTCCTCCGTGAGCGGGCGCTGAAGCTTGCGGCCGATGAGGCTGAGCAGCGGCGCGATGCCTCTCTCGATGCCTCTCTCGATGCCTTGCTCGATACCCCGCACGATGCCTCTCTCGATGCCTCTCTCCTCGATGGCGCGCTCGTGCTCCTGCATCAGGCTCTCGGTGATCTTGAGGAACTGCTTGTGGTTCATGACGTGGTCATCCGTGGACGCGGTGATTCGCAGGCGGAGCAGGTGCGGCAGCGCGATGATGCGCTCGGGCGCGTCGGCGGGCAACGCGCGGAGGTCGTCGATGGCATCGCGCAACGTGCGGTGCGCGCCCATCAATCGAAGCAGCAGCGTGTCTCGCACGCGCGGCAGTTGCGAGACGACCACGATCCGCAAGTGGCCTGTCGCGACGTCGGCGTAATAGCCCCGCGGCCATCCCTTCATCGCCTCGAAGCTGTCGCTCGCGAAGAGTCGACGCGGGAGCCCCGCGGAAACCGTCCACAGCAAGGGAGCGGGTGGCGGACGTCGGTTGCGTTCGCGCGCCTCGACGCAGCGACGACCGAACCACGCGAGCAGCTTCTGAACGCACGTGAGGAACACCTCGCGCGGTGGGGGCTTGTGAAAGAACTCCCAGAGCGAGGCGGTGCGAGACATCCGGTCGAGCGCGTCGCGAGGGCGACGAGGGAGGCGCTTCGGATACGGTGTCCACGCGATGTCTGCGGAGAGCGCCTCACCGGGGAGCTCGAGCTCCGACTCCGCGCGACCGAAGGGAGATTCGCGCGCGATCATGAGCGCCTTCGCGAAGTGGTCGAATGGGGTACGCGTCATGGCCGAGCGCACAGCGAGGCGCGTGCCATCTCGCGAAACGCTATGAATTAAGATGGTGTGCGCTTGGAGGGGGTGGCGGAAAGGGTGGCGGAGA
>JBPOHC010000725.1:0-2439 GCA_052035985.1 Myxococcota bacterium | reverse complement strand
TCTCAGCGTGCGACGTGGCCGCGCTCTCGCTCACCGACGGCGACGCTCCCGCAGACGTCGCGCGTGCGTTCGTCGCCGCCCGTCGTCGCTGTCACTCCCGCGGCCTCGCGGTGGCGGGGATGCGCGGCGCGTGTCGCGACGTGGCGCAGCGCGGGCGGGCTACGCGGGTGCTCGGACTGAGCGCGCGAATCTGCGCCGTCGCTGCTACGGTGGGGCCGTGAACGCCCGCGCTGATCTCTCGTGGTTCCTCGTCTGCGTCGTCGCGGGCCTCGCGATCCTCGCGGTGATCCGTGCCCGACGCGCCCGCCCGACGGCCCTGTCAGGACCCGCGGACGAAGGCGACGCATCAACGCCCGACGTGACCCCGCGCTGTCACTGCGGGGCCGTTGCCGTGCGCCCTACGCCCCTCGTGGGCATCGGTCGCCCGTTTCTCGGCGTGACGCTCTCGAACCCGCTGCGCATCGAGACGGACCCCGAAGCGCCGCTTGCGCTCTGCGTTGACCACGAGGTCGCCCGACGCGCGATCGTCGACCGATGGATTGCGAGTGCGTACGTCACGATGCTTGACCAGCGCGCAAAACTCGCGGCCGACGTAGCAGCGTTCAACAGCAACGGGGCGACGAAGTGAGCGGCGTCCCGCAGGGCTGCTACCCCGACCGCCTCGCGCTGATCGAAGTCCGAAGAGCGGGCGTGCGGTGACGCGTCGTCGGCCCATCGAATACCCCGAGTTCACGTTCTACTACGCGCCTCGCCACGTCGTGTGTTTCAGCGGTGGGCACTCCTCGGCGCTCGTGGCAATCGAGGTTGTGAGGCGCTACGGGCGCAACGGCGTGGTGCTCCTCAATCACGACATCCACGAGCGCAGCGAAGACGCCGACGTGAAGCGCTTCAAGCGAGACGTGGCCGCGTACCTGGGACTCCCGATCACGTACGCGAATCATCCTCAGTGGGATTCGATGGACCAATTCGACGTGGTGCGGAAGGCTCGCGCGTTCAAGGTCCGCAACGGCGCCGAACTCTGCACCTCGCGGTTGAAGACGGAGCCATTCATGCGATGGCTCGCGGCGAACGCACCGCCCGGTTCCGCGACGGCCTACTATGGTTTTGACGCCAACGAACCCCATCGCATCCAGCGACGCGCGGGGATCATGGCCGCGCACGGTTACGAGACCGCGTACCCGCTCGCGACGTGGCCGCGCACGATCACCTCGACGCGCGAAGTAGGCATCGACCCGCCGCTCGGGTACTCGACCTTCAAGCACGCGAACTGCGTCGGTTGCTTGAAGGCCGGATGGCAACACTGGTTCGCCGTCTACGCCACGCGGCCCGACGTGTGGCAGCGTGCGAAAGACGCCGAGGATGACATCGGGTACACGATCCACAAGGACGTGTCGCTTGAAGAGCGCGAAGCAGAGTTCGCGTTGATGGTCGCCGCGGGCGTGACGCCGACGGAGCACGTACCAGCGCCGACGTTCTGGAGCGAGGCGCGAAAGCGCGTGCGCTCGTTGCCTGTGCTTGCCGAAGAGGGCCGCGCAGCGATCCCCTGCGAGTGCGTGTTCTAGACCTCACGCCGTGTACCTGCGGCGCAGGTCCCCGCGAAGGCCACGCGCTCCACTGCGCTCGCGTGATGGGCGATGATCCTCGCCGCGAGGCTGCGTGACGTCGCCGCGAGCACACCCCCGCGGCGACGTCGGGCCGACGGTCTCAGAGCATCGTGACGGCGCCGTTGGGCGCGATCCATCCGATCGCGGGGCCGTCGTGCGTGCCGTCCGTCGGGTGCGTGCTGTGCACGTCGGCGCCGAGGCCCGACTCGCGGCAGCACTCCGACGCGAGCGCGAGCGGGGAGCACGCCTCCGCGCCGACGTGGTAGAGGATCGTGTAGAGCCTCTCGGCGTTGGGCGTGGCGTTCGTCGTGGTCAGGGTCGTCTCCCTGTCGGTCACTTGGAAGCCTTGGCGAGCGCGCGAGCGGCGGCGATCATCGCCTTCTCCGCGGCGAACGCTGCGTTGAGCGAGCCCGTTCCCGCCGCGAGCGCGTCGTGCGCAGCCACGTTCGCCTTCTCGGCGTTGCGGAGCGTGATGCGGAGGGCGACGAGGTTCACGGTGCGTTCGCTTTCTGTCGGGCGCGTTGCCCTGACACCACGTAACCTAAACTCTCTCGCTCACACCGTCAACGATTATTCGCCGTCGCTCGCGACGATTCTCTAAACTGCCTTCTGCGTAGGTGTTTCGTGCCGTACCTCTCCCACGTCCACCTCCCCGCCGTCGCCCGCCCCTCCGAGGTGCGTCGCACCCGCTGCGCCTGCGGCCTCGTTCGCCGCGTGACGCTCACCGCGAGCGGCGGCTACGTCCCCGAGGACAGCGACGACGGCCAGACGTGGCGAGCGCCGCGCTACGGCGAAGACTGCGCGCGACGTGTAACGCCCGACGACTGAGCCGCGT
>JBPOHC010000354.1:0-2239 GCA_052035985.1 Myxococcota bacterium | reverse complement strand
ATGAGGCGCTCTGTCGTCGCGCGCGGCCTGCCCCGCGAAACCACGCAGAGGTACGCCTGCGACGAAATCTGTAATTCCAAGGGTTTTCCACATTTCGCAGGCTCTCTCCCCCCGTCAGAGGCCCCCGGAGTACGAAATAATTCCCGTTTTTCTGCGGGCATTTCTGCGCGGCACGCAACGTGCTCAACATATTTTCGCTGCGCGCATACGGCGACACATCGTGTGTTTCCGAATCTTCGCACCGAATCATTCACAGAAGACCAAGGAGACTCCCATGAAGCGTTCGCTGCAGCGTCTGGCCGCCGGTTTCACCCTCGTCGAGCTCATGATCGTGGTGGTCATCCTCGGCATCCTCGCGGCCGTCGCGATCCCCGCCTTCACCCGCTACGTCAAGCGCTCGAAGACCGCTGAAGCGACCGGCAACATCACCAAGGTCTACCAGGGCCAGCTCACGTACTTCCAGGCCGCCCTGGAGCGCGGGACGCAGACCTACGTGAACGCGACGACGGCCCTCCCGACGGCCCTCCCGGGCGCCGCGAAGTACCCGGCGAACGTGTCGCAGTGGGCGGCCGACGCCAACTGGACCGCCATCGGCTTCTCGCTCGATTCCGCCCACTACTACCAGTACATCTCGCCCGGCGGCACCTCGGCCTTCACCGCCCGCGCGGTGGGCAACCTCGACGGCGACACCACCTACTCGACCTTCCAGCGCACCGGCGTGATCACCTCGGGCGAGCTCCAGGGCTCGAACCTCTCGATCACCAACGAGCTCGACTGAGCGATCTCCCGAGACCGATCGCGGTCTCACACGTCGTCGGCCCCTCGAACGAAACCCGTTCGCGGGGCCGATGCGTTTCGAAGCGCAGCGCTCCCGCAGCTCCCTCCCACGCATGTGACCGAGACACGGCGAGGCCCCGCGGCGGCAGCGCCCGCGAGACCCCGTGGCACCCGTGTTGTGGCGTCGAAGTGTTGGGCGCGATCAGCGCGGCTGCGCGAGGAGGCCGTCGACGAGGCTGAGCCCCTCTTCGATGGCGTCGAGGCCGTACCCCAGGTCGTCGCGCGAGATCACCAGCGGCGGACAGACCCACAGCATGTTGAAGCGCGAGAACGCGTAGATGTGCTTCGACTTGAGCAGCCCCGCGAGCTTCGTCATCTCGGGCGACGTGCCGTTGAAGGGCGCCAGCGGCTCCTTCGTGGCCTTGTCGCGCACGAGCTCGATCACGCTGAAGAGCCCGATCGCCCGCACGTCGCCGACGCACGCGTAGGCGCCCTTCATCGCGGCGAGGCGATCGGCGAGGTACGCGCCCTGGGCCTTCACGTTCTCGAAGATGCCTTCTTCTTCGTAGATCGAGAGGTTCGCCACGGCGGCCGCGCAGCACACCGGGTGCCCCGAGTACGTGAGGCCACCCCAGAGCATGTTCTTTTCGAAGTACTCCGCGATCTTCTCGGAGACGATCACCGCGCCGAGGGGCATGTACCCGCTGGTGAGGCCCTTCGCGCAGGTGACGATGTCGGGCTTGATCCCGTAGTGCTGCGTCGCGAGCCAGGTGCCCGTGCGGCCGAAGCCCGCCATCACCTCGTCGTCGATCAGCAGGATGCCGTACTTGTCGCAGAGCGCGCGGAGCTTCGGGTAGTAGTCGTCAGGCGGGATGAGCAGGCCGTTGGAGCCCGTGATGCCCTCGACCATGATCGCCGCGATGTTGTTCGGCCCCTCAAACTGGATGATCTCCTCGATGTGGGAGACGCACTCGCGGTGGCAGCTCTCGACCTTCTGCCCGAAGGGACAGCGGTAGCAGTACGGGTCGAACACGCGGACGATGTTCGGGATGCCGGGCTCCACGGGCAGGCGCCGCGGGTCGCCCGAGGCCGTCATCGCCCCCATCGTGGCGCCGTGATACGAGCGGTACCGGGTGATGATCTTGTCGCGGCCCGTGATGAGCCGCGCGATCTTCATGGCGTTCTCGTTGGCCTCGGCGCCCCCGAGGGTGAAGAAGGACTTCTTCAAGCCCGTCACCTCGGCGAGCTTCGTCCCGAGGAGGGCCCTGGGCTCGGTGGCGAAGCTCGGGCCCGCGAAGCAGAGCGTGTCCACCTGCTTCTTGATGGCCTCGAGCATCTTCGGGTGCTGGTGCCCGACGTTGAGGTTGATGAGCTGCGCGCTGAAGTCCAGCCACCGCCTCCCCTCCCCGTCGGTGAACCACGACCCCTTCCCCCCGGTCATGTGCATCGGGTCGAGGGCCCC
>JBPOHC010000797.1:0-6891 GCA_052035985.1 Myxococcota bacterium | reverse complement strand
TTCCGCCGACTGCCTCTCGCGAGCCCGCGGAGCGGGCTTCAACGGGATCGCTCTCTGTGCACGTTGCCGCGTGTTTCAACACGCGGCGACTGCAACGCGGCGTCGAAGAGAAACTCGCACATCGCGTTACCCATCACGCACGTCTCATGGAGTCATCGCGTACAGCGCGTCGCCCCGATGCGGGACGCGTCGTTTGAGCGCCCTCTCTGAGCGCTCCCACATCGCCGCCTGCGCCGCGCTGGGAGCCGGCGTCGGGGCGCTGATCTTCCCCTCCTGGCACCACGCGGTCGAGAGCGCGCAGGCTGTCGCTGGCGTCGTCGCCTACGACCGCGGCAACCCCTTCGGCGAGTATCACCTCCGCTCGTGGTCGCTGCTTCATCAGGTGCTCGCGGCGCTGCTGCGCGTCGGGGTCACCGAGCGCGCGCTCTCGTACCTCGCCTCGGGCGCCGTCGGCGCGCTCTCCTACGCCGCCCTCGGCGCAGCGCTCCGCGCCCTCGGCGTGCGCGAGCGCTGGACCGTCGCGCTCCCCGCGTTCATCCACCTGACCTGCGTCACGGACTTCGGCGTGACGTACCCCGTGTGGCTCATGGGGCACTACAGCTCCTACGGCGTCATCGGGCTCTCGGGGGCGCTGCTCGCCCTCTCGCTCCTCGCGCTGCGCCGCGACCGCGGCGGCCTCTTCTTGCTCGGTGCGCTGCCTTGCGTGCACACGCTCCTCGGGCTCTACGCGCTCGCGCTCGCTGCGCTCGCGGCGATCCTGACGCCGTCGCACCGTCCGACGCTGCGAAGCGCGTTTCGTCCGCTGGGCGCGGGCTTCACGCTCTCCGCGATCAGCCTCACGGCGCACCTCTGGAGCGTGTCGCGAACCCTCGGTACGGCCAGCGTCCCGAGAGCCGCCTACCTCCCAATCGCGCGGGCCTTCATCGACGCGTGGTCCTCGCACGGGGCGCGCTTTCACTTCGACTCGACAGGCTACGCCATCTGCGCCGCGACGACCGCGCTCGCCGCCGCCGCGCTGCGATGGCGCCGCGAGGATCTCTCCCGCGACTGCCCGAGCGCGACGCCGCTGCTTACCGCGCTCGTCGCCTCGGGCGTCGTGTCGACAGCGCTCGCGGCGTTGAGCTGGATCCCCGCGCGACACCTCCCGCTCGTGGTGATCCAGGTGGTGCCTTCGCGCTTCGTCAACCTGAGCATCGTGACCTTCCCCGTTCTCTCGATCGCGCTCGCGCATCGCCTCACGCGAAACGGTCTCGCGTACGCGCTGGCCCTCTGCGCACCCGTCGCGCTCCTCGCCGTGAGAGACCCGTCAGAGATCAAGCGCGGCGCGGCGATCGGACTCGTCGCCACCGCTTTACTCGCGCTGACGAGGCTCTCGAAGGGGGGGCCTGCGCTCCCCGAGCGTGTCGCGCGCGCATGGCCTCGGGCGCTCGCGACGGCGCTCTCGTTGCCGCTCGTCGTGTGGGCCGTGCAGAGGACCGCGGAGGGCGAGACGGCGCACCAGTTTCCGCTGCCCGTCGTGCCGATGACCGACCGTACCAATCACCCGTTCTACGATCGCGTGAGCGCGGGGCGGGGGGTGCTCCTCGCGGACGTCGACCTCGCGCAGCTCCGCACGCGGCGCCCGGTGCTCATGTCGCGCGCGATCAACCAGCTCCTCTACGTCCCGTCGAGCGGGCCACGCATCAACGACATCCTTCAGAGCGTCTACGGCCTGGATCTCCTTCGACCGCCGCGCTCTCCGATGCGCCGCGAGGGGACGCTCCACCCGTCGCTCTACCACGACCTCTGGCGCCGACGGACGCGCGCCACATGGCTGCGCATCGGCGCCGAGGCGGGCTTCACGCAGGTGCTCTGCGGCGAGGGGCTTGCGCTCGACCTCCCTGTCGCAGCGCGCGGTGACGGGATGACGCTCTACGACGTGCGCTGACACCCGGATCGCCGCGATGGACAGCCGCGGCTCCGATGCGTTACGCAACCGCTCGGAACGCAATGGAGCCCCGCCCGCCCGCGCCCGAGGCGCCTTTCCGCTGGCTGCGCGCGCTCCTCACGGTCGTGGTCGCAGGGTTCGTCGCGCTCGGGGCGCTGCGCGCGCTGCCCGCGGGGCACGACAGCTTTCAGGTGATGACCACGCAGTTCTACTTCCTCGATGAGGCGGTCGAGCGCGGCGACCTCGCCATGTGGATCCCCTACGTGACGCACGGCGTGGTGGCGACGTGGTGGTACGCCTTCGTCGCGACGCCGGTGCTCCAGGTGGCGGTGGCGCTCGGGCGGTGGCTCCCTCGCGGCGACCTGTACCCCGTGACGGTCGCGTCGATGTGCTTCGACGCGTCGGTGCTGCTGCTGGGGACGTGGCTCCTCGCGCGTCGGCTCTTCGAGCGCGCGGAGACGACCGCGCTCGTGTGCGTGATGGCCGTGGGCTCGTCGGTGTGGATCACGCAGTCGTGGCACAACTTCCACATCCTCTACGCGCTGCCGCTGACGCTGTGGCTGGTGCATCGCTACCTCGACGGACACAAGGCCATCCACCTCGCCGCAGCCCTCAACCTCGTCGCGCTCCAGAGCCTCGGAAACCTCCCCTACAGCCTCCCGCCGACCGCGCTCTTCATCGCCGTCTACTTCGCGGGATGGTTCCTCTTCGAAGGCAGGCCGCAGCTCATCGCCCTCTTCGATCGAAGGCGCGCGCCGGGGTTCCTCTTCGCCGCCCTCGTCGGCGCCGCGGGGATGCTCGCCGTCTGGATGACCTTCTCGCAAGGCACGCGGGAGCTCGTTCACCTCGGCACGGGGCGCACCGCCGACGGCACCGTCGACCTCCGCGTCTTCCTCGCGTACGGCGGAAACACAGGGGTTCGCAAGTGGTTCGAGCTCCTCCTCGGCGTGTCGCCGTGCATGGACTACACGCTCTACCTGGGCGTGCTCGGCGTGCCGCTCGCGCTCCTCGGGGCGCGCTACGCGGGTCGCAGGCGCGCGCATCTGGTCTTCGCGGCGGGCTTCATCCTCGCGGTCTCGTCGG
The DNA here is from genome assembly GCA_052035985.1 of Myxococcota bacterium. Taxonomy (GTDB): domain Bacteria; phylum Myxococcota_A; class Polyangia; order Polyangiales; genus CAISKJ01. Next base: position 3,881 of record JBPOHC010000797.1, on the reverse strand, counting down.
CCACGCCGCTCGCGAGCGCGGTGTTCTACCTCTGGCCCGGGATGAAGTTCTTTCGACACCTCGCGCTCCTCGCGCCGCAGGTGCGACTGCTCGCGTGCTTCCTCGCGGGCGTCGGCTTCGAACACCTTCGCGACGACCTGCGCGCGGACGCCGCGTGGCCCCGATCGGCGCGTGTGATCGTCGCGTGGTGCGCGCTCTCTGCGGCGGTGCTCGCTGCGCTCCTCTCGGCGCGCGACCTCCGCGTCATGCTCATGACCGAGATGGTCGAGATGGGCGGGCTCCTCGCCAACGGCCCCGCCTCCGTCGACGCGTTCGTCGTCGAGCGCCTCTCGACCACGCTCGCGCTCTCGGTCATCGCGCTCGCGCTCACGGTCGCCCTCACGCGCGCTCCGTCGAAGATGACGCGCGCCCTCCCGCTCGCGCTCCTCGCGCTGCTCGCGCTCGACCTCGGCGTCTACCACGCGCGACAGATCGCGGTGATGTCCGTGCGGCTCACGGGGAGCGCCCATGATCTCCTCCGCGCGACGCCGCTCCCCTACGTCGCACGCCGCGCCGACGCGCTCACGAGCTCCGCGCGGTGGAGGCGATGGGCGCGCGTCTCCCCCACGCGCGAGGGCGCCTGGTACTGGTCGACGGGGATGTTCGTGCTCGACGATGAGGTCGGCAGCGAGTTCCGCCTCGACAACTGGCTCTGGCCCGTAGGGAGGCTCTTCAACGCGCGCGAGGGAGCGCCCGTCGAACGCACCGACCACCGCCCGCGCGGCTTCAACCACCGCAGGGAGTTCCCCATCGCGATCACCGCCCCCGCGATGCGCCGCGTGTTCGGCATGGAGGGCAAGCTGCGCGTCTTCCGCGACGCCGTGGCGGGCCTCGGCGACGCCGACATCGCGGCCGTGATCCAGCGCGACGACTACCAGGGCGACGTGCTCCTCCTCGACGACGCGGGCGGTGTGGCGCCGCGCGGCGCGATCGCATCACGCGACGACGCGCTCGCGCTCACGCCCGAGGTGCTCGACTTCGACGCCAACCGCATCGCGGTTCGAGTGCGCGATGTCCCCGCGGGCGGCGCGTGGCTCCTCTACGACGACGCGTGGCACCCGGGCTGGAGCGCCACGGTCAACGGCGCGACGACGCGCGTCTACCGCGCCAACCTCGCGTACAAATCCGTGCGGCTGCGCGCTGGAGACAACCGCGTCGAGATGCGCTTCGACCTCCCGCGCTCGCGCCTGCTCGCGAGGCTCTTCGCGGTCGACGCTGGCGTGTGGATCCTCGCGGTGATGTGGCTCTACGCCCGCGAGCTCCGCGGGGAGCGAGGCTACGGCCAGGCGAAGACGCGGTCCTCGCCGTAGCGACGGATCACGCGCTGGAGGTGGTCGAGGAGCACCTGACGGCGGTGCGCATACGCGGGGTACGTGTCGTTGGGGAGCAGGCGATCGGCGGCGCGGGGATCGCGCTCGACCTCGGCGCGCAGGGCCTCCGCCGTCGCGCGCTGGATGCCCGCGTAGAGCGAGCGCGGGAGCCTGCGGATCGCCGAGGGGCCGCCCACGTTCATGAGGATGCGCGCCTGCCACCCCGCGTCGTTGTCGCGGAAGACGAGCTGACCGTGCTCGTCGATGGGGATGTTGCAGCAGTTCCAGCGGTCGTAGTTGCCCATGAGGAAGTCGAACACGAGGAGCTCGGTGATCTGCCTCGCCCGCTCGCGGCTCGCCTCGGGGATGTCGCGCTCGGGGTTGATCCACCCGACCCACTCGTGGTGCGCCGGGTTCTGGTGGAGGTTCTCGCCGTGGAGGTCGGGCATCCACACGCTGGCCGAGCCAGAGACCATCCCGTCGCGCCCCGAGATGAGCGACGAGCGCGCCGCGAAGCGACCGAAGTCACGCAGCGGAATGCGCCGCCCCACCACGGGGGGAACGCGGTTCTCGATGCCGAGGAGGCGCGCGAGGCGATACGACGCGATCTCGCTGCGCCACCACTGCTCCTGCCCCGGCCGCTCGGGCTTGAACCCGATCTCGATGCCGCCCTCGAGCTCGACGCGATAGACGATCGCGGTGCTCACGTGGCGCGAGATCACGCGCACGAGCGGGCGGTTCGCCATGGCCTCGATCCACTCGTCCTCCGAGCGACCGCGGAACGTCCGCGCGTGCTCGCCCGAAGGCTGCGCGGCGGCGTCGGCGGGCGCGGTCACCACGGCGGCGTCGGCCACGAGCGCGACGGCGGCGTCGACCTCGGGAGGCGGCGGCGCGGCGTCGGCCACGACGGGCGCCGCTGCGGCGTCGGGGGTCACCACGGCGACGACAGGCGGGGGCTGCGGCGCGGGGGCGGGTTGTGCGCTGCACGCGGCGAGCGCGAAGACCAACGGGAGAAGCGTCGAGCGGGCCATCAGAGGGACTCGTGTCTGCCGCAAGGGCCGCCGCCGACGCAAGTTCTGAGTTCGCGCGACGCGCTTCTGGTGAGCGGGGGTTCGGGTCTCGGACCGCTACCGCAGGAGGTCGATGGTCTCGATCGACGAACCGTCTTCGCGCCGCGCGACCCACTGGAGCCTCGTGGCCGACGCGGTGAGCACGCCGTACCCGTGGACGCTCTCGCGCGTGACGAGCCACGGCGCCCGGTCGCCGAAGTCATAGAGTTCCGCGCCGCCTCCGCCGAAGGTGAGGTATCGCGTGCCCATCGAAGCCGGGACGCGCACGCCGTCGAGTTCCGCGGTCGCGCCCCGGAGCGGCGCCGACGACTCGTAGCTGTGCACGTGCCCGGCGAGGTCGACGTTGACCCGAAGCGCGTCGAGCACGGGCGCCCACGCGCCGCGCAGGAACGACGCGGGCGGATGCGTGAGCGACGTGGTGTAGAACGGCTGGTGATGCGCGGTGATCACGTAGGGCACGCGCGCCCGATCGACCGCGGCCACGGCGGCCCTGAGGAACTCGACCTGCGCGGCGGTGACGTCGTCCTCTCGGTCGACGGTGTCGTTGAGGGCCACGATGCGGAGCGGCCCGTACGTGATCGCATACCACTGCTCGAAGCCGCGCGTCCCTTCGTTGTCGGCGAGCGCCAGCTGCGCGAAGTACGGCGCGGCGAGGCCCTCGTGGTTGCCGTGCACCCACACCGCGGGGATGGTCGCCCAGAGGTCGGGCGAGGCGTCGAAGAGGGCGTCCCACTGGGCCTGATCGCCGCCCCACTCCACGGCGTCGCCGGTGAACACCATGAAGTCGGCGCCCTCGGTGAGCGCGCGGCGGGTGACGGCGTTCCACGCGGCGACGTTGGTGCGGGTGTCGCCCGTGACGAGGACGGTCACCTCGGAGGGCCCCGTCGGCGCGGTGACGAAGTGATACGCGGGCGAGCGAGCGTCCGGGGCGCGTCCTCCGACGTCGTAGTGCCACGTGCGCCCGGGGTCGAGCCCGCAGAGGTGGACCTCGTGTTGTCGCCGCCCCGGCGCGCCCGCGTACGTGAACGAGTACCCCCGCGCGACGCGATCGAGCGCGCCCGGGCGGTCTCCGAAGCGCACCTCGGTCGAGAGGGTCGCCTCGTCGGTGCTCCACTGGATCACCACCGACGTCGCGGGATCTCCCGCGAAGGTGAGGTGCAGGTTGCGAGGCCGCGGCGCGTCGCCGAACTGCTCCGCGTGAAAGAGGGCCGTCGTCGCGTCGGGCATCACGGCCCGCACCGCGTGGGCGCAGCGATACGCGCGGTACGGGAACGTCACGGCGCCCGCCTCGACGGGCGGGTTCCACGGCCTCCCCGCGTCGGGCGCGACGACGCCGGTGTCCATCGGCGCGGTGACGTCGGGCGCGGTGACGTCGGGCGCGGTGACGTCGGGCGCGGTGACGTCGGGCGCGGTGACGTCGGGCGCGGTGACATCGGGCGCGGTGACGCGGGCGTCCATCGAC
>JBPOHC010000600.1:0-5727 GCA_052035985.1 Myxococcota bacterium | reverse complement strand
GCCAACGCCGGCGCGAGCTCGTCGAGCAGCGCCACGCCCGAGGACACCACGGCCGCGATCCTCGCGGCGATGCGCGCGCCCGTCTCGCAAGAGTGGGCCAACGCGTTCACGCAGGCGGCGCAGCGCGCCGAGGCGTCGCAGACCGCAGCGCGCGGCGGGACGATCGCGACGCAGGCTGAGGGCGTCGACCTTCAGCGTCGGTCGCGCGAGGCGTCGCTCGGCATCGGGCGCGGAGCTCAGGGGGACTTCGACCCGACGACGCGCAGCGGTCAGGACCAGACGCGTCGCGAGCGCATCACCATCCTGCGCGAGCAGCGCGAGGCCCTCGCGGCGCTGGTGACCGAAGCGGAGCGCGAAGAGCAGCTCGCGCGCGCCTCCGGAGCGTCGCAGACCGAGATCAACGAGCTGATGCGAAGCCGCATCGGCATCCAGCAAGCGCTTGCGCAGTCGACGCGAGACCTCTCCGAAGCGACCGCGGCGAACACCTCCGCGCTCTCCGAAATGGGCGGGAAGCTCTCGGAGGTCGCCGAGGGAATGGCGAGCGGCTTCGCGGAGGCCGCAGTCGCCGCGCTCGATGGGGCGCAGAGCTTCGACCAGGCCGTCGGGCAGATGCTCCGGTCGACGCTGAAATCGGTGGCGCAGATGGCCATCGTCGAGGCGTTGAAAAACACCGCGCTGGGGATCGGACACCTCGCGGCCTTCAACTACGGAGGCGCAGCAAACGCCTTCGCAGCCGCGGGCGCGTGGGTCGCGGTCGGCGCTGCAGCGGGCATCGCGATCGCCGCCACGCGCCCCTCGGCGAGCGCCGCGAGCACTCCCTCGGCGAGCTCGTCCATGAGCAGCGCGCGCCCCGACGCCTCCGCTCGACCTGACCGCGCCGCGGGAGGACCGCTCAATCTGAACTTCGTGTTCTCGGGCGCAGTGTTCGAGACGAAGAGCGAGGTGTTGCAGGGGATCGCGCGCGGTGTGACCGACGCCGTCGCGCACGGCTACATCGCGCCCGGCGCGCTGGCAGGAGCTCTCCATGACTGAGCGACTCGGCTACCTCTTCGCGCAGGCGTTCGAGCTCACCGCCGCGGCGACCCTCGTCACCACGGACGACCGCGGCGGGCCGACGATGCGCACGCTCCTCGCGGCGCACTACCGGACCTTCCTCGCGCCGTCGACGGGCACGGGCACCGAGACCGACCCCGCGGAGCTCCTCCTCGCCGTCGAGACCGTCCTCGGCGCAACGAAGTGGTCCGTGCGCATGACCGCGCAGGGGTTGGTGCGCATCACGTACCTGGGCACGGGCACCGGCCAGCTCGCGATCGGGACGAGCGACCTGGCCAACATGCTCGGCCACACGGGCGGGGTGATCAGCCTCGCGACGGGCGCTCACCACGATGGGGAGTACCCGCCCACGCACTGCGTGTTCGCGTCGTTCTGCGACCCCGACACCGGCTGGGTCGACCTGCCGAGTCGCTTCGCAGGCAGCGCGCTCCCGGGCGGCGTGGTCTACGGCTGGCACGATGGGCGCGTCGAGGCGCGGCGCACGGCGACCCTCAGCGCCCTGCCGAAGACGTGGGCGCTGCGGAGCTCCCTCGGCGCGGCGGGGACACCGGCCTATCCCGCCGACAGCCGCATGGGCGCGCCCGCGACAGGGGAGCCCGGGCAGGACCCGCCGTGGAGCTGCCTCGACACGCACGCCACCGCCGCGGGCCGTCAGTGTGCGGTGACCTGGGGCGAGCTCGAGGAGCTCGTGGCCGGGACCGCTACGGGCTACGACCTCGTGTACCTCGCACCGGAGCAGTGGTCGGCGGGCGGGCGGGTGTCGCTGTGGAAGCAGGGATACGACGCGAGGCGCTCGTACACGATCGACGTGCTGCGCTCAGGGGCGGGGACGCTGTGAGCTACTCGCAGACGACGACGCCGCGGCCGGCCGCGTCCGTGTCGACGTTGCAGTGCGTTCCGGCGCGGCAAGCGACGCCGTCGCAGTTGGTGTCCGAGTACGACGCGCAGCGCGGTCCGTCGACGAGCGCGAAGCCTCGCGCGCACGTGGCCGAGTCGGGCGAGCTCGGAGCGTCGCTCACCACCGCGGCGTCGCCGCCAGCGTCGGCCGTCTCCGACGGGCCCGAGGCGCCACAACCGACCAACACCAGGACGAAGGCGAGAGCTGAGATGCGCATGGGTCGACGGTACGTGAGCGCCCGCGCCGATGTCACGGGGGGTGCCCCGTGTTGAGGCGCTACCTCCTCACCATCGCGGGGTGCCCGGTGGCGTTCAGCGACGCCACGGGGCTGCCCACGCTCTCGTCGACGTCGCCCCTCTGGTTCGATCCTCCGACGATCGCCGAGGGGTTCCTCACGCGACCGACGAATCGGTGGATGGAGCGCGCGCGACCGCTCGATGGCGACCTGGACGTCGACGCGCAGCGGTTCCAGCTCCACGACGCGCGGGCGTCGATCGACGGCGCGACCCGCAACCTCTTCACCTGGCTCGCGACCCGATCGCCCGCGGCGGTGACCAGCACTCCCCTCGCGGCGGACCTCTCTGCGACGGCGCTCACGTTCGACGTCGGGGACGCGTCGGCGCTCACCGTGCCCGGCTACGTCTGGGTGGAGGGCGAAACCCTCGACTGCGCGAGCGTGGCGGGCAACACCGTGACCGTGGCGAGCGGCGGGCGGGGTGCTCTGGGCACCCGCGCTCGAGCGCACGTCATCGACGCGGCGCAAGGGATTCAGCCGGAGGCATTCGCGACGCTGCCGTGGGTGATCCGACGGCGCGTCTGCCTGTGGTCGATCGACACCGCGGGCGTGTGCACGCTGCTCTGGACCGGCTACGCCACGCGCGCGCCCACGCTCTCGGACGACGGCGCCCGGTTTGATCTGGCCTGCGACCACGCGTGGACGGTGCTCCGGCAGAACCCCGTCGGCGGCTCGCTCGGATCCACGCGCGCGGTCGGCTACGGCACGTCGATCCGCACGGGCGCGGCCGGAGCGCTGCTCACCACGTCGTTCTGGTTGACCTACGGCGGCGCGGTGTATCGCGGCAATGCTCGCTCGCCCGGCCCTCATCGCGACTGGGATGCGCTCGCGCGTCACCACGAGAGGCAGTTTGCGGCCGACACCACGCGAGCAGGCGCGCGCATCGACCTCCACGTCGCTCGCTCCGGAGCGACGGCGCGCGTCGACGGCGACGTGCTCACCGCGACGGTGCCCACCTTCGGGGTGACCACGACGGTGGGCGGCAAGACGGGCGAGCCGCAGACGTCGACCGCGCACGGGACCCGACAGGCCGTCTCCTACGAGCTCCGAGAGCTCCCCTCGGTGCTGTACGTGTCGATCGAGGGTGCCTCGACCGAGATCCTGGTCACGGGCCTCGCGACGCTGCCGACGAGCTGGTCGACGACGACGTCGACGGACGGGCCCTACTCGACCGTCACGACCCCCGCGCTCCGGTGCCAGTACTCCGAGCGCCTGTCGCTCCTGCTTGCCGACCTCACCGTCAACGACTCGGGCGCCACGGGCCCGCGCGTCGAGGGTCGCGCCGTGATCCTCCCGCGCAAGCCGGGCATGGAGCTCAGCGCCGCGGATCAGATCGTGGTGCTCCGCGACCCGCCGCCGCTCCAGGTCGTCTATCGCGTGCGGGCGGACCACTGGGCCTACGGGCTGCGCCGCGCCGTGGTGGGGCTCTGCGAGGACGCGCACCCGGACGACTGGGACTGGTCGGACGTCGACACCGTGGCGGCCGACACCGCGGGCCTCCGCGTCGCGCGGGACTGGGTCTTCGACGGGCGCCGCACCCTCGGCGAGACCGTGACGGAGGCGTGTCTGCTCCACGGGTGCTCGCCCGTGCTTCGAAGCGGACGCCTCGCGCTCCACGCGTGGGCGTGGCCCGATGCGCAACGGGCAACGGCGGCGACGATCACGGGCGACGACATCATCGGGGTGCCGAGCTGGTCACGCTGGCAGGAGGGCCTCGCCAACCGACTCCAGCTCCGCTCGACCGACCTCAACCTCGACGCGTCGCAGTCGCAGAGCCGCGCGAGGTACGGGCCCGGCCGCAGAATCTCGGTCGACCTCGCGGGCCTCGACGATCAGGCGAGTCCGATCGGCGACCCGATGGACTTCGCGCGCGGAGTACTCGGGCGCCTCGAACTCTGGAGTGAACCGCTCGCCGTCGTGCGGGTCCGCCTCGCGGGCCGATGGATTGAGACCTTGGAGCTCGGCCGAGAGCTCACCGCGAGCGCGTGGATGCTCCCTGACGGTGCGGGCGCGCGCGGCCTCGTCGCGACGCGCGCCGTGGTGATGGCGAGGGAGGTCGACCTTGCCGGCGCGACGCTCACCGTCGAGGCCCTGGTGTTCGGCCACCGCTCCTACCCCTACGCGCCGTGCGGCCGCGTGGCGACGCAGGTCACCACGAGCATCATCACGCTCGCGACGGCGTACGTGGGCGGCACCTCGACGTACTCCGGCGGGGAGGACGTCGCGACCTTCCACGTCGGGGACAAGTGCGACCTGGTCTCGCGCGAGGCGACGCCCGTGATCGACGCCGGGGTGACCATCACGGCGATCGACGTCGGCATGCGGAAGGTCACGTTCGCGAGCCCGATGTCCGTCGCGATCCGCGCGCGCATCGCCGCGGGCGCCACCGTCGACCTGCGGTTCGCGAGCTACGGCACCCCCGTCGTCGCGAGCCAGGAGGAGTGGATGTTCGTCGGTGACGCGACCACGCGCGTGATCGACGGCACGGCCGACAGGGCCAGGGAGATCGCGCCATGAGCACCGGCGAGCGCATCGTCGACGTGTACATCCCCACGCCGCCCGCGGCCTCGGGGCACCTGCCTGACGGCGCGCCGCTCGACTCGGGCACGGCGATGATCGCGCACTCGAACGCGAGCCACCTCAGCGAGCGCAACGTCCGCGTGATCGGGCACATGCCCCTCGGCGGGGAGATCACGCTCGCGAGCACGTTCACGGCGACCTGGACCGACGCGATCGACGTCGCATACGACCCCGCGGCGGACGACCCCGCGAACGGACGCCTGGGCACGATCCCGTGGAGCGCCGGGTGTGCGGAGAGCTTCGGTCCGATCGCGTTCTCCGCGGTGCGTCTCGGATCGGCGCCCGCGGGCTACTACCCCCGCGCGGTGCGCGTGGTGGTGCAGCTCCACAAGTCGACTGAGGTCGACGGGAGCGGCGGCGACACGAAGGCGTACGTCATGGCGGCGCTCACGTCGGGCGCGGACACGCCCCTGCGCGCGGGCATCTACGTGAGCGCGTACGCGCAACGGACCGCGGCCGCGGCGGGCGATCACCTGATCGTGCTCGACCTCGACGTCGCCGCGCCGGTGCGCCCCTCGGCGTCGTGGCGCTCGCGAGGGAGCGGCCTCGAGGCTCCCGCGAACACCACTCTGACTCCGGCGTGGTGCTGGGTCGGTTGGTACAGCAACACCGTGCTCAGCGCGGATCGCATCGAGAGCGTCTCGGTGTTCGAGGTGTACTGAGATGAGCAGCCCTGTACCGCAGGCGGCTTCGGCGTTCGCGCTCGCGGCCGTGCGCACCGGCCGCCCCGTGGTCTCGGGAGGTCTCGCGCGTCTCGTGGACGAGCTGGCCTTTCTCGTCGGCCACAACGTCCACAAGGCGGGCGAGTGCCACATCCCCGTGGGCCCCGCGGGGCGCCCCGTGCTCGGTGGCCTCGCGCAACGCGCGCCGGGTGCGTGGGGTCGCTCACCCGGCGGGCACC
>JBPOHC010000465.1:0-4526 GCA_052035985.1 Myxococcota bacterium | reverse complement strand
TCGAAGACATCACCTCCGCCGTCGACGTGTCTCCGCTCGACGCGGTCGTCGCCGATGTCTCCCTCGACGCGCCTTTGCTCGATGCGTCTCGCGACGTGAGCATCGACGTCACGCGCGACGCGAGCGTTGACGCACCGCGCGACGTGAGCATTGACGTCACGCGCGACGCGCCCTCCGACGCACCCGCAGGAACGCCCACGCACCCCTTCGCCTCGCACGTGACGTCGTACACCGCGGGCGCCATTCGCCCGACGGTCTCTCAGGCCCGCCTCGATGCCGTGACCGCGAGCTTCTACGACCAGTGGAAGGCGCGCTACCTCCACCGCGGATGCACGGCGAACCGCGCGTACGTCGCGACGCTCGGAGACACCTCGGGCGCGACGGTCTCCGAGGCCCACGGCTACGGGATGCTCGTCACGGTCTACATGGCCGGGCACGACCCCGAGGCGCGCGCGAACTTCGACGCGCTCACGCGCTACTACCAGGACCACCCGAGCCGATACACCGCGTCGCTCATGGCCTGGGCGCAAGACGCCACCTGTCGAAACATCATGGGCGCCGACTCGGCCACCGACGGAGACCTCGACGTCGCGTATGCGCTCCTCCTCGCGGATCGCCAGTGGGGATCGCGCGGCTCCATCGACTACGCGACGCTCGCTCGACGCGTCATCGCGGGAATTCTCAGCGGAGACGTGCACCCCACGGCCTCGACGCTGCTCACGGGCGACGCCGCGATGACCACGGCAGACCGCGACGGGACGCGCCTCTCGGACTTCATGCCTGACCACCTCCGCGCATTCGCAACCGCCTCGGGCGTCGCGCGGTGGAGCGCCGTGCTCGACCGCGAGTACCAGGTCGTCGCGACGCTCCAACGAGAGCAGACGATGAGCGCGCTCGGAATCCCGACGGGGCTCCTCCCTGATTTCTCCGTGGGCATGAACGCAGGGAGACCCACGCCCGCACCGCCGCGCTGGCTCGAAGGCCCCGACGACGGCGCGTACTCATGGAACGCCTGCCGCACCCCGTGGCGCATCGCGATGGACTGGCTCCTCCACGGCGACGCGCGATCTCGCGCGGCGGTCGAGACGATGAACACGTGGGTCCGAAGGGCGACGTCGGAGCGTCCTGATCGCATCATGTCGGGCTACTCGCTCGCGGGCGTGCGGCTCAACGGCGCGAGCGCGGGCGAGCTGGCCTTCGTGGCGCCCTTCGCGGTGTCGGCGACGGTCGACGCGCGCAACCAGGCGTGGCTCGACGCGCTCTGGACGGCGATCACCACCCCGACGCTCGCCTCGCAAGCCTACTTCAGCAACACGATCCGCATGCTCTCGATGATCGTGGTGTCGGGCAACGCGTGGGCGCCATGAAGACGCTTCGAACGTGAGCCCCTCACGGTAGACTCCGCGCGTGACGACCGGAACACACCCCGACGCCCTCCTCGCGCGCCTCCGCGAGATCTGCTTCGACTTCGCAGGCACGGAGGAGAAGCTCTCTCACGGCGCTCCGTTCTTTCATGTGCGCGGCAAAGGCTTCGTGAGCTTCGCGGGCAACCATCACGGCGACGGGCGCACTGCCGCGTGGTGCAAGGCGACGCTCGACGACCAGCGGAGGCTCACGAAGTCGAAGCCCGACGTGTACTTCGTCCCGCCGTACGTGGGCGTGAAGGGCTGGATCGGCGTGCGCCTCGACCACCCGTCGACGGATTTCGACGCGCTCGCGATCCTCGTCGAAGAGGCGTGGCGATCGGTGGTTCCGAAGAGCCTCGAACGCGCGACGCCGGAGCCGCCCCCCGAAGCGCCCGTGTACCCGACGACGGACCCCGCGGTGGTGCGCGAGGCGCTCGCGAAGCTCACCGAGATCGCGGCTTCGCTGCCCGAGACGGTGATCGAAGAGGCGTCGGGGCAGACCACGCTCCGCATCGGGAAGAAGCCCTACGCGCACCTGCTCGACAACCAGCACCGCGACGGGATCGTGTCGGTGTGCTTCCGCAGCGACGACGCCGCGGAGCTGGTGGGTGCGTCGCCGAAGCGCTTCTATCGCCCGAAATACCTGGGCGCGAGCGCATGGGTGGCGATGCGCGTCGACGCGAAGAAGGTCGCGTGGAAGGAGCTCACCCGTCGCGTGGCGGAGAGCTATCGAAGCGTGGCGCCGAAGCGCCTCGTCTGACTACACTCGCGCCCCGTGGCGACACCGAAGTCAGCGAAGAAGCGAGCAACGACAACCTCTCGCAAGGCGAAGACGCCGAAGAAACCGGCGGCCGCGAAGAAGCCCTCCGCGAAGAAACCGGCGGCCGTAAGGACGCCGAGCGCAAAGAAGCCCGCGAAGAAGCCCGCCGCGAAGAAGCCCTCCATCCCGAAGCGCTTCTCGCTCCCGCGCGAGCGGCGTCCGCCGAGGGACGTCACGCGTGACCTCTTCCTCGTGTGGCGCGCGCCGCGCGTGGGCGTTGGAAACCCGCAGCGCATGACGAACGCGTCGTGGCAGTGGCTCGTGCGAAACCGCGAGCTCAACGCGTGGGCGGCGAACGCGCACTTCGAAGGCCCGCCGTCGCTCGCGGTGGGTCCGTGCTGGTGCTTCAACCGCTTCGGACGCAGCGACACGACGCTCCCCGACGGACGCGTGGTGTCGATCGCGGGCGAGCACGAGGACCACTACGACCCCGACTTCTACATCTACAACGACGTCGTGGTGACCGACCCGACGGGCGCGATCGAGGTCTACGGGTACTCGCGCGAGGTGTTCCCGCCGACGGACTTCCACTCGGCGACGCTCGACGGGGAGCGCATCGTGGTGATCGGGGCCTTGGGGTATCCGACGCAGCGGGTTCCCGGTGAGACGCCGGTGTATTCGCTCGACACGGGGACCTTCGCGTTCACGAAGCTCACCACCACGGGCGACGCGCCCGGATGGATCTTCGAACACACCGCCACGCGCTCCGACGACGGCCGCTCGATCACGGTGCGCGGCGGACGTCGCGCGGTGATCGTCGACGGTGAAGACGACATCCGCGAGAACATCGACGACTGGTCGCTCGACCTCGCGACGCTCGCGTGGACGCGCCTCACCGAGCGCCGCTGGACCGTGTGGGAGCTCTCTCGCGCCGACGGTCAGCGCCACGACCTGATGACGATCGAGTGGATGTCGTGGCACGTCGGCGGCAAATCGCTCTTCGACCGCCAGCAGCTCGCGTCGATGGGGGCGGAGCTCGGGTACACGCCGGACTTCGCGCTCTACACGTCGCGCTTCACGCCGCCCGTCGCGCACACGCCGGTGGAGCCGAACATCGAGGAGATGCCGAAGACCGTTCGCATCACGGTCGACGGGGTGACGGTGCGCTACGTCGAGGAGTCGTTCTTCGTGCGCGTCACGATCGAAGGGACGCTGCCGAAGGCGACGGTCGCGACGATCATCGAGGACGCGCGCGCGAAGCTGGAGCTGCTCGAACACGCCCCGTGGACGTCACGCGTGCTGGAGGGGTGATCGCGCGGAGAGCGGCGGGCGAGACCTACATACGACCGACGGCGCGTAGCACCGCGGCGCGCAGGTCGGGCAGCGAGTACGGCTTCGAGATCGACGCTGCGACGCCGAGCGCGCGGAGCTGAGGTTCGAACATCGCGGCGGCTCCGCTGACGACGACGATGGGGATCTCACGCGTCGCCTCCATCGCGCGGAGGCGTGCGATGAGGTCGAGGCCGCTGTCTTCACCGCGAAAGAGATCCGTGACGACCACGTCGGGGAACCACGAATCGAGGACCGCGAGCGCCTCGGAGGTGCTCGCGGTGAAGCGAAACTCCCACGATGGGGGCGCGGTCAGGGCATGGGGGATGAGCCGAGAGTGCAGTCGGGCGTCGTCGACGTGAAGCAGTCGGATCGGGCGGGCGGGCGGAGCCTGGAGATGTTCGTTCTCGCGCATCGGAGGAATTCACCTTCGTTCTGCCGACGCTGTGCCGGGCAGCGGTCAGAGTGTACCGCTGGAACCGCGGGTGACCTGAAGCGCAGGTGAAGCGCTCATGCGGGCGGAGCAGGCGTCTTCGTCTTCTTCGCAGGCTTCTTCTTCGCGGGCTTCGCGCTCGGGTCGCGGAAGAGCGTGTCGAAGACGCCCTTCGCGCCGTCGTCCTCCGCGGACTTCGCGGCGCGCTTGAGGGCCGAGAAGGCCGTCTCCCACGGCTGCGTGAGCGCGTCGCGGCGGGTGCGCGCGGCGGTCTCCGCGGCCTTGAGCTTCGCGATGGGCTTGAGCGCGTCGATGACGGCGTTGGCGGCGCGCTCGCAGCGCTTGCACGCATCGGTCACTGCCTTCGTCAGCCCCTTGCGCTTGCGCACCTTCGCCGTGATCGAGAGCAGCTCCTTCGCCTCGTCGGCGTAGCCCATCTCCTTGAGCTTCGACGGAGAGACCGACGAGAGACCCTTGAAGGGCTGCGTGCGGGCCTGGCCGATTCCCACGAGCGCGTCGGCGAGGGGATCGATGGAGTCGTCCTGCTCGTTGTCGGCCTCCGCGACGGCCTGCTCGGCGGCGGTCACCTTCTCCTCGG
>JBPOHC010000541.1:0-6282 GCA_052035985.1 Myxococcota bacterium | reverse complement strand
AGCACCCCGCGCGCGACTGGACGGTGGAGTCGCTCGCCGCCGAGGCGGGCACCTCGCGCGCGGTCTTCGCGCGGCGCTTCGCGACGCTGGTGGGCGAGGCCCCGCTGGCGTACGTGACGCGCTGGCGCATGACGCTGGCGGCGCGGATGCTGGCCGACACGACGCTCCCCATCGCGACGGTGGCCGCGCGCGTGGGGTGCACGTCGGAGCACGCGTTCAATCGCGCGTTCTCGCGGGTGCGGGGCGTCGCTCCGGGGCGCTTCCGCGCGCAGCGTGAGGACGGCTGACTGTCAGGGTGAGGTGGCGCTTCGACGCACGTGGGCCTGTGAGGTCGCGAACGCGTTGGATCGAGATCTCGGCGCCTACGAGCAGGTCGTCGAGGCCGACGCGGAGCCCGATCCGCCCGCGCCCGACGCGTTGATCGTGCAGGTCTCGCCCGCCGCGCCGACCGGGAGCGGCGCCGAGCCCGAGCACGCGACCGAGCCGCTCGACGGCGTGGTGCCCGAGCACGTGTAGCTGCACGACGTCGCGTTGACGCAGCTCCACGTCACGGTGGGAGAGGACCCACACGCGAGGCGCGGTCCCCAACTGATCGTGCAGCTCGCCGCGGGCGGCGTACACGTGGTGCTCGCGCTCGCGGTGCCCGAGCCGCCGGGGCCCGTCGCGTTGATCGCGCAGTTCTCTCCGCCCGGTCCTACGGGGAGCATCGCGGTGCCCGAGCACGGGACCGAGCCGCTCGCCTCGGTGGTGCCGCCGCAGACGTAGTCGCACGTCGTCGCGTTGGTGCAGCTCCACGTAACGGTCGCGGCGGAACCGCAGGTCAGGCGCGGACCCCACGATGCGGTGCAGCTCGGTCGCGGCGCGGAGATGCACGAGACCGATGCGGTCGCGGTCGCCGTCGCGCCGCCGACGCCGACGGCGTTGGTGGTGCAGCGCTCGCCCGACGGGCCCACGGCGTAGGGCGCGGAGCCCGAGCACGGGACGGCTCCGCTCGACGGCGTGGTGCCCGTGCAGGTGTAGCTGCACGACGTGGCGTCGGTGCAGTTCCACGTGACCGTCGACGTGCCGCCGCACGCGGGCGCCGGGCCGAACGACGCGCTGCAAGAGGGCAGCGGCACACACGACGTCGAGGCCGTGGCCGTGGCCGTCGCGCCGCTCGCGCCGACGGCGTTGATGGTGCAGCGCTCACCCGAAGAGCCCACGGTGTAGGGCAGCGAACCCGAGCACGGCGCGGGGCCGCTCGACGGCGTCGAGCCCGTGCAGTTGTAGCTGCACGAGGTGGCGTTGGTGCAGCTCCAGGTGACCGTCGAGGTGCCGCCGCACGCGGGCGCCGGGCCGAACGACGCGCTGCACGAGGGCGGTCCGCTCGAGCCCGTGCACGAGACCATCGCGGTGGCGCTGCCCGTCGCGCCGTCTGTGCCGACGGCGTTGATGGTGCAGCTCTCGCCCGCGGCGCCCACGGTGTACGGACCCGATCCCGAGCACGGGACGGGACCGCTCGACGGCGTGGTGCCCGTGCAGACGTAGCTGCACGACGTGGCGTCGGAGCAGCTCCACGTGAGCACGGCGGTGCCGCCGCACGCGGGCGCCGGGCCAAACGATCCCGAGCACACGGGACGCGGGGTGCACGTCGTCGTGGCGGTGGCGGTGGCCGTGGTTCCGCCGCTCCCGGGGGCGGTGATGGTGCAGGTCTCGCCGCCTGCGCCGACGACCACCGAGGTCGAGCCCGTGCACGGAACCATGCCGCTCGACGGCGTCGAGCCCGTGCAGGTGTAGCTGCACATCCCGGTGGTGTTGGTGCAGCTCCAGGTCACGACGGCGGCGGTGCCACACGCGGCGCGGGGGCCGAACGACGCGCTGCACGACGGCGCGCCGCCCTCGATGCACGTCGTCGATGCGCTGGCGGTCGCGGTCATGCCGCTCGCGCCGACGGCGTTGATGGTGCAGGTCTCACCCGCGGCGCCCACGTTGAAGGGACCAGAGCCGATGCAGGGGACCGGACCGCTCGACGGCGTGGTGCCCGTGCAGGTGTAGTTGCACGACGTCGCGTTGACGCAGCTCCAGGTCACGACGGCGGCGCTGCCGCAGGCGGGACGCGCGCCGAACGAGGCCGTGCACGACGGCGCTCCGCCAGCGCCCGTGCATGAGACCGACGCGGAGGCCGTCCCCGTGGTGCCGCCTGCGCCGACGGCGTTGATGGTGCAGCGCTCGCCCGCCGCGCCGACGGGGTACGCGCCCGAACCCGCGCACGGGACGGGACCGCTCGACGGCGTGGTGCCCGTGCATGTGTAGTTGCACGACGTCGCGTCGACGCAGTTCCACGTCACGACGGCCGTGCCGCCGCACGCGGGGGCGGTGCCGAACGAGGCCGTGCACGACGGCGCGACGCCCAGGCACGTCGTGCTCGCGGCCGAGGTCCCCGTGGTGCCGCTCGCGCTCGTGGCTGTGATGGTGCAGCTCTCGCCCGCGGAGCCGACGGAGACAGGCGCCGAGCCCGAGCACGGCGCGGGGCCGCTCACCGTCGTCGACCCCGTGCAGGCGTACACGCAGCGCGTCGCGTTCGAGCAGTCCCACGTGAAGGTCGAGGGGGCGCCGCAGGCTGCGCGCGCCGACCACGACGTCGTGCAGCTCGGCGTGACGGTGCCCGCGTCGACGACGGCGCAGCGGCCCGCGGTGCAGGTCTCACCCGCGCCGCACGCCGTCCCGCAGGTGCCGCAGTTGAGGGCGTCGGAGGCCACGTCGACGCAGCGACCGCCGCAGCTCGATTGACCCGTGGCGCAGCCGCATCGGCCCGCGACGCAGGGAGTCCCCACGCTGCACCCGGTGCCGCAAGCGCCGCAGTTGAGCGGGTCGGAGGTGAGGTCGACGCAGCTCGTTCCGCAGCCCGAGCGCCCCGCGGGGCACGCGCAACTCCCTGCGACGCAGCGGCTCCCGGGGGTGCAGGCCGTCCCGCACGCGCCGCAGTTCTGCGCGTCGGTGCGCGTGTCGACGCAGAGGGTCGTGCCAGCGGTCGTGCACATCGTCGCGTCGCAGGTGGTGCCGCAGCGGCCCGCGTTGCAGAGCTGCCCCGCGGAGCACGCGCGTCCGCACGCGCCGCAGTTGGCGAGGTCGCTGTTGAGGTCGACGCAGCTCGATCCGCACGAGGTCTGCCCCGTCGCGCAGCCGCAGGTGCCGCCGCGGCACGCCTGCCCCGCGGGGCACGCGCGTCCGCACGCGCCGCAGTTGCTCGTGTCGGCGCTGATGTCGACGCAGCCCGTTCCGCACGCCATCTGACCGAGCGGACAGGCGCACCCGCTGTTGAGGCAGAACTGCGTCGCGCCGCACGCGCGCCCGCACGCGCCGCAGTTGGCCGCGTTGTTCCCGGTGTACACGCAGGCGCCGCCGCAGCGGGTCTGACCCGTGAGACAGCTCCCCGCGTCGCCGCTCGCGTCGCCCGTCGCGCCGTCACCCGCGCTGCCGTCGCCCGAAGCGCCGTCGCCCGAAGCGCCGTCGCCCGAAGCGCCGTCGCCCGAAGCGCCGTCGTCCGAAGCGCCGTCGCCCGAAGCGCCGTCGTCGGATGCGTCGCCCGAGGCGCCGTCGTCGGAGCCGTCGTTGGCGGCGCCGTCGCTCGCGATGTCGTTCGCGTTGCCGTCGGTTGCGCCGTCGTTGGCGGCGCCGTCCTTCGTGGCGTCGTCCGAGGCGTCGGGGCCGCCCAGCGTGGAGGTCGCGCTGTTGCCGCACGACGCGATCAGCGCGAGGGAGGCGAGGAGCAGAAGCGGTCTCAAGGATCTCGTCGTCATGGATGCGTCCTGGTCGGTGGGGGCTGAGCGTTGAAGCCGACGGGGCGGCGCGTCGCGCGAGGGTACGACTCTTCGATATCCATGTGTGGGGCGAAGTCGTGGCGCGCTGACGCACGTCATTCGTCGCCGTGGCGCACCCCACGAGCGTGCGCGAACGCTCGCGTTTCCGCGATGCGGAACGCGACCGGGCGAACACCGTAAACAAACGCCAGCCGACGCGTCGGGCGCACGCTCCGAAGCAGCCCGCGGCCGTACGCTCGACGGCGCCACTGCCGCCCCTCCTTCGCCGCACGGAACCT
Organism: Myxococcota bacterium; assembly: GCA_052035985.1. Lineage (GTDB taxonomy): Bacteria > Myxococcota_A > Polyangia > Polyangiales > CAISKJ01. Next base: position 2,204 of record JBPOHC010000541.1, on the reverse strand, counting down.
CCGCGTTGTTTCCCTCGTCTGTGACTTCCTCATGAGCCCGTCGCGCCGCTCGATCGCCCTTCGCCTCGCGCTCGTCACGGTGGCGGGGGTCGCCGCTGGACGCCTCGCCCGCGCGCTCCTCGCGCCCCCGTACGACTGGCACTTCGTCTACGTGATGCCCTACGACAACGACCTCGACCGCTGCACCGCGCCGATCACCGAGGCGTTGCAGCGCGCCGCGGAGCACCCGCGCGTCGCCGTGACCGTGCTCTCCGACGGCATCGCGCGCGACGGGCTGCGCGTTCGGCTCATCACCCACGACGCGCAGCGCGAGCGACGGATTCGCAGCGAGGACAGCGCCGATCCCGCGCAGATCACAGCGCTGCTCGACGGGGCCGTGTCAGAGGCGCGCGCGCGACGGTACGTGGTGGTCTTCCTCGATCACGGCGGGATGCTCGATCAGATGGGCTACGACGAGCGCCCGGGGCTCGACGCGTCTGCCACCTCAGCGCCGAAGTGGCTCTCTGCGCGGGCCGTGGGCGACGTGCTGCGGGCGTGGATGCGTCGTCACCGACTCGACGCGCGCGCGGTCCCGCTGGTGTTCCTTCAGCAGTGCGGGAGGGCGTCGATCGAGGCGCTCTCGAACCTCCGCGCGACGAGCGAGGCGGTGCTCGCGAGCCAGCGCGAGGTGGGCACGTGCAACACGTACTACGCGTCGCTCCTCGACTACGCGGCCGCGCACCCCGACGCGTCGTCGCGCGACCTCTCGCGCGTCGTGGCCCGCGCCGACCTCAACTATCGCAGCTACACGCTCGTGCGCACCGCCGCGCTCGATCGCTGGACCCCGCTCGCTCGCGCGCTCTCCGACGCGCTCCTCGACGGCCCGTCGCCGCCCGACGGGGGCACGCTCTCGTCGTTGCGTCCGTGCTTCTCCGCGGGGATGGAGCAGAACTACGACCTCCTCCAGGTGACCGGCGCGCTCGCCTCGGGGCGCGGCCCCGCCGTGACCCGCGCCGCCTCCGACGTGGAGCGCTGGGTGCGCCGAGATCTCGTGATGGAGCACCTCCGTCGCGGCGACGACCGCGCGTCGGCGGGGTGGTGCGGCGTGTCGACGATGGTCCCTGCGCTAACGGGATGGTTCGCGTTCTATCCGAGGCAGGTGGCGTATCGCGACACGCGCTGGAGCGAGGTGCTGAGCGCAGCGGCTCCGACGCTGGGGATCACCGTCCGCCCGCGTCCGCGCACGCCCTGACTGCGAGGGAGCGACGCTTCGTCGCGCGCGATGTTCAACGCGCTCTACGCGCGCGGACCTCGCGCTGCACGTCGTCGGGCAGCGTCGCGATGTAGTCGTCGGAGAGCGCGCGCAGCACCTCCACCGGGAGCGCGAGCGCGACGTGCTCGGGCGCGAGTCCGGCGAGCCGCTGCTCGGGCTTGAGCGCGTTCGCGATCTGCTCGGGCTTGAGAATGTTCACCACCTGCTCGGGCTTGAGCCCCGCGAGCCGCTGTTCGGGCGTGAGGCCCATCATCTTCTCTTCGGGTGTGAGCCCGTCGAGCATGAAGTGGACGAAGTCCTCGTAGCCTTCGAGCTCTGGCGTCGCCTGTGTGCTCATCGTGTCGCTCCGCTTGCTTTGATGCTGCCTCATCCATCGTTGCGCTGCCAGCGTGCGCACCCGCCGCCCCGCGAAGGCGCGCAGCACGTCGTCGTCCTCGCGCTCCGCCACCACGCCGAGGTCGACGATCACCAGCGGCAGCAGTCCGCGGTCGACGAAATGGTAGCCGTCGAGCGATGGCTCCAACGTGAGCCCGAGGTCATCGAGCTCTTCTCGCAGCGCCGCGTTGATCGACGGAACCGCGAGCAGCAGCGTCACCTCGTGCGCCGAGAGTCGCTCGTTGCGCGCTCGCGCGTCGCCGTCGCTTTCTCGTCGCGGACGGCCCGAGAGCACGAGCATGCCGTAGGCGAAGAGGCGACAGAGGTCGCCGCGCTGAACGGGCCACACGACGCTCTTGAACTCGAGCAGCGCGATCTCGACGACGTAGCGCCACATGCCGCGGAGGGTCGTTCCCACGTCGCTCGGATCGTGCGGTCGATCGGCCCGAAGCTCGATGACGTCGTCGACGCGCAGAGGCTCCGTCGTGAGCTGCACCTCGGGCGTCACCTTCGCCCATCGCGGCGCTCGCTCTTGCAGCAGCCCCGTGAACGGCGGATGCCATGCGGTCTTCTTCGC
>JBPOHC010000979.1:0-22098 GCA_052035985.1 Myxococcota bacterium | reverse complement strand
CGCTCAGCGCGCCGGTCGCGGTCGATGAGGGCGTCACGCTGAGCGCGTTCGCGGCGCGCGACGGCGACGAGTACGCGCCCGTGAGCGACGGCGTCGACCTGGCGCACCGCGCGTCCGTCACGCTGCGCTACCCCGCTGCGGGGCGGTCGCGCGTCGCGCTCGCCCTCACCGCGCGCAACAGCCTGATGAACACCTACGTGTTCTATCACCTGCTCGCCCTTCACGGACGAAGCGGCCCCGAGTTCAGCGCCGCGCTCGAGCGCAGCGACCCCGCGACGCTCGGCGCGCTCGGGGGCTTCGATCGCGCGCTCGGCGGCGTTGACGTCGAGGTGCACGACCCCGACGGCGCGTGGCGCCACGTCGCGACGCTGCCGTACATCGGCCCCATCGCGAGGGCCACGCGTGCGGCCGCGTTCGAAGTGCGCGACCCCGCGGCGCCCGTCGAGGTGCGGCTCCGTTTCGCGCGGGCGCACTGGCGCTTCGACGCGGCGCTCCTCGGCGCGGTGGTCGCGAGTGATCTTCCGTCGGTGACCGTGTGGCCCGAGCGCGTCACGGGGCACGGACGCGACACCGACGACGCCGCGTCGCGATTTCGCGGCGAGGGAGAGCGTGTCGTGACGCTCCCCGGCGACGAGCTCATGCTGCGATTTCCGCTGCCCGAGGCGCACGGACGTGCGAGCTACTTTCTCGCGGCGCGCGGCTATTACTACGAGTGGATGCGCGAGGAGTGGCTGCGCGACGAGGACCTCCCCCTCGCCCGCACGTACCTCGAAGACCCTGCGCGCGCGCTGCGTGAGCTCGCCCCCGCGTGGCAGCGGCAGGAGCCCGACATGGCGCGACACTTCGAAGCGAGCCGCTTCCGCGGGCGGTGACCGCTCAGCGCGGCGTGACCACGTAGAGGCTGTGGCTCGACCCCGACGCGCGCCTCGCGCAGCCTGACACCAACGACGCGGCGGGGCGCGACGCGGGCAGCTCCCAATACTCCAAACGCTTGGAAACAAGGTCGAACGCGGCCCAGATACGCGTCCCCTCGGGCACGTCGGTGAGCGGCGCGCCGAGGTTGTTGTCGCCGAGGTTGGGGTCGTGCGCCACGCCGCGACGGAGCGTCACGCGAGGCATCGAAGGCAGCATCGCCACGCCGTCACCCGCCACCACGTCGAGGTGCGGCGCGCGCGGAGGGAGCCACAGCGTGACGGGGTTCTCTCCCGCAGGACAGCGCGGCGGCGAGGGCGCGGTGATCGACGCGCGAGGCACGAGCAGCGCGGCGACGAGGAGACACGCGGTGAGCCCGATGGGCGCGCGCGCGTCGAGCTTCGCGTCTTCAGGAGACGCCATCGGCAGCGAAGGGCGCAGCGCCGCGAGCGTCGCGACGATCGACGCGATCCCGAGGGGGAAGCCCGCGGCGAACACGCGCTCGCGACCGTCGATGTAGATCACCGGAACCGAGGCCGCGAGGCCGATCGCGGCGGCGTAGACCATGCGCAGCGCGGCATCGTCGGGGCGTCGACGGAGGGCCGCGCGCGCGACGAGGAGCATCCCCGCGACGATCACGGCGAGGGCGCACCACTGACCCGCGGGGTGCCCTTCGAGGAGCGGCGTTCCGAGCGTCGCGGCGACGGCGCCCACGTTGGCGACGAGCCCCTTCAAGAAGAGCAGCGGATGCTCACCCATGAGCCCCCAGGCGCGCGCGTAGACGAAGCGCGCCGAGTCGGCCTCGCTCATCGTCGCGATCGCGGGAAAGTCATGCGCGGCGCGCTCCCAGCCGAGTCCGCCCGTGGCGAGGCCATAGAGCGTGTACGAGAAGTTCGACTGCGCGCCGCCCGCGACCCCGTGATGCGCGCGGAGCAGCACAGCGTTGTAGGCGAAGCCCGCGATGACGCCCGTAGCCGCGAGCGCCGTCCGCTCGAGGCGGGCGACGAGGTTGAGCTTGCGCGCGTCGAGCCACGTCCACACGAGCAGCGCGGGGAGCAGCATGAAGGGCCCGGCGCGCGCTTGAAGGCCCACGGTGAGGATCGCGAGCCCTGCGGCGAGGTGCGCAGTGTCGCGAGAGCGCGCCGCGTGCCAGAGCGTCGCGAGCGCGAGGCACCCGAGGCTGAGCCCGAGGCTCTCGCTCATCGTGGTCGCGAGGAAGATCGACGCGAAGACCGTCACGCCGCCGAGGAGCGCCGACGCTGCGACGAAGCCGAAGTCGCGCGCGAGGGCGCGCGAGGCGAAGGTCACGCACACCGCGAAGAGCGCGGCCTGGAGCGCGAGCGCGCGCTGAAGGTCGTGATCGCCGAGCCACAGACGCACGGCGAGGAGCGCGGCGTTGAGGGGACGACGGCTGTTCCACCCGTCGAGGGAGCCGAGGGCGAGGAGGCGCTCGGCGCCCTGGAGGTAGTCTCCCGCGTCACTGAAGGGGAGCAGTCCGCCGACGACGATTCCGTTGGTGGCCGCGCTCGACCACATCGCCATGAGCGGCACCACCGAGAGCCCCGCCGCGAGCGGAAAGGCCCAGATCGGATCAGGACCCACCGCAGGCGCGCGCCGTCGCGCCACGCCCGCGAGCGTCGCGATGACACCGAGCGCAGCGACCACGGCGGGCAGCGCGAGCGGCAGCGAAGCCATCGACGCGCCGAGTGAGGGCGCCATGAACGCGAGGCTGAGGAGCAGCGACGCGAGGACCGAGACCGCGATCGAGCGAACGGACGACACGGCGCGAGTACACCACAGACGCGGCGTCGGATGTGCGCCGCTGAAAACGCTCCGCGGCGCGCGTCGAGCGAAGTATCTTCGCGGCCGTGAAGGTCGCTCATCGCCCGTTTTTCAAGCGCTGCGCGCGGTGTCGCCGTGGCTGATCCGCTGCGCGTCGTCGCGCTCACGTCGGGGCTGCACACGCCGTCGAGCCGCTTTCGCGTGCGGCAGTACATCCCCCGCCTCGCGTCGCGCGGCATCGAGGTGAGCGAGCACGCGAGCCGACCCGAGAAGTTCACGGGGCGGCCCTTCTGGATTCCCAAGGCCGCGTGGCGGGCGCTGCTGCTTCACGGGCGCAAGGAGGGCCTGCGCGCGGCGTCGAGCGCCGACGTCGTGTGGCTCGAGCGCGAGCTCATCTCGGGCGAGCGCACGTGGGAGGACCGCGCGGGCCGACCCGAGCGACGCATCTTCGACGTCGACGACGCGATCTGGATGAACGGCCCCGCGGATTTCTCGGAGTCGATCGTTCGAGAGTGCGCGGGCGTCGTCGCGGGCAACGACTTTCTCGCCGAGCACTACCGCCCTCACGCGAAGCGGGTGTGGGTGGTCCCCACGTCGGTCGACCCCGCCCGATGGCGCGTCGAGCCTGCGAACAAGGGCGCCGCGCGCTTCATCGTCGGGTGGACGGGGACCTCGGGCAACTACCCCTTTCTCCGCACGTTGGAGAAGCCCCTCGCGCAGTTCCTCGGTGAGCGTAGCGACGCGGAGTTTCTCGTCGTGGCCGATCGACCGCTCGACGGCGTGAAGATCCCGCGCATGCGCTTCGAACGCTGGACGGAGTCGACGGAGCCCGCGCTCGTGCGCTCGATGGACGTCGGCGTGATGCCGCTGCCCGACACCGAGTGGGCCCGCGGCAAGTGCGCCGCGAAGATGCTCGTGTACCTGGCGGCGGAGCGTCCTGCGATCGTGAGCCCCGTGGGCGTCAACGCCGAGGTGCTCGCGCGCGGCGACGTGGGCCTCGCGGCGCGCACCGACGACGACTGGTACAAGCACTTCGTCGCGCTCTACGACGACCGCGAACGAGCTTCAGAGATGGGCAGGCGCGGCCTCGAGCTCGTGGAGCGTTCGTACTCCGTCGACGTGTGCGCCGAGACGCTGGTGACCGCCTTCACGGAGGTCGCGGGGCGGTGAAGCGCAAGGTCCTCCTGGCGATCTCGTCGCTGCACCGCGGCGGCGCCGAACGGCAGTTCGTCGAGCTCGTTCGCGGCCTCGACCGCGCGCGGTGGGAGCCTCGCGTCGCCCTGTGCGACACGACCGACGAGTACGGCGTCGACCTCGGCGCGGGTCCCTACATCGACCTCCGCTCGGCCGACGGATCGACCGTGCTCACGGGACTCCGACTCGCCGCTGCGCTGCGAAGAGAGCGGCCCGCGATCGTTCACACCTTCGGCGGTCTCTTGAACATCTACGGCCGCCTCGCGGTGCGCGCGACGGGCGTCGGTCGCATGGTGAGCGCGGTGAGAGAGGGCGTCCCCAACGCGCGCGACACACGGCTCGAAGGGCTCACGGCGAAGCTCACCGACGCGCTCATCGTGAACTCCGTCGGGACGCGCGACGAGCTCGTGCGACGCGCGAAGATCCCCGCCGAGCGCATCGACGTGGTGCCCAACGGCGTCGACACCGCGCGCTTCGCGCCGCTCTCGCCCGAAGCCCGCGCGAGCGAGCGGGCGAAGCGATCGATGACGGGTCCGTCGCTCGTGGTGCTCGCGCGGATGTCGGCGGAGAAGAACCACCCCGCGATCGTGCGCGCGCTCGGAGCGCTCAAGCGAAGTGGCTCGCTCGGTGATCTCCGTGTGTACTTCGCGGGACGCGTCGCGACGAAGGCCCTCGACGACGCGCTCAAGGCCACGATCGCCGAAGAGTGCGTCGCCGACGCGGTAGTGTTCACGGGGCCCGTCGATGATCCGGAGCGGCTCCTCGCGTGCGCCGATGGGGTGCTGCAAGCGTCGCTCTACGAGGGCATGTCGAACGTGGTGCTCGAAGCGCTCGCGTGCGGAACGCTATCGATCGTCTCTCCGCCCGCAGACCGCGACGGCAACGTGCGCGATGACGTGGAGGGATTGCGACTCGGAGGCACCTCCGCAGGTGACATCGCCGCGGGGCTCACGCGCTTTCTCGCGCTCACGACGGAGCGACGCGCCGTGATGGCGGGGGCCGCGAGAGAGCGCGCGGTGAGAGACCTCTCGCTGGCCGCGATGATCGAGCGGACCTGCGCCGTGTGGGATCGAACCGCCGCGCGCTGACGGTCAGCGAGGGAGCGAGCGAGAGAACTCGACGATGCGCGCCGCGAGGGCCTTCGGGTCGTCGAAGTGCGGGCAGTGACCGACCCCGTGAGGCTCCTCGACGACGGCGTGAGGCGGGAGGTGCTCGCGGAAGTACGCGAGCCCGCTCGCGGGGAGCAGCCGCTCGGATTGCCCCCAGAGGAGGAGCACGGGGACCTCGAGCGACGCGAGCTCGGCGGGCGTGGGCGCGTGGTCGGGCGTGGCGCTTCGCAAGAGCTCTTGAATGACGCGGCGGCCCATCATCTCGCGGATCTCGCCCGCGACGAGGGGCGCGAACCACAGCGGGCGGTGATAGAGCCGGTCGAGAAAGGCCATCGTGTCGCGTTTCGATCCGAGGTCGAAGGTCGATCGCAGCCCGTCGAGCTCGGCCTCGGTGAAGCGCGCCCCCGCGGGCGAGACGAGCACCAGCGCGCGCACCTTCTCGGGGCGATCGAGCGCGTAGCGAAGGGCGACGGCGCCGCCGAGGGAGTTGCCGCACACGATCGCGGGCTCGTCGATGAGGTGATCGAGCGCGTCACCCATCGCCTCGGTGAGGAGGTCGGGCGTCATCGTGACCGAGGGCTCGGGGCTGAACCCGTGACCGGGCATCTCGGGCGCGGTGACGCGCTTCGCGTGCCTGCGGAGGCGGGTGAGCACGGCGCTGAAGGGCGTGGCGGCGGAGCCGATTCCGTGGAGCATCACCACCGGCGGGAGGGCGCCGGGGCCGCGTCCGTCGTACGCGTGAATGAGGCCCACGCGGGTGCGCACCTCGCGGCTGACGAAGCCGCGGCGGTTGAGCGCGAAGCGACCGAGCTTCTCGGCGGCAGGGAGCAATCGGGCCATGCGTGGGAATCTAATCCCTCGATGACGCGCGCGCTCTACGCCGAGAGCGCTTCGTACTCGCGCTCGATGCCGTCGATCACCTCGCGGGGAAGGGTCAGCGACGACATGCCCGAGGCCACCCCCACGGAGACCGCGCCGTCGTAGCCGAAGAAGGTCACGCCGAGCCCCACGGCGCCGGTCACGGGCGCGAAGGCCACCACGCGTTCGAGCGCGCTCCCCGCGATGCGGTGCACGCCCGTTGGGCCCGGTACGTTGCTCACCACGAGCGACGCGCGACGGCTCAGGAGCTCGACGCCGATGCGCTCGATGGGCGCTCCGACGCGACTCGCGACACGAACGAGCGCGCGGCCCGCGGAGAGCCCGCCCGTGACGGCGGCGCGAGAGAGTCGCGTTCGAAGCTCGTTGATGCGCGCGTCGGCCGAAGCGACACCCACGGGTAGACCCACGAACACCGTGGCGTAGCGATTTCCGAGGGCCTTGCCCTCCTCGGCGGCCCGCACGCTGAGGGGAACCATCGCGCGCACGACCATCGAGGGCGTGAGCTCTCCACGCGCTTCGAGCACGCGACGGAGCGAGCCCGTGACGAGGGCCAGAATGATCGCCGTGACGCCGACGCCGCGAGACTTCGCGATGGCCTTGAGCGCCGAGAGCGCGATGGGGCGCGACCACGCGAGTCGCTTGTGCGCGTGGTGAGGTTCCGTGAGCGCCGTCTCGGGCTCGCGCCGCGAGAGCACCAGCGACGCGAGCGAGACGAGCGGCGCGAGCGACGCGAGCACGCCGTGAGTGACCTTCGGAGGCACTGAAGGGGGCGTCCAGTTCGAGGCGCGCTCGTCGGTGAGCCCGAGGAGCACGTCGACCATCGCGAGCCCGTCGGCGATGACGTGGTGCACCCTCATGATGAGCGCGCACCCCTCGCCCACGCCGTCGACGAGGTGCATCTGCCAGAGCGGAATCCGCGGGTCGAGCGGGGCGCTCGCGAGGTCTTCGACGAGCTCTTCGAGCGCGCGCCCGTGCGGCGCCACGGGGAGCGCGAGGTGGTGAAGGTGGGCGGCGAGGTCGAAGTCGGGGTCGGGCTCCCAGCGCGGTGCCGCGAGCGAGTGCTCGACGACGCGGTCACGAAAGCGCGGCCTCACGAGGAGCCGCTCGCGCACCACGGACTCGAGCGTAGCGCGAGAGAGGGGCGCGGCGAGCCACACGATCGCGGTGATGGTCATGGGGTTGTCGCGGCGCTCCATGTGGAGCCGCGCGACGTCGTCACCCGAGAGCGGTCGCCCGAAGACCATCGGTGATGAATGTAGTCACCGCGGAGGGGCTACGGAATGGGCTTCACCGCACCGCGAAGCCGTAGACCGCCACGGCGCTCACGTACGAGGTGCAGGCCGTGTCGCGCCAGAGGACGCGGCAGTAGTACATCCCGCAGATCTCTCCGCCCGTGCCGTCGACCCAGCCCTCGACGGGCCCGCTGTCGGTGTCGCACACCCACCCGGTGGGGTTGCTCGCGGCGGTGAAGCACATGGGGATGTTTGTCTGCGCGAGCCCGCAGTACCCCGAGAGGTAGTACCCCACGCGGAACTCGTAGGAGCTCGCCAGCGCGATGCGCTTCGAGGTGTACCCGCCGCTGCTGAGGTAGGTGGTCGAGTCCCAGGTGGTGGGCGCCGCGGTGCTGCGCTGCACGTTGCGGGCGAGCGTGAAGTTGTCGATGCGCACTGTGCTGAAGCGCACGCCCGTGAGGTCGACGGAGTACTCGTTGTCGAGCACGCCCGCGACGGGGGTGCCGAAGGTGGTCACGCCCGCGGTGCGGGTGCGGTTGTCTGACGACGTCGTCGTGCGGACGATGGCGCCGTAGGTCCAGCCGCCGCCGTCGGTGACCATGTCGCAGTAGACCGAGAAGGGCGCGCGCCCGCCCGCGCCGTCGACGTCGACGCTGTAGACGCCGCTCGGCAACGTCGGCGCCGCCGCGTGGATGGCCGCGCAGCTCGAGAGCACCGGCGCGGTGCACGCGCTCGCCACGCAGCTCGACGCGGTGACGCAGGCGTTGCCGCAGCGGCCGCAGTTCGCGGCGCTCGTGCGCGTGTCGACCTCGCAGCCGTTGGCGGCGCTCGCGTCGCAGTCGCCGAAGCCCGTGTCACACGACGCCACCGCGCACGCGCTCGCCACGCAGGCGCCCGTGGCGTTCGCGGGGCTGCACGCGCGGCCGCACGCGCCGCAGTGCGAGAGGCTCGTGCGCACGTCGACCTCGCAGCCGTTGCCCGCCTCGCCGTCGCAGTCGGCGTAGCCCGCCTCGCAGACGTACGCGCAGGCCCCCGCGGCGCACGAGGCGACGGCGTGGCTGCGCGCGGCGCAGGCGCGTCCGCAGCCGCCGCAGTGCGCGGTGGTGGTCTGCGTGTCGACCTCGCAGCCGTTTGCGGCGTCGCTGTCGCAGTCGGCGCGACCCGTGTCGCAGGCGAGCACGCCGCACGAGCCGCTCACGCACGCGCCCGTTCCGCCCGAGACGCGGCACGCGCGGCCGCAGGCGCCGCAGTTGCGGCCGTCGGTGCGCACGTCGACCTCGCAGCCGTTGGTCGCGTCGCCGTCGCAGTCTTGATAGCCGCTGAGGCACGCGAGCACGCAGCGGCTCCCGACGCACCCCTGGAGCGACGCGGGCCTCGCGGGGCACGCGGCGCCGCAGGCCGAGCAGTGCGACACGCTCACGCGGAGGTCGGTCTCGCACCCGTTGGCGGCGTTGCCGTCGCAATCTCCGAAGGACTCGTTGCAGCGCGCGACGGCGCAGGCGCCTGCGACACAGGCCGCCGTGGCGTTGGCGAGGTCGCACGCGCGGCCGCAGGCGCCGCAGTGCGCGAGGCTCGCGCGCGTGTCGGCCTCGCAGCCGTTCGAGGGGTCTCCGTCGCAGTCGGCGAAGCCCGTGTCGCAGGTGTAGGCGCAGCGTCCCGCGGCGCAGGCCACGGCGCTGTGGGCCCTCGCGGCGCAGGCGCTCCCGCAGCTCCCGCAATTGGCGGTGCTGGTCTGCGTGTCGGTCTCGCATCCGTCGGAGGCGACGCGGTTGCAGTCCGCGAAGGGCGCGGTGCACGCACCCACGGCGCACACGCCGTTCATGCAGAGGGCCGTTCCGTTGGTGACGGCGCACCCCATGTCGCAGCCGCCGCAGTGCGCGCGGTTCGACTGCGGGTCGACGCAGGCGCCGCCGCAGCACGACTGGCCCGTCGGGCACGGCCTCGCCGACGTGCAGCCCATCACACAGACGCCGCCGACGCAGAGGGTCCCCGCGGCGCAGTGCTCGTCGGTCACGCAGTCGACGCACTCGCGCGTCGTCGTGTTGCAGCGCCGCATCGGGGAGGTCCCTCCGTCGCGAAGGGCCGTGTCGGCGCAGGCCGTGTCGCTGCGACACCCGGCGGCGCAGGCGTGCGTGCTGTCGACGCAGTACTGGCCCACGGGGCAGGTGTCGTCGCTCGCCACGCATTGCACGCAGCGCCCCGTGGCGGTGTCGCACGCGGGTCCGGCGGCGTTGCCCACGCAGTCGGCGGCGCGCGCGCACGGAGGCGGCCCCGTGTCGACGACGTCGATCACGTCGCTCGCGTCGAACGCATCGGCGACGTCGCTCGCGTCGGGCGCGTCGGGTTGCGGGGGCGCGTCGGTCACGTCGGGCGTGTCGGCCGCGACGGGCAGGTCGGGCATGTCGAGGGAGCCGTCTCCCGCGAAGCCTCCGACGACGGAGCGATCACCCTGACAGGCGGCGAGGCCGAGCGCGAGCACCGCCGCGAAGCGCTTGAAGCTCATCGAGTGACTCCTTCGAGTGGATGCGACTCGGAGGGTCCAACAGAACGCCGCGCGCGGGCAACGCAGAAGGTCAGCGATCGGCGCCGCGAGGGCGACACCGGAGGCCGCGACGCGCGCGCTCGGCGTCGGCGAGCGACGCCTCGTTCACCACGAGCACGCGCTGGAGGACGAGCCCCCTGCGCGTCGAGAGGCGCAGCGTGCGAACGCCGTCATCGCGCGCGGGAGCGTCCGGCGCGACGACGCGAGCGCGCACGATTCCAGCTTGAAAATCGCGGTCGCGGAGCACCTCGACGACGTCGGTGTTCGCGTCGTAGAGGGCGAGCGAGCCGTAGGTCGAGGGCAGCGTCGCGTCGAGCTCGACCTCGCCGCCCGCGGCCCTGAGGTCGATCACGCAGACCGAGTAGAGCAGGTCGGGGCTCGGCCGCACGATCGCGCGGAACGTGTGGTCGGGGCGCGGCGCGAAGAACGCCCGGTTCGTCCCCGCGCGGGCCTCGATGCGAGAGAGCACGAGCGCCATCAGCGCCCTCGGGAACGCCAGCACCACGACCGCGTGCGTCGCGAGCGCGATCGCGAGCACAGAGAGAGCGCGTCGTCGCCACGGGCTCAGCGGCATCGGAGCCTCGTGATGCGCGGGAGCCTCGCGCGAGAGGGGTCGCGCGCGATCTCGGCGGAGGGCTCATAGAGCCGCAGCGTGAGGTTGAAGCCGCCGTCGGTGGGCGCGTCTCCGAGGGGTACCACCGAGGGGTCATCGGAGCGCGGCGCGAGTTCGAAGCCTAGCGCCGAGCCCCTCGCGACGGCGCCCGAGCCGAATGAGTACCGCCTCGCGCGGTTGGGCAGGAGGAACGCGTCGGCGCCGTAGACCGTGACGCTCCACCAGCGCGCGTCGGGCTGCGGGCCCTCGACGCGGTAGGCGCAGCGCCGCGAGAGCCCCCTGCCATCGTCGTCGTCGCTGGCCGTGAAATACAGCGTCTCGCGTCGATCGAGCGCGAGAACCCCGCCGAGCGCCACGGCCGCGCGGAGCCACGGCGACGCCGCCGCGCTGCCGATGTTGACGTTGGTCCGCCAGGCGCCGACGGCGACGCCGCCCGCGCGAAACGCGGTGACGCCCGCCGCGACCGCGCTGCCCCGGCCGAGCGCGACGCCGAGCGCCGCGACGCCCGCGCCGCGCAGCGCGTTGGTGAAGCGCGAACTCACGGCCCCGAAGATCGCAGGTTCCCGCCCGCAGTCAACGCGCCCGGCGACGTCGCGTCGTTCGCGCCGCTGAGGCGCCGCGCCACGCTGACGTTCACCCGCGTCGGAGGGCCCTCGCGGAGCATCTCACGGAGGTGATGAACACCGCGTACTCGCCTCTGGTCGCGCTCCCGCTCGGCATCGGGATGCCGCGTCCGCGCACGCGCTTCTTGATCGGCGCGCTGGCCCTCGCGGCCGTCGGCGCCGCCGCGCTGTGGGCGAACACGATGGGACGACGCGTCGATGAGCCCGCGTACGCCATCGAGCTCCGCGACGGGGCGTTCGAAGTGCGAAGGTACGCGCCGCGCGTCGTCGCAGAGACGCAGGTCTCGGGCGCCCGCGACGACGCTGCGAACGAGGGGTTCCGCCGCGTCGCAGCGTACATCTTCGGCGGCAACCACCGCGCCGAGCGCATCGCCATGACCGCGCCGGTCACGCAGCGCTCGTCGGGGGAGCGCATCGCCATGACCGCGCCCGTTTCACAGCGCGCCGAGCGCGCAGGGTGGACCGTCGCGTTCACGATGCCGTCGACCTTCACCCTCGCCACGCTGCCGACGCCGAACGACGCCCGCGTGACGCTGCGCGAGGTCGCCGAGACGCGCGTGGCCGTGGTGCGCTTCGCGGACTCCGCCGACGACGACGCCGTGCGCACGCAGACCGAGGCGCTCTCGCGCTGGGCCGCTTCGAAGGGCCTGCGCGTGGTCGGCGTCGCGGAGCTCAACCGCTACGATCCGCCGTGGACGCTGCCCTTCCTCCGCCGCAACGAGGTGTGGCTCACGCTCGAACAGGTCACCGGGGCATGAGGATCGCGGCGGCCTGCTCCCAGTCTGCGACGGGCGCGTCGACGCCGCTCATCTCGACCTCGCGCACGGGGCGAGCGCGCGGACCGAAGCGCGCGGCGAGGTCGCTCGTGAGCGTCGACGCGCGCCCCAGGGTGACGAGCGCCCTCCGCGTGATCGCGCAGGTCTCGCGGTCGCGGTGCTCGGGGTCGACGCGGTTCGCGACGAAGCGCGCCGTGAGCGCCATCGCGAGCGGCGACTGAGACGACGACGCGTACAAGAAGAACCACTCGCAGCGCACGCCCGCCCCGCCGCCCGGCTCATGCGGGCGACACCCCGATCGATCCATGAGCGTGTGCAGTCGCGTCGCGTGCGGCGCCGCGCGCGCGTAGTCCTCGGGCGTCGCCTCGACGGAGATGGTGTCGGGGCGAAAGTCAGTGAAGAGCAGCGAGACGCCGAGCGTCGCGACGGCGGCACCCGCCCTCAAGAGGTTGCCGCCCGTGAGGTAGGTCTGCGCCGCTCGCCTCGGAGGGAGGCGCTCTCCCGTGGCCCACGCGAGCGTGTCCCATCGCGCAGGGAGCGCCGCGGCCCCGCCGTCGATCGTCCCGACCGCGGCCGAGAGGGCGATCGCGTCGAGGGGGAGCACGTCGCTCTGCGCGCTCACCCGAAACAGCGTGACCGGCGAGAGGCCCTCATGGCGAGAGAGCGCCTCGCGCACGGCCTCACCCTCGATCACATCCGCGTGGACGTAGAGGTTCGCGTCGGCGTCGAGCGCCGACTCCACGATCCTGTCGCCCCGCCCGTCGTGGACCGCGCAGACGGCCTCCCGGTAGTGCCGATCTTCAACGAGGGTGGTCACGACGGGGCCGCAGCCGACCGTCGCCAGCGCGAGGGCGACGACGAATCGCGCGCTCATTGAAGCTCTCCGAACGGGAGCAGCGAGGTCACCATGAGCCTGAACTCGTTGTGCTCGTCGCCGTCGACGAAGAGCACCTGATGCGAGAGCTCGACGGCGTAGAACCCGCCGCCCACGATGACGCCAGAGCGAAGACCGACGGCGGCGCGGCCGTACGAGGTCCCGGCGAGCGCGCGCGCTGCGACGGCGACCCTGAAGCCCGCGGCGCGCGCGTGACCTTCGCGGTCGGCCACGGCGCCGAGCCCCACCATCGCGCCGACGCCGAGCGACGCGAGGTGCTGCGAGAAGCCCGCGTAGCTGTAGCCCGCCTCGGCGAGGAGGCCGTAGGGCGACGCGCGATCGGCGCGAATGACCACGCCGCCCGTCACGTCGAGCGTGAAGGCCACGGAGCCCGACGCCTCATCGGGCGCGCGTCGAAACTGCGCGCCGAAGGCTCCGCGAAACAGCGGGAGCACCACGCGCGGCGAGAGTCGGTAGTACAGCGGAGAGGGGCGCAGCTCGGTCACGACGCGCGGCGCAGGTAGCGGCGGCGCGGGGAGAGACTCCTGCGCGAGCGCCGAGGGGCTCCACGCGAGAAACGCTGCGACGCAGCACGAACGAAGCATGGCGCGACCGTATCACGCGGCCCGTTGCCTCGACGCGACGGCGTGGAGCGTGTCGTTCCGCGTGCGTCGTCGCAGTGCGGCCCACGCGAGCGCGACGAGCGCGGTCACCCACGGCCCCCTCGGTGACGCGCTCGCGGCGACGCCGCAATGAAAGCGCGACGGCCGCGAGGTCGGAGTCGCCTGTTCGGCGCGCCGTGACGGCGCGTCGACGATGAACGACTCGGGATCCGTGATGCGCCCTGCGAACGCGAGGCCCTGGGCGCTGCGTACGTCGGCCGGTGCGCCGCGACGCGCGCCCCACACGCCGCGAACGGGGTTGCGACACGTGATGGGGCCCGTCCACGCGTGGCGGATCGCGAAGCGCGTCTGGTAGTTGTTCGGCCCCCTGGTGGGCGCGGTGGGCTCGAGCGCGCCGCCGGTCCACCACTCGCGTCCGCCGGCGACGGAGGGTGCCGCGCGAAAGACGAGGTCTTCGCCCGCGTCGGCGCGGCCGTAGCGCGTATGGAGCCGCGTGAGCACCCAGTTCGAGTACGCGCCCTCGTTCGCGCGTCGATCGCCGAACTCGATCGGAACGATCACCGTCGCGAGTTCGCCCTCATGCGGCGCGAATCGCCACCGTCTCACCGCGGGGCGCATGCAGGCGAAGAGGAAGGGCGTCGGGTACGTCGACCGCGCGACGGAGGCGAACTCCACGGTGCCCCGCGCGCCGATCGAGAGTCGCAGCGCGATGGTGCCCGAGGCGCCGGGGTGCGCGCGCGCGTCGAGCTCGTAGCAGCGATTGACCTCCTCGAGGCCGCGGAGCACGACGGCGCGCACCGCGTCGGGCGTGGTGCCTCCCTCGACCTCGGGCGCCTGAAGCCGCAGGTTCGGAAAGGGCGTCGGCTGCGCGTCGGGCCCCTGCACCGAGGGCGCCACGTCGACGCCGAGCGTGGCGAGCTCCGCGGGCGTGAGCGGATCGACGGGGCACGGATCGCAGCTCGCCGACTGCCACGCGTACTCCGTCACCACGGCGCCGGGGGTGCGCTCGAGCGTGCGTTCGAAGAGCGCGTTGTAGAAGTCTCCGAAGCGGTCGCGCACGGCGTCGCGGACGTCGAGGTTGGTCTGCGAGAACGCGTTGGGCCGGTTGGCCGCCTCGTAGCGAGTCCCCCGCGCGAGCACGTGAACGATGAGGTCCTGCCGACCGGGAGAGTTCAGGAGGCCGAGCCTGATGGGCAGCGAGAACGCGTCGCTGTCGTAGTGAAAGCGCAGCGGCGAGAGCACCGCGCGCCCCTGTTCGAAACGCACGCGCGCCGCGTCGACGCGCGCGACGAAGAAGCGACTCCCCGCGCGCACGTACGGATCGAGCACCGGCGCAGCGTCGGCGGGGATGTGATACCGCTCGCGCCGCAGCCACGTGTCGAGCCCCGTGGAGTCGTTGGCCGACAGCACCACCACGTCGTACTCACCGACCGCGAAGCGCGCCTCCACAGCGACCCCGAGCGACGCGTTGTGACCGGGACCACCGCCGCCGCCGCTCGCAGGGTTCACCGTCCCCCGGTGACCGCTCCCGCCCTCCTCTTGCGCGCAGGGGTCCTGCTCCCAGTACTCGACGAGGCGCGGTGCCGAGAGGCGATCGACGCGTTCGAAGACCTCGCGCGGCAAGGTGCGCACGTTCTCTCGCTGGAGCACCACGGGGACGGGCACCACGAGCGCGAAATTCTCGGGCGGCCCCTCGTAGGTGTTCTGCATCGAGAGCACCGTGCGCGCGCCGTCACGGAGCAGCACCACGGAGGTCGCCCGGTTCGCAAGCGTCGCGTCGGAGCCGGCGACATAGAACCCGCAAAAGGCCGACGCCCCAGAGGTCGCACAGAGCCCCGCCAGCGCGAGCGTGGCGGCGTGTGTTCGTCGTGTGATTCGCATCGCGCGAGCGTATCCGAAGGGCGCCGCGTCGAGACAGTCCTTGTGCGTCCCCTCCCCTGTGAAACAGAGTGTTTCCGGTGGAGCGACGGGTCGTGCGAGACTCGCCCGATACGCGATGAAGAAGCTCACCGCCGCGCTCCTCTCTGCGCTCGTCTCGGCCTGTGACGGGGCGTCACCCGCGACGCCCACCGACGCCGCGCTCGACGCGCAAATTCTCGACGCCGCGGTCGACGTCGCGCCCGACGTGCAGAAGCCTCCCGCGGAGCCCGTCACCACGTCGCTCTTCGAGCGCACGCACGTGTACTTCACGAGCGCGGCGAATCACCGCGTGGTCGACGCGACGGTGCGCTTCCCCGATCGCGTGGTGGGCCGCTATGCGCGCGCCACGCTCACCCTCACGCTCGCGTGTCCCTCGAACCGATGCGACGCGTGGGACCGTGTGGCCGCGCTCTCGATCCTTCGAGACGCGCCCGACGGAGGCGCCCCCGAGGAGCTCGAGTTCGCGCGCTTCGTCACGCCCTATGGCGTCGGCGGAACGTGGACCCTCGACCTCACCGACGTGATGCCGCTCTTTCAGGGCGAGCGACGCGTGCGCGCGTTCATCGACACCTGGGTCGGACCCGGCAGCACGTCGGGCAACGGGTGGCTCGTCACGGCCTCCATCGCGTTCGAACCCGGCGTGGCCGAGCACCCCGCGCGGGAGGTCATCCCCCTCGGCTGGAATCGCATGGTCTACGGCGATCCTGCGCGGCCCGCGTCGATGCAGCTCCCGCCGCGAGATGTGGTGATTCCATCGAGCGCGAGGGGCGCGAAGGTGTGGGTCGTGGCCACGGGGCACGGACAGGGCAACCGCGACAACTGCGCGGAGTTCTGCGCGCGCACCCACGCGGTGCTCTTCGACGAGATGCGCTTCGAACACGACCTCTGGCGCGACGACTGCGCCGAGAACCCCGTCAACACGCAGCGCGGAAACTGGCAGCCCTCGCGCGCGGGCTGGTGCCCTGGCGACGTCGCCGCGCCGTGGATCGTCGAGCTCCCCGCCCCCACCGCGGGCGCGCACACGCTCTCGTACGACGTGCAGGCGCAGGAGAACACCTGTCGTCCCGGCGCGACGCCCTGCACCGGGTGTGTCTTTCGAACGAGCTGCGACTACAACGACTCGTCGCACACGGAGCCCTACTACCGGCTCTCGGCGTATCTGGTGCTCACCGACTGAGCGCCGCGTCGAAGGTGTCGCCGCGTAGTCGACGCGCTCCCCGAGTTGGGTTACGCGAAGCAACGAGGACGTGTTGATGAGCGGTTCAGGACAAGGCAACTGGGGACCCCCGCCAGGTGGCGGCCCCCCCTTCGGACAACCTCCCGGCGGCGGCTTCGGACAGCCTCCAGGCGGCGGCTTCGGGCAACCCCCCGGCGGCTTCGGACCCCCTGGAGGATTCGGTCCTCCGGGTGGTTTCGGGCAGCCTCCGGGCGGCTTCGGGCAACCTCCCGGTGGTGGCTTTCCGCCTGCGGGTCCTCCCGGTGGCTTCGGCCAACCTGGAGGGTGGGGAGCGCCGCCTCCTCCGAAGCCCAACCGCACGCCGCTCATCATCGGCGTGATCGCTGGAATCGCCGTGCTTTGCACGGTCTGCGGCGTCGCGGGCTACTACCACGACAAGGAGACGCAGAGCACCTACGGCGCGCTCACGGCCGCGTGCGAGGGACGTCCCGTCGCGGGCACGAGACCGTACACGGCGGGCGCTGGCGTGCACCGCGTCGTCGGCGTGCACCGCAACTCGTCGAACGCGTGGAGAGTGTCGAACGGGCTCATCCCCAACGATCAGCTCGCGCAGGGAATCGCCGACACGGAGGTCGTCGCGTGCCTCGGTGAAGAGACGCGCGTGACCCTCGGCAACTGCCAGTTCTACAGCACGCGCCTCGGCGTACGCGTGCCCGGGACGGATCGCTCGTACCCTCGCACGCAGCAGTCGCTCCCCGTGCGGCTCGTGATCGCGTCGACGGGTCAGACGCTCACCGCGGGCAACGTCGTCGGACCGGTGCCCACCGCGTGCAGCCAGAACATCGGACGCCCCTCGTCGAGCACCTTCGAGGGCTCGTCGGTGGGCTCCTCGCAGCTCGGCCCGTGGATCTCCGCCACCCTCGCAGGCGGCGGAACCACGATGGTCCCGATGAACTGAGCGCCGCGCCACACGCCGTCGCGCGCGACGTCCGCCGGAGCGACGCTCCTGTACACTCGCTCGCCTGCGATGAACGCCCACCTCTCGCTCCCGGTCGCCCTCGCGCTCTGCGCGCTCTCGTGCTCGCACGCCGCCGCGCCTCCCGAGACGCCGTCGACGCCCGCGCCGACGTCCGCTCCGACGCAAAGCCCCGCGCAGCCCGTCGCGCGACCCTCGGTGCTCGAACCGGGCGCCACGCGAAACACCGCCGCCACCGCGCCGCGCAGCCCCGCGATCCGGGGGACGACGCACGCCAACGCGACACCGCCGCCGCCCATCGCGCGCCCTGCTGCGCCCCTCGACGACGTGCGCGTGCGCGTCTCGCGCGTGACCGCGACGGAGGGCGAAGACGGCCACGGAAACACCGTCCGCGCGACGAGTCCCGTGGCCATCGACCTCGAGCGCGCGACAGGCTGGCAGGCGGGCGCGCTCACCACGACCCTCCGCGTCGGGGAGCTCAGCTTCTCTTCGATGGGCTACCCCGAAGTGACCACCATGCGCTTCATCGTGGCCGACGGGAGCATCCTCTCCGCACACGGTGAGGTTTCGCTCCAGTACGGCCCCGACCCCGCGCGACGACGCGTGATCGCCCCTGCGCTGCCGGTGATCCAGTGAGGGCCGCGATCCCCTTCCTCGCGCTCGCGTCGCTGACCGCGTGCAATGACGAGTGCGCCACCGCGCCGCCGTGCGGACAATCGATCGAGGTCGCGTGCACCGCGGCGATGACGCCCGTTCCGATCCCCGCGTCGAGCGTGAGCGGCTGCACCTTCACCGCGCCGCAGTCGAGCCTGCCCGTGGGCACCGCGGACCTGCGACTCACGGCCAGCGACGGGACGACCTGCGCGATGACCGTAAGGGTCACCGACCGCGAGCCGCCGACGGTGTCGTGCGCGAGCATCCCTGCGGCGCTTCGCTTGGAGCCCGGCGCCGAGATCGCCCTCCCTACGCCCCCCGCCACGGACCGCTGCGCCGACCGCGTGACGGTCACCTCGGAGCCCGCGCGCACCACGCAGCGAGGCGCCGTGAGCGCGCGCTACGTCGCGACCGATCGCGCAGGGAACGAAGCGCGCTGCGAGGGCACCGCGACGGTGAAGAATGCGTTTGCCGCGACGGGTCTTCGCATCGCACACGCGCAGCTCGAAGGCGACCGCACGACAGTGACGCTCGTGTGGGATCACCCCGCCGACTCCGACGCCACGGAGTACCGCCTCGAGCGCGCGATCGCCGAGAGCGGACCGTGGACCGTCGTCACCAGCGTCGCGCCCGACGCGACGCGGTACTCCGAAGAGCTCGCGACGCCCGCGGTGTACTTCCGCGTGGTGACGCGCGTCGACGACCGCGACGGCGCCGCGACCGCGCCCGTGCGAGCGCTCGCCGTGAGCGCGACGAGCTACGACCTCGGCGTCCAGCCCGTGCCCGAGTTCTCGATGCCCGCGAACGCCGCGGCGCGCACCGTGGCCACAACGTCGGCGCCCATCCACGCCGTCGTTCGAAGGCCCGCAGACCTCTCGCGCGGCCCCTTTCCGCTCGTGCTGCTGCTCCACGGAAACCACGGCAACTGTCGGCTCAACAGCTACGACCGCACGGGCCTGAACCCCGCGCGCGACGACGCCTGCTCGATCACCAACGCGGGCACCTGCCGCTCGGGCACCCCGACGCCCAACGCCGAGGGGCTCTCGTACCTCGCGGAGACCCTCGCCGCGCACGGCTACATCGCGGCGAGCGTCGACGCCAACGCCGTGAACTGTCGCGACGGCGTTCGAAGCGGACGCGCCGACGGCTTCATCACGCAGCGCGCGCGGCTCCTCATCGAGCACCTCCGCCGCTGGCGCGCGTGGAACGCCGAGGGCGGCGCGGCCCCCTTCGACGCGACCTTCGCGGGCCGCGTCGACCTCTCGCGCATCGGCCTCTTCGGCCACTCGCGCGGCGCAGAAGCGGTCGCAGCGGTGCCCGGCGCGATGACCACGGCCACCGACGTCGACGGCCTCACGCTCGCGTCGGTGTTCTCGCTCGCGCCCACGAACTTCGACAACCCGCAGCCCGGCGGCGTGGCCTTCGCGACGCTCGTGCCCGTGTGCGACGGCGACGTGTTCACCTACGACGGCGTGCAGCTCTACGACCGCACGCTTCGAAGCGCCGAAGACGCCGCGCCCGCCGCGCAGCTCTTCGTGCGCCACATGAACCACGACTACTTCAACACCGAGTGGCGCTTCGACGACAACGCCTCGGGCGTGCAGAGCTGCCTGCCCGGCGAGGTCAGCGACCCCGAGCTTCAACCGCGATTCCTCGAGGCCACCGTGTCCGCGTGGTTCGACGGGACGCTCCCCGCGGGCGCCGCCATCGAGCCCTGGCTGCGCGCGTCGGGAGACGTGCCCGCGAGCATCAACCGTTACACCGACGCGCCCGATCCCCTCGACGTGCGCCGGTCGTTCTCGTCGCCGCACCTCGCCCGCGTCGACGCGTTCGAACGCGCCGAGCTCGGGCGCAACCTCCTCGGCGGCATGTACACAACCGCGGGCTCCGTGACCTCGCTCCCCTGCACCGGAACGTCGACGCCCGCGTGCGACCAGCGCTACGCCATCAGCTCGCCGCAGGGCCCCATCCGCTTCGGGTGGCCCCACGCCAACCCCTTCTCCACCGCGCCCGCGCGCTCGGCGCTCGCCCTCGATTGGAGCGCCTCCGACGCGGCCCTCTCCATCGACCTCGGCGCCGACGGAGCCACCTTCGACGCGTCGTCGTTCCGTGTTCTCTCGCTGCGCGTCGCGTCGCGCGCGAACCGGCTCAACCCCGCAGACCGTCCCGCGCAAGACTTCGCGATCACCCTCGTCGACGCAGACGGTCACCGCGGCTCCGCGCGCGCCTCCGAGGTCACCGAGCTGCCGCACCTCTACCCCACGGACTACCCCCGCGCGGTGCTCCAGACCGTGCGCCTCACGCTCTCGGGCCTCGCCGCGCGCGCCACGCCCCCGCTCGATCTCCACCGACTCCGTCGCGTCGAGATCGCGATGTCGGCCGACGGCCTCGACACCGGCTCCATCCTCCTCGACGACGTCGAGTTCGCCGACTGAGACAACGAATGCTGCGCACCCGAAACCTCTCGCTCGCGGCCTCGCTCTGCCTCCTCGCATTCGAAGCGCGCGCTGACGATCGCCCCGCCACGCCGTCGAACTACCGCACCGTCGTGACCGCCCTCCGACCGGGCGACACGATGCGCCTCGCGGCGGGCTCCTACGGCATCCTGAGCATCGCCAACCTCAACGGAACCCCCGACGCGCCCATCGTGATCGAGGGGCCTTCGAGCGGCCCCGCGGCGGTCTTCAACGCCGACCCCGGCCCCTGCTGCAACACCATCGAGCTACGCAACTCGAGCTACGTGGTGCTCCGTCGCGTGACCGTCGACGGACACGGCATCGCGGGCGCCTTCGGCGTCAGCGCGGGCGGACTCGCGAGCAACACCGTGCACCACATCACCGTCGAGGGCTGCACCTTCGTCGGCCACGACGGCTCGCAGCAGACAGTCGCCATCTCGACCAAGACGCCCACCTGGGGATGGATCATCCGCGGCAACACGATCAACGGCGCGGGCACCGGGCTCTACCTCGGCAACTCCGACGGAACGCAGCCCTTCATCGCCGGGCTCATCGAGAACAACCTCATCCAGAACACCATCGGCTACGGGATGGAGATCAAGTATCAGCGCGCGCGCCCGACGCTCGCGGGGATGCCCACGGAGCCCAGCAGCACGATCATTCGCAACAACGTCTGGATCAAGACCGACCGCCCCTCGCCCGACGGCAACCGTCCCAACCTCCTCGTTGGTGGCTTCCCCGACACGGGCCTCGGCGCGATGGATCGCTATGAGATCTACGGCAACGTCTTTCTCCACAACCCGCGCGAGTCGCTGCTGCAAGCGTCGGGGCGCGTGACCATCCACGACAACCTCTTCGTCGACGTGGTGGGCACGGCGATCCTGCTGCGCAACCACGACCTCCCGCTGCGCCAGGCCTTCGTCTACGACAACACGATCTACTCCGCGGGGCGTGGCGTCGTCTTCGGCAGCGCGGCGGCGCAAGGCAGCGCCGTCGTCGGCAACGTGATCTTCTCGGCGACGCCCATCAGCGGCACCATCGACGCGCAGCGCGACAACGTCACCGACACCGTCGCCGCCGCGCCCATGTACCTCGCCGCGCCGTCGATCACCCCGGGCTCGATGGACTTCTATCCCCGCGCGGGCCGCTGTCAGGGCGCCGCGATAGACATGGCGCAGTTCGCTTCAGACCGTGACTGGAACCTCGATTTCAACTGCACCCCGCGGACCTCACGCACCTTCCGCGGCGCGTACGCGGGCGAAGGAATGAACCCCGGCTGGCGCGTCATCGCCGGACTCAAACCCGCGTGCGCCGTCGCCTCGCCCGACGCGGGTGTGGCCGACGCGAGCACCGCGGACGTGAGCGTGACCGACGCGACCGTCACCGACGTGACCTCCCCGAGCGACGTGATCGAGGTCACCTCGACCGACGTGATCGATGTCACGGCGACCGACGTGTCGCCTTCGAACGACGTGACCGCAGCCTCCGACGTCGCGAGCTCCGACGCGGCGACGCCCCCTCCGCCCGCCTCAGACTCGGGCTGCGGATGCGCGACCCCGCGCGGCGCTCCGTCGACCGGCAGCGCGCTCCTCGCGATGCTCGCCGCGACCGCGCTCGCTGGCGCACGACGCCGCCGCGCCGTCTGACCTCCCTCTCGAAAACGCTTCTCTATAGGTGCTTCACGCGTGTTGCGCCGCGCTGTGCCGCGACTGTTGCCACGTCGATACGAACGCGATCGAGCGCGCGGAGATCGTTC
>JBPOHC010000985.1:0-3683 GCA_052035985.1 Myxococcota bacterium | reverse complement strand
TTCGCCGGACCTACAGCACGACGCTGCTCGGCGACCCACCCCGCGCCCTCGGCCGCGGGTGGGTTCGCAATCTCGACGCACAACTCCTGAGAGACCTCGACGGCTATCGCTTCCACGGCCACGACGGCGCGGTGGTGACCTTCGACGACCCCGATGGCACCGTCGAAGCGGGCGGGCTCCTGCGCAACGTCGGCGACGCGATGGAACTGCGACGCGACGGGGACCGTTACATTGTGGCGCACTGGCACGACCTGGACGTGCCGGTGATTCGATACGTCTTCGAAGCCGCGTCGCATGAGCGCATGTGGATGGTGGCGATCGATGAGCCCGCGGGGCAGGGCATCGATCTGAGGCGCGATGCGTCGGGGCGGATCGCGCTCGCAGTCGAGCGCGAGCACGGGTGCTCGCTGGGCTTCACCTATAACGCCGCGGGACGCCTGGCATCGCTGACGCTCGTCGCGCCATGGACGGAGCCGAGAGTCGTCGCGACGTACGGCTACGACGCGCGCGGGATGCTCGCGGAGGTGCGTGACGGCGCGGGCCTGCCGATGCGCTACGGCTACGACGCCGACGCCCGACTCGTCGAGGAGACGGGGCGCAACGGCGGCGCGTGGCGCATGGGGTACGACCTCGCAGGGCGCTGCGCGCGAGTCGAGGGCGACGGAGGGAGGAGTGCGAGGCGCTTCCGCTATTACGACGGCGGTAGGATGGTCGAGGTGGTCGACGGCCTCGGGCGCACGACCCTGTACGAGTGCAACGAGCGTGGGCAGGTGGAGCAGGAGATCCGCCCGAACGGGGCGCGGCTCGTGGCGCGATTCGACGCCCTCGGGCGCGTGATCGGGGTCACGAACCCGCTCGGCGAGGCGATCGGGTACGAGTACGACGACCGAGGGAATCTCACCCGAACCACGTGGGCCAACGGCGCCACGCGCGAGGTCCTCTGGAACGACGATCACCAGCCGATCGCGATTCGCAACCCCGACGGTGGCGAGTGGCGCATGCGCTACGAGCGCGGCGCGCTGGTGGAAACGACGGATCCATCGGGCGGCGTGAGACGGTCCTCGTTCGACGCGCGCGGCAGGCTCGTGGCGCACCAGAGCGTGCGCCGCAACGTCTCGGAGATCAGCCGGGGCGACGACGGGGCCTGGTGGATCGCGCGTGACGCCTTGGGCGTGTCCTACGCCGAGCGGCGCGGCCCGTGGCTCACCCCCGAGCGATGGCAGGATCAGATGGGCCTCGTCGCGGTCGCGACGCGCGACGCGAACGGCCGGGTCACCTTCGAGGCTGACGCGACCGGCGCCACCTGGAGTTACACCCGCGATGCCGAGGGAAACATCGTCCGGGTGCGCTCCCCGGACGGCGCCGTTCGGACGGTCGAGTGGTCTCCCTTCGGCGACCGGGTTGCCGAGGTGGACCCCGCGGGCGCGCGCTGGAGCTTCGAGCGAGATCTCGAAGGCCGCACGCGCGCGATCCACGGGCCGCGCGGCGTCGTGGCGCGCTTCGAGTACGACCTCGCGGACAACGTCGCGTCGATCACCTACG
Source organism: Myxococcota bacterium (assembly GCA_052035985.1). GTDB lineage: Bacteria > Myxococcota_A > Polyangia > Polyangiales > CAISKJ01. The sequence goes on along the minus strand of JBPOHC010000985.1, from coordinate 2,141 downwards.
CCGACGGCGCGGAGGAGCGCTTCGAGTACGACCTCGCCAACAGGCCGACGCGCCACGTCCGTCAGGACGGCGCGACGCTCGACATCGAGCACCACCCGCTCGGGGACGTCTCTCGCGTCTCGTGCGACGGCGTCGAACTCTTGCGCCAGACCTTCGACCTCGCGGGTCAGCCCGTCGAGGTCGTCACGCCGGACGCCACGGTCACGATCACATACGACCTCATGGGGGAGGTGGTCGCGGAGACCACCAACGGTCGATCGATCCGGTGCGCGCGAGACGAGGGCGGAGCGATCCGCGAGCGCGTGGTCGACGGCGCGCGCTCGGGGGTGCTGCGCTTCGAGTACGACCCGCGGGGGCGACTTCAGGCGCTCCATGATGGCGACGGCCTCGCGCAGCGCCTCGCGTACGATCTGCGAGATCGCGCCGCGCGCCGGTCGATGGGCGCCGCGGAGGAGCGCTGGGACTACGACCCGGCCGACCGCGTCGCGCGGCAGGTCGTCGGCGGGATCGTCGAGCGGACCTTCGCGCGCACGGCCGAGGGCCTCGTGGCCCGCGTGGAGGACTCGCTGCGCGGCGAACTCGCGATTGAGCGCGACGAGATGGGCAGGCTCACAGCGACGACGCGCGACGGCGCGGAGGCCCAATACCGCTGGGACTCACACGGAAACGTCCGCGGCGTGGGCGGTCGTGAGGTCGAGCACGACGCCTGCGATCGGCCCGTTCGCGTCGGCGACACGACCCTGCGGTACGACGCCTGCGGTCGCATGGTGGAGCGCGAGGCGGGCGGTGCGGTCACGCGCTTCCGGTGGGACGCCCTCGATCGGATGTGCGCGGTCGAGCACCCGGACGGGGCCGTCACCCGCTACTGCTACGACGGCTTCGGGCGGAGGGTCGCGCGGGAGAGCGGAGGTCGTCGGACCGATTTCCTCTGGCTCGGCGACGACCTCGTCGGAGAGCACGACGACGAGCGCGTGGTCGACTATGCGTCGTCGGAGGGCGTCGCCACGGCGGTGTGGATCGACGGCGAGCGGCTCCATGTCATCGCGGGCCTCAACGATCGCCCCAGCGAACTCCTCGACGCGGACGGCGAACTCGCCTGGTGGGGGAGCTACGACGACTGGGGGGCGCTCCTCGCAGGGAGCGGCGCGCGCGAGGGGCTGCGCCTGCGCCTACCTGGGCAGCAGTACGACGCGGAGACGGGCCTGCACTACAACCGCTTCCGCTACTACGACCCGTCGAGCGGTAGCTACGTGTCGCCCGATCCGCTTCGATACGGGGCAGGCTTCAACCTCCACCGATACGCGCCCGACCCGTACACATGGAGCGACGTGCTCGGGCTAGTGTGCGGCAAGGGGACGGGCAAGTACAGCGTGTACGTGCTTGAGCGACGCGAGAAGAACCCCGCCACCGGCAAGTTGGAGATGCGCGTGGTGTACGTGGGAATCACCGGGCAGACGCCGCGCTCGCGCATGCTCCAACACCGCGCCGACGGGAAGAATTTCTACCAGATGCGTGTGGTCGACAACAACCTCTGCTACCGGGGCGCGCGCGACCTCGAGGGCTCCGCGCTGAGGCACCAGTACACAGGCGGCCTCAACGACGTCCACTCGGGAGGGCTCACCAACGCGAGCCGCGGCGACGGGTACCACTTTCACTCGTACGGCAACCCGCCGGGCGGTGCGCGCACGCTGATCCCTGCGAGCACGACCAACGCGCAGCTCTCCAACAACCTCGGCGTCGAGCGATGAGGCGCCGATGAAAACTGGACCCGCCGCGCGGCGATCGACAATCGTGAGCCCGCGATGACAGATCCCATCAAGGACGCGGAGGCGCTCTCGCGCTCGGGGCGCCATGACGAGGCGCGCGAGCGGCTCCTCGCCGCGGGCTTCATCGACGCGGAGGACGCCGCGGTCCAGGCGGCGTATAGCGAGATGATCGCGCCGACGAAGGAGCTCGCGGCGAAGCTCCGAGGGGGGCTCCGGTCGATGCTCGAAGGCGCTGACGGCAAGCGCAAGGAGGCGGCGCGCTCGCTCGAGGCCGAGCTGCTCAAGTCATTTCAGAAGTCCGTCGAGCGGTGGGCGCGCGACCCGCGAACCCATGACGCCCCCTCTCGCGCGCTCGATGACACGGCGACCCACGAG
>JBPOHC010000436.1:0-1738 GCA_052035985.1 Myxococcota bacterium | reverse complement strand
CATCAGCAACATCGCGCCCGGTGGGTTCGTGACTCGCAGCGAACTCGCGCCGCTGGGGCCCTACGCCGCCGCAGGCTACGCGGCGCACACGCCCTACGCACCGGCCGGTGCGATCCCGACGACCGGGACGCCTCCGACGCGTGTCGGACCCGGTCGGTACGCGTTCCGCTCGACGCTCCTCGCGCTCGGCGCGGACCCGTCGATCAACACCAGCGGGTTCGCGGCGCAGCTCCGTCAGGCGCTCGCCGAGATCCTCAGTCCGTCGGCCCTGACGCTCATCTCCGCGTCGATCGTGAAGGGGCGTCAGGAGGTCACGTCGTTCGCGCGGGCGCCTGGGACGGTGCTCTCCGTCGCGCTCCCGAACCGCAACGTGCAGTCGTGGTACGTGACCGTGGAGGGCGAGTTCTCCACGCCCAACATGATCCCCGTCAACGGGGACGTCTCCATCAACCGCTCCATCGCTCGCGCCGTCGCGCGCTCGACCGGCTTCGGCGGTGGCTACGTCGACTCCGACTACCGCAGCGTGCTCCCGACCGACGGGGCGATGCTCGACCGGCAGTTCCGCACGCAGGACGCGTGCGCCGGAGGCATCAACACCAGTCAGGTGTGGGCTCGCGCCTGCACCCGATTCGAGCGCACGGGCGACGCGACGCCCGCGACGACGCCCACGCCCGCGACGCCCACCCCGGCGACGCCGTCGGTGCCGGTGCCGAGCCTCTCGCAGACGTGCGCCGTGCGCATCGCGGCGGTGATGTACCTGCGCGACTCGGCGACCTTCTCGCGCACCAACGCGCAGGGTCAGCAGTTCCCCGCGATCCCCGCGGGCACCGCCGTCACGATCACGGGGCCGCAGATCGGCGCCTCGCAGGGTCGCCTCGGGCTCTACCCCGTCTCCGTGGCGGGTCGCGCGGGCTTCGGCGCCCTCTCCCCCGAGGACATGATCGGCTGCACCCTCTTCGCGCCGCCCCGCGGCACCTCGCCTGCGAGCATCGGTGGCGGCTCTTCGACCGTCCGCCCGACCCCCAGCCAGCTCGCCGTGCAGACGTCGGGCGGCAACCAGAACGCGCAGCCGAACCTCGGCCTCGCGCTCACGGGTGACACGAGCGGCGATCACACCATCGCCTACGGTCTCGCCGCCGCCGCCGTCGTCGCCATCGCGGGCGTCGCCATCGTGAAGCGCAAGGAGATCAAGGCCGCCTTCTACGGCGGCGACTCGCACGGCCATCGCAAGGCCAACGGCCGCAAGAGCCGCCGCAAGTACAACCGCCGCCGCAGCCGCCGCAGCCGCCGCACGCGCTGAACGAGGGCGCCGATGTCCGCCATCGCCCCCAACAACCGTCAGGCGCCCGTCAGCCTGACGATTCCGGCCGATCCCGGCGACGAGGTCGATATCCTCCAGGCCGTCGCCGTGCCGGATGCCTACGCCTCTGCCAACGGCATGAGCACGAACGGTGGCGGCGTGCTCTCGCTGGAGGTCGATGCGAGTCAGGCGACGACGGACATCGTCCTCAAGGCGTATCGACGCGCGACGTCGACGTCGGCGTGGTCGATGTCGTTCTGGACGGCAACGGTGACGGCCACGACGGTTTTCACCGATCGCATCACGGGCCTCGGCGGGTTCAACGCTGTTCGCATCGTGGCCGTGGGCGGGGACGACGCGCACAACGAGGACGTGGGGGCCGCCCGATGGCCCCAAGGCAAAAAACCCCCAAGAGCAGCCCGGTGGGTGGTGGGGGCA
>JBPOHC010000997.1:0-1545 GCA_052035985.1 Myxococcota bacterium | reverse complement strand
GGGCTGCGGGGTCTTGCGCGTTCTCATGAGCGGAAACCGCAATGAGACGAGGCTCGGTGACGGGGAGATGCGTCTTGTCGACCTCCCGAACCATCGCAGGAGGCGACGGCGCAGCAGTCGTAGCGTTCCTGTCTGAAAACGCCCTTGCGCCCAACGCCCCCACACAAACAGACGACAACAGGATGACAGCGATGGCGAGCCAGGCGATTCGTCCGCGATGAGGCTTCTTCTCTGCGGCCTCGCGGCTGGGACCGCTGGCCGACACGAGCGAGTCTGGCTTTTCTTGTGGAGTCGCGTCGCCCGCGTTCGGTGGAGCCTTCGGAGCGCCTCGCATTTGAATCGGGCGCGCCTCCTCTCCCCACAGAATCCGCCCCCGCTCGCTAGCGAAAGGGATCAGCGCCGCGGAAAGCTCAGAGAGCGAACCGAATCGGGCGTTTGCATCGTGTGCCATCGCTCGGAGCACGATCTGTTCGATCTCTACCGGAAGCTCGGGGCGAAGCGAACGAGGGGGCGCGAAGGTCCCAGCGCCTACCTTGCGAAGAATCGTGTAGATATTACCTCCCGAGAATGCGCGTCGTCCGGTGAAGCACTCGTAAAGGATCACCCCGAGAGAGTATTGATCGCTGAGAGCGTCGGCGTCGCGCGAGCATGTGATCTGTTCGGGAGACATGTAGGCGGGGGTGCCGAGGACAGCCGCCGTTCCCGTCTGTCTCGCTGCTTCTTCGGAGATGACGCGCGAGATGCCGAAGTCGAGCACCTTGGGGTGCAGGGTTCCCTTTGGAGTGCGCGTGACGAAGAGATTCTCGGGCTTCAGGTCGCGGTGTACCACCCCGACGGCGTGCGCCGCTTCAACGGCAGCGATTACCGGCAACATCAGGTCGACCGCCCGTTCGACGGGGAGGGCACCATTCTGTTCGAGCATGGCGCCGAGCGACATGCCCTCCAGCCGCTCCATCACGAGGTAGGGAGTCTGTTCGTGCATCCCCACGTCGGTGACATCGACGATGTTGGCGTGGCGAATACGCGCTGCGGCTTCTCCCTCTCGCACGAAGCGCTGTCGCACCGCGCGCGACTGGGCATGATGAGGGAGTAGCACTTTCACGACAACCGGCTTGTTGAGCCCTGTGTGAGTGGCTGCGTAGACGGCTCCCATCGCCCCGGCGCCGAGCTTACGCTCGATGCGGTACTGCCCGAAAAGAGTGCCTGGGGTCAGTCCCTCGTTGCCTTCGTCCTCCATGCGAATTGAGTATGACGATACCGGCCGTCATCGGCCGTGTCACGCGGATGAACTCGCTTCCACTCGTTCTCCGAAGCAACTTCATCGACGTGATAGCCGGGGTCGCATCCCTTCGTCGCGCAGGTGACCACCGGAGTGCGCACAGGGTTCGCCGCGCCCGTCGTTTACCCACCCGGACTTACGGAGCGGTTCCGTTGCGCGTCGACGACGAAATTCTCTCGAAAATCGTCCGCACCGCCTCAAGACCGCGACCCATTCCGTCGCTCCTCTGGGGTGGGAGCCCGAAGGTTTCGGACGCCCCAACGGGA
>JBPOHC010000952.1:0-2395 GCA_052035985.1 Myxococcota bacterium | reverse complement strand
CTCCCCCTCGTCGCGTGGTTCCAATACGGCACCTCGTGGGACTGCGGAAAGTGCATGGTGCGGTGGCCCGCGACGCTGTTCGGATCCGCGACGACACCAGGCCTTCGGTTCGACGTTCAGGGCTTCTTCGACGGCAGCTCCTCACAGGCGTACTGGGCTGATCCTGTGACGGCGCACGAGCTCGGGCACTGGGTGATGAACAGCTACAGCGCCCCGCCCACCGAAGGCGGTCACCACGTGTTCGGAGGCCATGTGTACCCGGGCATGGCGTGGTCCGAAGGCTTCGCGACCTGGTTCAGCTCCGACGTGCGGAGCAGCTCGCTCTACTACGACAAGATTGGGTCGACGTTCTACTGGTTCGACATCGTCGCGCGAGCCTATGCGCCAGGGATCGCGACGCTCCCCTGGGAGCGCCCGATGCGCGCGTTGGGTCTCGAGCAATTGATCGACGAGAACGAGGTCGCGTCGATCCTGTGGGCGCTCCGCGGCGGAGGCGCATCGTCCCCCGCGATGTACCGCGCGCTCGCGTCTGCGCGCATGCAGGGGCCCTCTTTCGCGCGCGGCTACCGTGCGTGGCAATGGGACACGCTGAATGTCGCGGGTGATCCGAGCGGCGCGACGCGCACCAGCACGCCGGCCCCGTATCTCGCCGACTTCCTCGACGCGCTCGCGTGCAACGGTTTCAGCCGAGCGTCGATCGACGCTGCGACACAACCCTCGCTCTACTACCCGTACCCGAGCGCCTCGCCGCTCTGCTTCTGAGCACCGGAGTCCCTCGCCATGAACACGCTTCCCCTCCTCGCCCTGACGGTCGTCGCGCTGAGCTCCTGCATCGAGCCGCGCGCCTCGAGCCCCGGCACGTCGCAGACGATCACCGTCGCGCCCGCCGCGCCTTCACACATCGAAGCGCCGCACGATGGAGTCCAGAGTCCGCTGCAGGTCTCGTGGATCACGGTGCAGTTCGACGATCACCGCGCCGTGCTGCGCGCGCACGTCGAACGCTCGCCGGCGCTCACCCTCCCGCTGACGCTCTCTGTGACGGCGCCGGCGGGGGTTCGCATCGAGCGAGGGGCCGCGTCGTTCGCGCTCCCCTCCGCGGCGCAGCAAGCCGTAGCGGACTACGACTACGAGCTCTCGTACGCGCGCACGCCCGACGACGATGTGCTGCTGTCGGTCGACGGTGACTCCGAGTCGATGGGCGTCCACGGGCGCGCCGCGTTTCGCTTCGGCCGCGCCGAACCCGTCGGGCCGCAGCCCGTCGCCGACGGGCCTGGGCTCGTCGTCGGCGGTCGCGACTTCGGCCGCGCGGTGCGCGCCGTCCCCTGACCGTCTCGTGCCGCAACGGCGCGGTCGCGACGCGGAAGGTGAACCCCGCGCCCGAGTCGCGGTACAAGCGTGCTCCAATCAACCTCATGCCCGAAGCACGCACGCGGCTCCTCGCGCACACGCTCCCCTATCCCATCGCGCACGCGCTCTGCGCGATCGATGCGACGTCGGAGCGAAACCCGCAGCGAAAGCTCCAGCTCGTTCTCGCGACCGTAGAGAACGCCCTGACGCTCCTGGGGAGCATCGTCCTCGTCGACGCGTACGAGCAACGCGACGATGCGCGCGTGCAAGGCGCCCTCGGCCGGGTGAAGCACCTTGATCACCTCTCGGTCGGCACGTGGTCGTGGATCATCGAGACGGTCGGGCCGACGCTCCCTCGGCCGATCGTCCCCGAACTCACCGCGCTCGCATCACGGCCTGAGTTCACGGGGCGAATCGATCGCTTCGTGAAGTTACGCAACACGTTCAGCCACCCGATCCGGCCCCTCGGCGACGTCGAGGCCCGACAGCACCTCGACATCCTTCGTCCCGACCTCGACGCGCTCCTCGACGAGCTGTCGTTCCTCGGGCGCTACCACCTGCTCGGCGTGCTCGAGGAGCCGCGCGCGACGGCCGCGGGGCTGCGTGTATTCGCCGCTCCGCTACGAGGGAGATCGCTTCGCGACCACGGTGTATGGCTCGTCGCCGAGCGGGGTGTGCAGTCGCGCGACGTCGTGCTCGTCAACACCGATCTCGGCGCGGGCCTCGTGCTCCGTCCGATCTTTCTGCTGACCTCGGAGGGCACCCGCGGCAGTGTGCTCGCGCTCTCGAACCATGGCACCAGCAGCTTCGAGTACTTCAGCATCGAGCACCCCGACACGCGCACCAAGGAGCCCGCTCCGCGCGACGATCGACAGCGCCCGCTCGACCTCTGGAAGTGGCTCTCGTCGCCGGCGCGACCGTCGCTCCGCGTCGCGCTGCTGGGCGAGGGCGCGGCGAAGCTCGACGACCACGCGCGGCTCCTCGCGCTGCGCGACGGAGGCTTCGAACTGCCGCTCTCAGACCTTCAGCACCTGCGCTCGGGCGGGAT
>JBPOHC010000925.1:0-12874 GCA_052035985.1 Myxococcota bacterium | reverse complement strand
CGCTCGGCGAGGTGTCTTGAAGGAGCTGGAGCATCCCGAGCACGCCGTTCATCGGCGTCCTGATCTCGTGCGACATCGTCGCGAGGAACTCGCTCTTGGCCTTGTTCGCCGCCTCGGCCTGCTCGCGGGCCCTGCGCTGATCGGTCACGTCGATGTGAATGCCCACCATGCGCGCCGGCGCGCCGGCCGCGTCGCGGAGCAGGCGCGCCACCGACATGATCCACACGTAGTCGCCGCGCTTGTGGCGCAGGCGGTGGACGTTCTCGTACACAGGCGTCTCGCCCGCGTGGCACGCGCGCATGCGCTCCTCCGAGGCGGAGAGGTCGTCGGGGTGAACGCGGCAGCTCCACGACTCGATGCCGTCTTCGACCTCTTCGGGTTGGTACCCGAGCATGGCCTTCCAACGTGGCGAGAGATAGACCTCTTCGGTCTCGAGGTTCCAGTCCCAGAGGCCCGCCGAGGCGCCTTCGAGGGCGAGGTTGAGGCGCTCCTGCTCGACGCTCAGGCGCCGCATCTGATCGACGATGGTGGCCTTGTCCTCGCGGTTCTGGAGCAGCGCCCCCACCTGCTGCGCGAAGACCGTGAAGGCCTTCATGTGCTGCGGCGCGAGGCCGCCGTGAAAGCCCCCCGTCGCCTCGGTGACGCCGCCCACGACGAGCGCGAAGGTCCCGCCGCCGGGCCCCGGGCACGCGCTCACCGCGAGCTGACGGAGCTTCAAGCGCGCGAGGACGGGCTCATCCTCGGAGGTCCACAGCGCGCTGCGCGTCCGACGAAAGCGCTCGCTCGCGAGGAGGGCCGCGAGGTCGTTCATCCCGAGCACTCCACCGCCGTTACCCACGACGGGAAAGGTCGCCGCCTTCGGGGCCCCGTCGGCGCTCGTGGGCCAGAGGACACCGAACTCGACTTCGAAGAGCTCGAGGATGGTCTCGCCGGTGATCTCCGCGAAGCGCTCGGGGTCACGCACCGCGATGGCGCGCGTGTTGTACGCGTGGATCCCCGCGAAGCGATCGAGCTCGCGGTCGAGGCGGTCGCGCGTGTCGATGAGCTGCTGCTGTACCACCGAGAGCCGCGCCACGTGGCGCTGAAGGTCCGCCACCTGCGCGCGGAGCGACTCGGTGCTCTGCTCGTGCGGCGGCGGTGACGAGCTCCTGATCATGGTGACAGCTTCCCGTTCTCGCGAACGACGTCGAGAGAGGCGCTCAGACGCTCACGGGGCTGCGATACAGCGCGTAGAGGGCGGTGGTGTAGTTGTGATACTGGTTCTGCCCGCCGAGCCGCGCGAACTCGCCGAAGCCGTACATCCCGAGCCACGGCGGCACCGCGCCGTCCTTTGAGAGGGGATACTGCATCCGTCGCACGAGCTCGTCCTTCACGACGCGGTTGAACAGGAACCTCCCTCGCGCGAGGCAGTCGGCGTGAAACACTGCGACGAGCTCGCGCCCCGCGCCGCGCTTCACCATCTGCCCCATCATCCGGTCCATGTCGTTGAAGATCCGCTCCTCGTCGCGCACGGTGAGCCACAGGTGCGTGCCCACGGGGCAGGTCGTCGCGTAGTGCATCGCCCCGTCGGGGTCGTATCGGGTGACCACCCTGAGGATGTGGTCGTTGCCGTACTCCGCGGCGAGCTCGGGCGCGAGCGCCTCGGCCAGCGCGCCGATCGGGATCGTGTCTCCGCACGTCGCGCTCTCGGGGAGCTCGAGCCTCCGGGTGTACTCCGCCCACGCGGGGCGCCCGTCGAGCTCGATGATCTTGTTGCCCTCGGAGCGCGTCACCACCATGGGCTCGCCCACCGCGACGAAGCCGTGCGTGGCCTGCGTCACGGCCTCGAGCGTGGGGTCCGCGAAGCCCACCGCGAAGGCGCCGTGCTCGGTCAGCCGTCCATCGGCGACCTGAAAGCAGCGGTTGCCCTTCATGTTGTCCGAAGAGGTCGCGCCGAAGATCGTCACCTCGGGGCCGAGCACCGATTCCAAACCCGCGATGCAGCGGTCGTCCGCGATGTCGATGCCCGGCGCGAGGAGGAACACCATGTTGACCGCGGGGTTTGCGGCCTTGAGCGCCTCGCCGAGCGTCACGCTGCGCTCGTACGAGTTGTGACCGTAGATCCCGTCGACCGAGGCGACGGCGACCTCGCCCTTGCCGCGCACGGCCATGACGGCGACGTCGTTCATCGACTCGCTCACGCCCTCGCGCCCCACCACGCCGCAGCACGACGCGCCCACGACCCTCGCGCTCGGCGCGAGCACGCGCGCCTCGTCGGCGAGCACCTGGAGGTTGTGCCCGATGGAAGCGTGGATGATGAGCAGGTCACAGTCCGTGTCGCCCTCGCCGAGCGCGGCCTCGAGGCACTCGATCATGGCGCGTCGCGAGTTGACCATGCGCGTGCTCGCAGAGAAGAACCTCAACATCGAAGAGACTCCGGGTTCGTGGGTAGAGGCACGGTATCTGGGTCATCGATTTCCCGCATCAACGTCTGCTCTTTGCGATGTTGATCGCAAGAAATCACCATGATTTACCGCACAACGAACGCGGTGCCCTACACCCACGGCAGGACGTGCACGAAGCGCAGGACCCACGCGATCGCGAGGGCGACGCCGAGGGTCGAGAGCGAGACGCGGACGAAGCGATCCCAGGCGGGGTGACCGTCGGGCAGCGCGAGCGCGCGCGCGGACGCGACGACGAGACCGATCGCGCCGGGGAGCGCGACGGGGTGATACGCGAGGCTCCCGAGCACGTCGCCGCGGAGGAGCCGCAGCGTGGCGCGCGTCATCCCGCAGCCCGGACACGGGACGCTGAAGAGGAGCTTGACCAGACAGGTGGTGTACGGGACGAGGCCGAGGAGGCCCGCGATCACCGCGACGGGGACCACGGGCTTCAGGCGCTTGAGGGCGAGGTCGATGCGGGCGCGCATACGCGCAGCGGGGCGTTGATCGCGGGGGGCGATCAGGAGATGTGGCGGGTCTCCCAATCCCACATCGCGCACATGGCCCAGGGGGCGTAGATGCCGCCGGTGCACATGGTGAGCACGGCGTTGAGGATCCACTGGCCGAAGAGGCCGCCGGGGTCCTTCATGAAGCGGAAGGGGCGACCGCTGATGGAGGTGCCGTTCCAGCGCCACTCGTACATGTTGTTGGCGAACCAGGGGAAGTAGATCCCGAACGTGAGCGACGTGAGGATCATCCCGAGGAAGTACGTCCCGAGGAGGCTCCCCGGGTCACCGTTGAACTCCAGGCGCTCGCCCTGAACGTCGACCTGCGAGTACGTGTACTTGTTGAGCTTCGTCACATACCAGGGGAAGTAGAGCCCGAACGTGCAGGCCATGATCACGTAGTCGAGCCACATGGCCTTCACGAGGCCGCCGACGGTGCCGTGATACTGGCAGCGCTTCCCTTCGATCGTGACGTTCTCGTAGTGAAAGCGCGTGATGCGGACCATCGCGTTGAGGGAGCCCCAGATGAGGCCCACCACCGCGATGAGCATGAAGGGAGCCGCGATGGCCGCGCCGATCCCCGGGTTGTTCCCGTTGCGGAAGGCGGCGCTGATGCCTCCGCCGATCAGCGCGGGGATCATGTACGCGCCCAGCAGCGGGAGCACCACCTGGACGATGTACATGACGATCAGGTCGCCGCCCTTGCCCCCGAAGGCCACGCGTCCAGCGCCGCCCATCGGAGGACCGAACCCGCCAGGACCGCCGGGAGGAGGACCGAAGCCGCCAGGGCCGCCCTGAGGAGGACCGAACCCGCCACCGGGAGGACCGCCGAAGCCGCCGCCGGGAGGGCCGAAACCACCACCGCCAGGAGGACCACCGAACCCGCCGGGAGGACCGCCGCCAGGAGGGCCGAAGCCTCCGCCACCAGGGGGAGGACCGAAGCCGCCACCGCCGGGAGGCGCGCCGAAACCGCCGCCGCCGCCGGGAGGACCGAAGCCTCCGCCACCCGGAGGGGGACCGTACCCGCCGGGGGGGAACCCTCCCGCGGCGTGGAGGGGCTGAAACGCGTTCGATTCGTGCGACTGAACCATCGAAAACTCCTTCACGCAGACGCAGCGGAGTCGCGACGCGCGATGCGTGCGAGACCCCGTGTGCAGTGCCTGTCCTCGGATCGGGGCGCGATGCTACACGCGCCACCCTGGCTACGCACCATTCCGACGTGTCGTTCTGGTCATTCCGTGTCCGGCGTGAGGGCGCGCTCGAGGGCTGACGACCGCTCGCGCACGTCGGGCGAGCGCACGGCCGCGACGATGCGCGCGTAGGTCCCCGCGGCGTCGTCGCCGCCCGCGTCGAGGAGCGACCACGCGCCGGGCTCGTCGACCGAAGGCGGATCTTCGAGCCCGTAGAGCCCGAAGCGCGGCGCCCAGCGACCGAGCTCGTAGTTGTCGACGAGCGTCCAGTAGCACCACGCGCGCACGGGGAGATCCTCGACCACCCGCGCGTGCACGAGCGCCGAGAGATACCCCCGCAGGAACATCGCCCGCGTCACGCCGTCTTCGCGCGGGATCGTCTCGTCGCCGACGTCCCTGCGCTGCGCCATCCCGTTCTCGTCCACGTCGATGGGGAGCCTCGGGAGCGGCCACGTGAGCGTTCGAAGCGTACGCACCAGGGCCCACGGCTCGGCGCTCCACTCCCACGGCTCGGCGAGGCGGATCGCGCTGAGGTCGAGGCCCGCGAGCGCGCGCGCAGAGACGCCCTCGGTGAGCAGCGAGAGGAGCCCGTCGGCGCGCCTCAACTGCTGCGCGGTGAAGGGGTCGTAGAGGTCGATCGCGAGGTGATCGAGGGGCGCGTCGCTCCAGCGCTCATAGAGCGTCGAGAGCGTGCGATCGAAGACCGCGGGGCCCACGGCGCGCGCGAGCACGCCGTCGAGCGCCGCCGCCACGCGGTGCCTCCGCGAGCCCGCCTCTCCGTCGAAGAGCGCGCAGTAGAAGCGCTTGCGGCCCTCTCGCGCGAAGGCGCCGAGGTCCCTCGCGGCGACGCCGCACGAGGGCGCGCGCAGGAGGTCGAAGAGGCCCTTTCCGAAGGTGTAGAGGTCGATGAAGTTGAGGTTGGTGCTCACGTCGGGCCGCCCCCACGCCTCGCGCGCGTAGAGCGCGTGGAGCCTCCGCCACGCGAGCGTGTGCGCGCAGAGCATCGCGTCGAGGCCGCGCAGCGCGCGCCAGAACCCGAGCGGGCTCCCTCCCGCGACGGCGCTCACCCCGTGCGGAAACACCCCCGCCACGCAGGTCGCGAGCGCGAGCATGTTGGGCTCGTTGAGCGTGAGCAGCCGCCCGAGCGGACGCGCGTTGCGCCTCACGAGCTCGCGGTTGAGGGCCGTCACGGTCGTGAGCGCGTAGTCGGCGAAGACCGCGGGGGCCTCGCGAGAGAGCCAGAAGTCCACGCCGAGCCACGCGGGGTGCGCGAAGTGGAGCAGCGTCACGATGGGCTCGAGCCCGTGCGCGCGCAGCGTCTCGATGCGGTCGACGTAGCCGCGCACCGCGCCCGCGTCGATGGAACCACCACGCGGACACAGCCTCGCCCACTCGACGCCCATGCGAAAGCGCGTGAGGCCCATCGCGCGCGCCCGCCGCGCGGCCTCGTCGAAGCGGCTCCAGAGCCCGACGCCCGCGCCGCTGCGCTCCACGCGGCCAGAGAACTCCCACGCGCGCCAGTTCGTGGCGGGCTCGTCGGCGCCGTTGAGCCCCCCTTCGCACTGAAAACCCGAGGTCGCCACGCCAAACTCGAGGGCGTCGGCGCGATCGAAGCGAGGATGATTCCGCCAGCCTTGCGGTGTTTCGAGGGCGTTTCGCATCGGAGGTCCCGCGCAGCGCGTACCACAGCTCCGGCTCGACGGGGCGAAGGTCGGCGGTGCAGAACACTGTGCAACCCCACACGGGCTGAAGTAGCGTACGGACCGACCAACCAATGAGCAGGATGGCCACCCCAGGATCGCTCCTCCCCGGCAGCTTCGTGCTCGGCCGGTTGAGCCACGCGGATCGCGTCGGGCTCGTCTACCGCGCCCACCACGCGGAGAACCGCGACGCGCGCCCCGCCTCGGCCCTCGTGCTGCACCCCCTCCACGTCGAGGAGCTGCGCGAGTGGTTCGAGAAGATGGCCGTGCTCGGGCGGAGCCTCCGACACCCCAACCTCATCGAGGTCTACGCGCTCGGCTACACCGCCAACGAGCTCCCCGTGGTGGTGACCGAGTGGGTCGAGGGCAAGACCGCGCGCAACGAGCTCGCCAGCGGCCGCGCGTTCCCGCCCTCCGAGGTCGCTCGCATCGTGCGAGAGGTCGCTGCGGCGCTCGACTATCTGCACCGCCGCACGCCCCCCGTCCTGCACCGCGTGATCATGCCCGAGACGGTGCTCCTCAGCGCGCCGTCGGGCGCCGTGAAGCTCCTCTCGGTGGGCCACGCCGACAGGCCGCAGCACCCCGCCGCCAAGCCCGCGTACCTCTCGCCCGAAGAGCTGAGCGGCGAGGCATCGCTCTCGCCCGCGTCCGACGTGTTCTCCCTCGCGTCGTTCGCGTACGAGATCCTCACCGGGCAGGTGGCCTTCAGCGGCAACGCGCACACGATCATCGCGGCCATCTACCGCGGCGCGCTCCCTCGCCTCGGCGCGTCCGAGGGTTCCGCCGAGGTCGAGGCCGTGCTGCACCGCGCGTGGTCGCAGGATCCTTCGCGGCGCTTCCAGAGCGCGGGTGCTTTCTCAGACGCCTTCGCGGGAGCCCTCGCGGACCTCTCGGGCGTGGTCACCACCGGGCGCCGTCCGAGCTCCAACGGACCGATGCGCGCGCCGACCTTCCCCGCGGCGGGGCCCGCGCCCGTGCAGACCGCCACGGGTCGCTTCGCGGCGGCGTCGTTCCACTCCGACGCGCTGCGCACCTCGCGACCGTTCATCTCGTCGAAGTCCGCCACGCAGGGGACGTGGTCAGCACCGCCCTCGCCGTCGACGCAGGCGCCGCTGGTGATGGCCGCGAGCGCGGTGGCCGTGAACGCGCAGGTGCGCCCCTCGCAGCGCGCGAGCGGCGTGCAGCCCTCGGCGTCGTGGACGCCCGCGCCCGACACGGTCCGCTCCGCGTCGGAGCCGCCCGAAGAAGAGCGCAACGACTGGAGCGACGAGGAGATCTTCCCCGGGCGCTTCGATGAAGCCCTCCAGCGCAGCGTGCGGCTCACCGACGACGAGATCGTGGTGGGCGCCTCGCCGCCTCCGCCGTCGCCGCGCAAAGACCCGCTCTTCATGCCCGCGGTCGACACGCAGAGCAGCGGCAGGGTGATCGACGCGGGGATGGGCGGCATGCGCCGTCACTCGGGCGAGTTCCCGCCCGCGCAGATGCGACGCAACACCGGGGAGTTCCCGCCCGCCACGCGCGCGACGGGAGAGTTCCCGCCTGCGACGCGCGGCACGGGGGAGTTCCCGCCCGCGCAGATCCGACGCACGGGGGAGTTTCCGCCCGCCATCGCGCGGAGCACCGGTGAGTTCGCCCCCGCGGTCGGCCGCGGCACCGGAGAGTTCGCGCCCGCGCCCGTGATGCGCGCGCCGACGAACCCGCAGATCGTCCCGAGGCGCGCTTCGGAGAACCCTCCGACGATGCCGCGCAAGATCACGTCGGCCCACGCCGCCGCGCTCCCCGCGGGGAACATCGATGCGTCGCAGCCCGCGCCCACGCGCACGGCCTTCGAACGCGACGCATTCGCCCCCGCGGCCGAGAAGAACGACAACGCCCAGGGCGCTCGCCCCGCGGCAGAGGTCCGCTTCACCTGGCCCGTGCTCCTCGGCGTGCTCGTCGGCAACACCGTGCTCACGGCGATCCTGGTGTACAGCCTCGGCCAGCTCCTGCCGCAGCGCGCGCCGAGCGTGATGGTCATCCCCCAGCCCGCGCCCGCCGCGCAGCCCGCGCCGGTCCCCGTGCAGTTCATCGAGCCCGCAGGGACGCGCCTCGACCCCCGCCCCATGGCGCCCGACCCCGTCGTCGCTCCGTCGCAGACCGCGCTCGCGCCCGAGGTCCCCGTGCCGACCGCCGCGCCTCTGCCCGAGCCGCAGCTTCCCGTCGCACAGCCTCCCATCGCACAGCCTCCCGTCGCGCAGCCTCCCGTCGCGCAGCCTCCCGTCGTTCAGCCTCCCGTCGCGCGCCCCGCCGTCGCGCCGCCGGTGCTCACGCAGAACGTCGTCGGCGTCGTGCGGCCGCGTCCCCGCTTCGTGCGACCCGCGGTGGCGCGTCCTGCGACCGCCGCGCAGACCAACGGCACGCCCGCACCGAATCCGCCTGCTCGCCCCGCGCCCGCGGGTTTCGGCGAGCCTCCTCCCAACCCGTATTGATCCTCGGACCCTCTGGGGTAGTGTCGCGCGCCGCGAGCGCCTGACACCGCGTGAAGGCGCTCCGCCAGAGGAGCACCTATGAGCACGCCCGCCGCCTACGTCATCGACGCCCTTCGCACCCCCATCGGGAAGTTCCGCGGAGGTCTCGCGAGCGTCCGCTCCGACGACCTCGCCGCGCACACGATCCGCGCGCTGCGGTCACGCAACACCGACGCCGTGGGCGCCGTCGACGAGGTGATCTTCGGCGCGACGAATCAAGCCGGCGAAGACAACCGCAACGTGGCGCGCATGGCCGCCCTCCTCGCGGGGCTCCCCTACGAGGTCACGGGCGTGACCGTGAACCGCCTCTGCGGCTCGGGCCTCGAGGCCGTGCAGTGCGCCGCGCGGGCCATCGTGACGGGCGAGCGCGACGTGGTGATCGCGGGCGGCGTCGAGAGCATGACCCGCGCGCCCTTCGTCATGGCGAAGGCCGAAGACGCGTTCGAACGAACCCCTCCCGCGATGTTCGACACGTCGCTCGGGTGGCGCTTCAAGAACCCCGAGATGGAGCGCCGCTTCGCCCTCGAATCGATGGGCGAGACGGCCGAGAACGTCGCCGTGAAGTTCTCGCTCACGCGCGACGAGCAGGACCGCTTCGCCCTCGAAAGCCAGCGCCGCGCCGCCGCAGCGTGGGCGCGCGGGGCCTTCAACGACGAGATCGCCGCCGTCGAGATCCCGCAGCGCAAGGGCGCCCCCGTGGTGTTCTCGCGCGACGAGTCGGTGCGCGGTGACGTCACCATCGAGGCCCTCGCGAAGCTCCCCGCGGTCTTTCGCAAAGGGGGAACGGTCACCGCAGGCAACTCGTCGCCCATCAACGACGGCGCCGCGGCGGTGCTCATCGCGAGCGAGTCGGCCGTCAAGCGCCTCGGCCTCACGCCCATCGCGCGCGTCGTCTCGAACGCCGTCGCGGGCGTCGAGCCGAACCTCATGGGCCTCGGTCCGATCCCCGCGATGCGCCGCGCCCTCGAGCGCGCGAAGCTCTCGGCGAGCGACCTCGACACCGTGGAGCTCAACGAGGCCTTCGCCGCGCAGAGCCTCGCGTGCGTCCGCGAGCTCGGCCTCGACGGCGCGCGCGTGAACCCCGACGGCGGCGCCATCGCGCTCGGTCACCCCATCGGATGCTCTGGCGCGCGCGTGGTCGCCACGCTCGTGCATCGCATGAGGCGCGAGGGGCTGCGCTACGGCGCCGCGTCGCTCTGCATCGGCGTGGGCCAGGGCATCGCCACGATCTTCGAACGCGTCTGACAGACCTACGCTCGCGTGAGGTGGTTGTCGCCGCGCGCCGTGAAGTACGTGGGTCCCTCGGTCACCGGCCCCGCGGGTCGCGCGTGCACGTCGGTGGTGTACACGTACGTGGCCGCGGCGCGCTCGGGCGTGAGCTCCACGAGCACGTAGCCGTTGCGCGCGGCCTCGAGGTACTTCATGTGCGGCATCGCGCGGCGCAGGAGGATCGGGTCCGCGGCCTGCACGAAGCCGAGCGGGGGTGAGCTCACCGCGGGCGTGACGAACTCCACCGCGATGGAGCCGCGCCCCGTCGCGGGGTCGTAGCGCATGGGGTCGAGGGGATCGCTCGTGAGGTCCATCGCGAACGACGAGTGGATGTCTCCCGTGAGCACGACCACATCCGAGACGCCCATCGCGCGGATCGCTTCGAAGAGCCGCTCGCGCGCCGCGGGGTAGCCCTCCCACGTGTCGAGGTAGTCGAAGCCGAAGCCGCGGAACTGACCGAGCATCACCTGCTGACCGAGCACCTTCCAGCGAGCGCTCGTGCGCGTCACCTGCTCGATGAGCCAGCGCTCCTGATCCGCGCCGAGGAGCTGCCTGCGAGGGTCTGCCGCGGCCGCGCGCGTGGCGGGCTGCGCGTCGCGTCCCCACACGCGCGTGTCGAGCATCACGAGGTGCGCGAGGTCGCCGAACGCGAGCGAGCGGAAGATCCTCCCGTCGGGCTGCTCTCGCACCGGCAGCCACTCGAGGTACGCGCGCGACGCGGCCTGACGGCGCGCGGTCCACGGCCCCTCGACGATCGACATGTGCTCCTCGGCGCCGTCGCGCCACGCGTTGTTGGCGAACTCGTGGTCGTCCCACACGGCGACGAAGGGGTGCCTCGCGTGCACGGCCTGAACGTCCTCGTCGCGGCGGCACTGGGCGTAGCGCGCGCGGTAGTCCGAGAGCGAGACGATCTCACCCGAGGGCTCGTAGCGACGGAGGTTGCCGTAGTACCCGTCGGGGTACTCGTAGATGAAATCTCCGAGGTGCAGCACCGCGTCGAGGTCGTCGCGCTCGGCCATCGCGCGGTACGCGTGAAAGTACCCCGCGGCGTAGTTCGAACACGAACACGCCGCGAAGCGCAGACGCGAGACCGCTCCCTCGGGTGCGGTGCGCGTGCGGCCCACGGGAGAGAGCACCCCGACGCACTCGAAGCGGTAGTAGTACGCGCGGCCCGCGGAGAGGCCCGTCGCGTCGACCTTCACGGTCCAGTCGCGGTCGGCGGTGGTGGTGGCGCGGCCCTCGGCGATCACGACGGAGAAGCTCGCGTCGGCGCTGACGGTCCAGCGCACTTCGAACATCGCGGGGCGGTTGCCCGAGCCCGGAGTGACACGCGTCCAGAGGATCACCGCGGTGGGCGTCGGGTCTCCGCTCGCGACGCCGTGATCGAAGCGCGGAGGACCGGGCGGTCCCGCGTCGACGGGCGGAGGGTCGGGCTCACCGGGACACCCCGCGAGGAGGACGCCCGCGCCGAAGACGCCGAGGAGCTGACGACGGTTGAGATCGGTGGGCATCGCGAGGGAGGTGCATACCTCGCGCGTCGGTGCGCTGACCAGCGGGGGCTGCGACTCAGCGCTTGCGGCGGCGGAGAAAGACCATCCCGAAGACGCCCGCGGTGACGGCGGTGAGCATCGCGGCGAGGCCGTTGCGCGTGCGCTCGTTCTCGGCGTGCGGACGACCCGGCGCCGCAGGGCGCGTGAAGCCCGGCGGGAGGTTGTTCACGGGCGTGTTGGGGAGCGGCGCCACGGGGCGCGTCGGAGGCGGCGGAGGCGGAGGAGGCGCCACCACGGGATTCGGCGCGCGACGCGCTCCGCCGCCCATGGTCACGGGCGGAATCGGCGAGCGGATCACCGACGAGAGCCGGATCTGTCCGCGCTGGACCTCGGCGAGATCGCGCGCGGCGAGGGTCTGCGGCGGGCGTCCGTTGGGGGGCCCTCCCCAGCGTCCGCGGATCGGGTGCGCGCAGCGGATGGGGCCCGTCCACGGGTGACGGATCGCGTAGCGCGCCTGAAAGTTGTTGCTCCCGTACTCCGCGGGACGCGCGCCCTGCTCGGGGCGTCCGCCCGCGTCGGTGACGAACTCGCGTCCGCCGACGACCGCGCCGGCCTCTTGAAAGACGAGGTCCTCGGTGAGCGTCGCGCGGCTGTAGCGCGTGTGGAGCCGCGTCACGTTCATGTTGTAGACGTGATAGCTCTGGTCGAAGCCGGGCCGCCCCTGACCGAGCACATCAGCACCGAGCGTGGCGAGGTCGGCCTGCTGGAGCGGCGGCGTCGGACACGGGTCGCACGAGTTGGTCCCCCACGCGTACTCGGTCACCACGGCGCGCCCGCCGGCCTGCTCCATCGTGTAGTCGAAGAGCCGCGCGTAGAGCTCGCCGAAGTTGCGGCGCGCGCTGTCGGCCACGTCGAGGTTCGTGGGGATGAACACGTTGGGGTAGTTGGCCACCTCGAAGCGCGACGTGGGGTGGAGGATGTAGACGATGAGGTCCTGCGCGGCGCCCGCGTTGAGGAGCCCGAGGCGCACGGGCAGTCTGAAGTCCTGCGCGTCGTAGTGGAAGCGCAGCGGAGAGAGCCTCGCGCCTCCGCCCGGGCGGCGCTCCGCGCGCTCGATGTCGACCCTGGCCACGAAGAACTTCCACTGCTCGCGGACGTACGGGGCCATGTACTCCGCGGCCCCGGTGGGGATGTTGTAGTGGTTCTGGTGGAGCCACGTCTCGAGGCCCGTGGACTGGGTGGCCGAGAGCACCAGCACGTCGTACTCGCCGACGGAGAAGCGGGCCTCGATCCGCACGCCGAGGTCGCGGTCCTCGGCGACGGGAGCCGCCGCGCTCGTAGGCCGCGCCCCGCCCCGGCGGTTGGGGGCGAAGCGGTAGCGCACCGGCGGCCGGCACGGGTCCTCCTCCCAGTACTCCACCAGCCGCGGCGCCGTGAGCGACTCCAGGTGGGTGAACACCTCCTGCGGGAGCGTGTGCACGTTGTCCCGCTGGAGCACCACGGGGACGGGGACCACCATGGCGAAATCCTGCGCCGGCCCGTCGTAGTCGTTGCTCATCGAGAGCACGGTGCGCGTGCCGTCGCGCATCAGGGCGACGCGGGTGGCCTTGTTGACGAGCGACTGGTTGGCGTCGGAGACGTAGAAGCCGCAGAAGGCGTCGGCCGCGGAGGGGAGCGCCACGCCCGCGGCGACCGCGAGCGCGATGAGGCATTGGAGAACCGTGCGTTTCACAGGCGTGTCGGAGCCTCCCGTCGGGGTGTAGGGGTCAGTCGACGCAGGCTCGCGGAGGAG
>JBPOHC010000405.1:0-3007 GCA_052035985.1 Myxococcota bacterium | reverse complement strand
GCAACGGCGCCCAGAGCGACGGCTGCGAGGTGAACTACTACACCGATCCCGCCAACTGCGGCGGCTGCGGAATGAGCTGCCCCACGCCCGCCAACGCCTCGCGCACCTGCACCGACGGGAGCTGCGGGTACGCTTGCAACAGCGGGTACTGCGACGTCGACCGAAGCGCCAGCAACGGCTGCGAGACCGCGATCCACACGCAGCACGCCTGCAGCTCCTGCGGCGATGACTGCGGCACCGGCCGCTGCACTCGACTCGGCATCACCAGCGTCTGGACCTGCTTGTAGGCTCGCGCCCTCCTCACGACTCCGGCGCGGCGTTCACCACCGCACCGGAGTCGGCGAGGCCAGCGTCAGCGCCCCCTCTCCACACTGCCCCGAAGCGTTGGCGCCCCAGCAGCGGAGCGCTCCATCCATCGTGCGCGCGCACGAGTGCTGCCCGCCGAGCGCGACCTGCGCGACCCCCGCGAGCCCCACGACCGCCGTCGGAGACACCCTCGCGTCCACGGTCCCGTCACCGAGCTGCGACTCCGCGTTGCGCCCCCAGCAGCGAAGCGCGCCCGCGCTGAGGCGCGCGCATGTGTGCGCGTCGCCGAGCGAGACCTCCGTGGCGTCCGCGAGCGACGACACCGCCGTGGGCGTCTGGCGGTTCGCGAGCGTTCCGTCGCCGAGCTGCCCCTCACCGTTGCGACCCCAGCACACCACCGAGCCGCTCATGAGGCGCGCGCAGGAGTGAAACGCGCCGAGCTCCAGCGACGCCGCGGCCGTCACGCCCGCCACCGCGACGGGCTCCATGCGGTCGTCGATCGAGTCGTCGCCGAGCTGTCCATCGGCGTTGCGCCCCCAGCAGCGCACCGTGCCGTCGTCGAGGCGAGCGCAGGTGTGGTACGCGCCCGCGGCCACCTGCGCGACGCCCGTCAGCGCGACCATCACGGGCGCGGGGCGTGAAGTCAGCGTGTTGTCGCCGAGCTGTCCGTACTGGTTGCGCCCCCAGCAGAGGAGCGCGCCCGCGCTGGTGCGAGCGCAGCCGTGCTCGTCACCGACGACGACCTCGACGACGCCCGAGAGGCCCGCGACGACCGCGGGCGTCGCGCGGGGGTTCGTCGTCGAGCCGTCGCCCACCTGCCCCTCGGTGTTACGCCCCCAGCAGCGCACCGCGCCGTCGCTGAGACGAGCGCAGGAGTGGCTCGCCCCCGCGGCGAGCTGCGTCACCGTGGAGAGATCGCGCACCGCCGCGGGGAGCGAGCGGCTCACGGTGCTCCCGTCGCCGAGCTGACCGTCGAGGTTGCGTCCCCAGCAGCGAACCGCGCCCGAAATGAGCGCGCAGGTGTGCCGTCCGCCCGCGGCGACGTCGGTCACAGCGGCGCAGCGACCCGCGGCGCAGGGCTGTCCCGCGGGGCACGCGACGCCGCACCCGCCGCAGTGCCGCGCGTCGACCTGCGTGTTGACGCAGGCGCCGCCGCAGCGCGCCGTCGCGTCGCCGCACGGGGCGTCGCTGGCGTCACTCGCATCGCTCGCATCGCTCGCATCGCTCGCATCGCTCGCGTCGCCGACATCAACCCGAACGTCGGTCGCGACTGGGGAGTCCGTCGGCGCGTCGGTCACGAGGTCCGACGGCGCGTCGAGGACGTCGGGAAGCGACGCGTCGGGCGCGTCGAGCGTGAGGTGATCGACGGGGGCGTCGGGGGTGACGACGTCGGCGTCGGACCTCGCGTCGCGCGCGTCGAGGGCGCCCCCGTCACGGTCGGAGCCCGGCTTCAGAGAGATGCACCGGGTGAGCATCGCCGCAGCGATCGCGGCGCGGAGCCGCGCGGTCCTTCTGTCACGCATCGATGGTTCCCCTCAGAAGCGCGCGCCGCATGCCACGCCGAACTCGCCCGGACCGCCGCCGCACGAGAGCGCCATGAGCGCGGCCCCCCCGCGCGGCGTGGACACATAGAACAGCGCCGCCGACGCCGCGGCGAGCGCGCCCCCCGCGACGAAGCCCGTGATCTCCAGCGCGCTCATGGTCCGCGCGAGGGAGCCGTCGCTCGAACACTGCTGCTCTCGCGTCATCCCCGGCCTGAGACACTGCGCGTCGTCGTTCCATCGGTCTGCAGCGGGGGCCCCCAGCGCGTAGGCGACAGCGCCGCCTGCGAGGAACACCACAGCTCCCCCGGCGGCCACCCACGCGAGCGTTCGCGTCGTGTTCGACGGCCCCTGCGCGGTCGGCCCCGACGCGAAGAAAGTCCCCCCGACTCCCTGCGACGGCCCCTCGACCGACGAGAGCGCGCGCGTGAGCGAGACGCTCTCACGGCTCATTCCGCCCGCGATGACGTCGGCGACGCGCTGCGTGGGCGCGTAGCCCGCGGCGCGCACTTCGAAGGTCACCCTGCCCGCTTCGAGCCTCAGCGGACGCGCGAGCGGAATGGTCCCCACGCGCTGACCGCCCACCCACACCTCCGCGCCCGGGGCGTCGCTCACGACGTCGAGGCTCCCGAGGTGCGCCGCGATGCGCTGCGCCTGCTGATCGAGCATGGCCCCCCCGGCGCGGTTCTCGGCGATCCACGCGTCGGGATTCGCGAGCGCCTGCGAGAGATTCATCTCGGCTTCGGCCCACCGCCCGAGCGCGGCCTGGGCGAGCCCTACCTGCGCGAGCGCGCGGGGCTCGTGCGCCTCGGCGTAGAGCTGCTGAAAGTGCGAGAGCGCCTCGGCGTCGCGGTGATCCCTGCGCAGCGCGCGTCCCGCTTCGAAGCGCGCGTCGATGGGACTCGCCTGCGCGAACACCGCCGACGGCGCCGCGAGGAGCGCGAGCAACATCACCGACCGGACCATTCTCATCGGCGCTCTCCCCGTCCCGCTTCGCGGGAGTTCATCGTTGCGCTCATCTCGCGGGGACGCCTGAATGCAGAGCGTTTCGCGCGGCGCCTGGGGTTCAGCGCGTAACGTCTGAGAGGAACGAGAAGCTTCGAGCGCGGAGCGTCCGGAGTTCGCCGGTCGCACGGCGCGTGTGGCACGGGCTCACTCCG
>JBPOHC010000823.1:0-2012 GCA_052035985.1 Myxococcota bacterium | reverse complement strand
GCAGCGTCGACGGTCGCCGCGTCGCGATCTCCGAGCGAAGGGTCCTGACCTCCGCAGGCGGCGAGCGACGAGAGGACGAGGAGCAGCGAGGCGAAGCGCGTGGTCATGTGACACCTCCTAAGGGACGTACAACGGGTGGGAGCCGCGCGAAGCGCGAAAGGGGTCGACGCCGCGGCATCGGAAACGGCGCTCCGTGAGGCGCGTCATCGAGGCGTCGCGCGAACGGTCGCGCCCCCCACACAGCGCGGTGGCGGGCCACGATGGATGGTCACGGCGTGAAGCATCGTCGGCTGCGCTGGTGGCGCCGACCCTCGCGGTCGCGCTCCTGAAGGGGCACCCGCTCCTGGAGGTGCCGCCTCGCGCGGTGATCGAGCTCACTCCTTCGAGGCGTCGTCCGACTCCTCGCTCAGCCATTTCGCGAGCGTCTTGGTGTCGATGCCGAGTCGCTCGGCGGTGCGCGTGCGATTGCCTCCGAGCTGCGCGAGCGCCCACGCCGCGTAGCGCCGCTGGATCTCACGCACCGGCACGATCTCACCTCTGAAGAGCGAACGCGTCGCCTGGGCCTCCGAGCGCAGCGCCGCGGGGAGGTCCGCGAGCGCGAGCTCTGGGCCGCGACCGAGGAGCACCGCCCGCTCGATCAGGTGCGAGAGCTCGCGGACGTTGCCGGGAAAGCGGTACTCGGCGAGCCGCGACATCACCTCGGCCGACACGCGCGCGACCGGCGAGCTGGGGTACTTCGCCCTCGCCTGCGTCAGAAAGTGCTCCGCGAGCAGCGGGATGTCATCAGCGCGCGCTCGCAGCGGCGGGAGCTCGATCGTGACGACGTCGAGGCGATAGAAGAGGTCCTCTCGGAACTGCCCCTGCGCGACGCGCTCGCGCAGGTCGCGGTGTGTGGCGGCGATCACGCGCACGTCGACCTCGCGCTCGCCGCTGCCTCCCACGGGGCGCACCACGCCGCGCTCCAGCACGTGCAGGAGCCTGGCTTGCAGCGCGGGCGCCATCTCGCCGATCTCGTCGAGGAAGATCGACCCGCCGTGGGCGTCGGCGAACAGACCGCCCCGGTTCGCGGTCGCGCCCGTGAACGCCCCCTTCACGTGCCCGAACAGCTCGCTCTCGAGCAGCGTCTCGGGGAGCGCCGCGCAGTTCACCGTGACGAAGGGCGCCGAGGCGCGTCGACTCTCGGTGTGCAGGGCGCGCGCGACGAGCCCCTTCCCCGTCCCCGTCTCGCCGATGAGCAGCACCGAGGCGCTCGTGTCTGCGACGCGCTCCACCACCTCGAGCGCGGCGCGCATCGCGCGGCTGTCACCGAGGATCGTCGCGGCGGCGAAGCGCTCGCGCAGCGTCTGGCGCAGCGCCGCGGCCTCGCGTCGCACGCGCACCTCGTCGAGCGCGCGGCGCAGCACGATGACCAGCTCGTCGAGCCGAAACGGCTTCGTGAGGTAGTGGTAGGCGCCCTGACGGATCGACTCGACGGCGGTGTCGATCGCCCCGTACGCGGTCATCACGATCACGGGCCGCTCGGGCGCGAGCCGCCGCGACTCGCACAGGAGCGCGAGGCCGTCGAGGTCCGCCATCCGAAGGTCGGTGACGAGCGCGTCGAAGCCGCCGCCGTCGAGGGACGCGAGCGCTGCGCGGCCCGAGTCGATCGCGCGCGTGACGAAGCCGCGCCCCGTGAGCCCGTCGGCCACGGTCCTGGCCATCTCGATCTCGTCGTCGACGACCAGGACACGGAACGCTGGCTCACGCGCTGGCATCGTCACCTCTCGGCACGGTGGGGATTCGAACGGCGACGTGGGTGCCCCTCGGACGCCGCGGCGCGATGGCGAGCGATCCGCGGTGGATCTTGATGATCTCGTTCGCGATGGCGAGCCCCAGGCCCGTGCCCTGCCCCGCGGGCTTGGTGCTGAAGAACGGCTCCGTGGCGCGCGGCACCACCTCGGGGCTGACGCCCGCGCCCGCCTCGGGGTCTGCGAACATCGCCACCCCGGGGGCGGGGGCGGGGGGCCCCGTGG
>JBPOHC010000283.1:0-3061 GCA_052035985.1 Myxococcota bacterium | reverse complement strand
GTGATCCTCGATGAGCGCCCGCGACGCCGCGTCGACGTCGCCGCTCACGCGCACCGGGCGATCGCGGTAGCCGCTCTCGCCGCGCGCGGCGCCGTTGTCGGGAGAGATCGTCACGGCGCACTCCTCGAGGACCTTCACGCCGCACGCGTCGAGCACGAGCGCCTCGGGGAGCGCCGCCGCGTCGAGCGTGACGACGTTCGAGTCGTAGTGTCGGGTCACGGTGAGGTTCTGAAAGCGCTCGACGCGGCCGTGTCCGCCGCAGGGGGCGCAGACCACGCGACCGTCGCCGCCGCAGCCCGAACAGGTGACCTGTCCGCACGCGCCGCACACCGAACACGGGAGGTCGCTCGCGCCGCCGCAGCGTCCGCAGATGATCTGCCCCGAGGCCCCGCAGGAGCCGCACGACGAGGTGGCGGTCTCGGTGCGGACGCTCGTGCTTCCGTCAGGCTCGGTCGTGGTGATCGTGCGGGTCTCGGAGTGCGTCCCGCTGCCGCCGCAGGAGGGGCAGGCGTTGCGTCCGTTGATGCACCCGCAGGAGACCCTCCCGCGGCCGCCGCAGGAGGGGCACGTCACGCGTCGCTCGCCGTTGCAGTGCTCGCAGGTGTGGCGCCCTTCGCCGCCGCAGCGGTCGCAGCGGTGCACCGAACTCGTATGCGGCAGCGGCGCCGCGAGTGTCACGGCCTCGAAGTCGACCGTCTCGGGGAACGGCACCGCCCACGGGTCGGGAGGCGCGCCGTTCTCGGGGCCATCGACAGGGCCTCCTGGGTGGGGGCGCGCGGCGGCGTTGACCTCTCGGCGTTCATAGAATTGTTCGAAGCGGATGTGATGCGCGCCGACGTGACGGAACGACGTCACCTCCATGCGCTTCGCCACGTCGCGGTGGAGCCAGCGTGATTGCCGCACCCAGGCGTCGAGGATCGAGCGCGCCTGGTCGAGGGTGATCGTCGAGAGTTCCATCGCGTTCCCCTGTCGCCGAGAGCGTGACGCGTGACCGCGAGCGCTCCGTACGGCCGCGTTCTGGTCGAGGTTTCCTGTGCGGGCCCTTCGATGACCTACCAGAAGAGGCGCCCCGTTGTGACCTCCGATCGCGCCATTCCCGAGCGCACGGGCGTGATAGCGTCGCCGCCCTCATGAGGGATCACACCCCGCACACCTGAATCGTCGCTGCGCCCGAGGTCTTCGGGCACGCGCGACACTGTTCCCGTAGCGGGTGACGCGACGCCCTCCGCGCCGCCGCCCCCGCGCGGCCACGCAGAGGAGACACTCGCCGATGTCACACCATGATGTTCGCCCCGCGCTCGATGCCGTCGTCGCCGTCGCCGCCGAGCACGCAGCCTCCGTCGACCGCGAGGGGCGCTTCCCCTCCGAGAGCCTCGCCGCCATGAAGCGCGAAGGGCTCCTCGGTCTCGTCTCCGCCGAGTCGCACGGAGGCATGGGCCACGGACTCCGCGACGCCGCCACCGTCGTCGAAGCCCTCGGCCGCGCGTGCGGCTCGACCGCGATGGTCGTCTGCATGCACTACGCGGGCACCCTCGTCATCGAGCGCTACGGCGACGACGCCACGCGCCGTGAGATCGCGCGCGGCGAGCACCTCTCGACCCTCGCGTTCTCTGAAGCGGCATCGCGCAGCATGTTCTGGGCGCCCGCCTCGACGGCCACGCGCGTCGACGGCGGCGTGCGACTCGACGCGCGCAAGAGCTGGGTCACCTCGGCCAACGCGGCGCACTCCTACGTGTGGTCTTCGAAGCCCGTCGAGGGCGGTGAGGCGAGCACGATCTGGCTCGTCCCGCGCGACGCGAAGGGGCTCACGATCGATCGTCCGTTCACGGGCCTCGGGCTCCGCGGAAACGAGTCTTCGCCCGTCACCGCAGACAACGTGGTGCTGCCCGAATCCGCGCGCCTCGGCGACGACGGAAAGGGCTTCGCCGTGATGATGGAGGTCGTGCTCCCGGCCTTCAGCGCGATGAACTCCGCGTGCTCCGTGGGGATCATGGAGGCCGCCATCGCGCGCAGCGCGGAGCACGCCTCGGGCGCCCGCTGGTCGCACGTGGGACAGACCCCCGCCGACCTCGCGACGGTGCGCGCGTACCTCGCGAAGGCGAAGGTCAAGACCGACATGGCTCGCGCGCTCTGGCTCGACACGCT
This sequence comes from Myxococcota bacterium, assembly GCA_052035985.1. Taxonomy (GTDB): domain Bacteria; phylum Myxococcota_A; class Polyangia; order Polyangiales; genus CAISKJ01. Next base: position 916 of record JBPOHC010000283.1, on the reverse strand, counting down.
CGACGCCCTCGCGACGGGACGCGCCGACGCGATGCTGCGCGTGCTCGAATGCAAGGCAGCATGCAACGACGCGGCGATCGAGGTGACCGACCTCGCGATGCGCGTGTGCGGCGGCGCGGCCTTCCGCGGTGACGTCGGCGTCGAGCGATACTTCCGCGACGCGCGCGCGGGCGCGGTGAGGGCGCCCACGAGCGCCGCCCTCTACGACTTCATCGGCAAGGCGATCTGCAACATGCCCCTCTTCGGATGAAAGAGAGTCGCACCGTGAGCGAAGCCTTCGTGCTCGGCGCCGTGGCCTACGACGCCAGGGTGGTCACCATCTGGGACGGCTTTCAGCGCTGGTTCGCGCAGGAGTCCTTCGACTTCGACTACGTGCTCTTCACCAACTACGAGCGCCTCGTCGAAGCCCAGTTCCGCGGCGAGGTCGACGTCGCGTGGAACTCTCCCCTCGCGTGGCTCGAGAGCGAGCGCCTCGCCGCGCGCCTCGGACGCAGCGCCCGCGCCGTCGCCATGCGCGACACCGATCAGGACCTCACCTCGGTCATCCTCGTGCGCTCCGACAGCGCGATTCACACGGTCGACGACCTGCGCGGTCGACGCGTCGCCGTGGGCGCTGACGACTCTCCGCAGGCGACGATCCTCCCGCTGCTGCACCTCGCGGAGCGCGGTCTCGAACCGCACCGCGACTTCGACGTGATCGTTCACGACGTGCTCTCTGGCAAGCACGGCGATCACGTCGGAGGCGAGCGAGACGCGGTGCGCGCGCTCATCGCGGGTGACGCCGACGCAGCGTGCGTGCTCGACGCAAACGCCCTCGGCTTCGTCCGCGACGGAACCGTGCACGAGGGAGCGCTCCGCATGGTGGCCGAGACGGCTCCCTACGATCACTGCAACTTCACGGTGCTCGACCGCGCCG
>JBPOHC010001003.1:0-3674 GCA_052035985.1 Myxococcota bacterium | reverse complement strand
CTGCTTGTGGAAGAGGTAGTCCGCCGCGTCGCGCACCTTCCGCTCGACGCGCGTGATCACCGTCCACACGCGCTTGAGCGCCTCGCGCCGCGCCGTGGCGCCCTGCGGCAGCTTCGCGGCCTTCGCGAGCGCTCCGAGCCGGGCCTGCGCCGCAGAGAGCCTCGCCACGGCCTCGGCCTCGCCGAGCGGGAGCGTCGCCACCCACGCCTGGTGGTTGTCGTGGTTGGCGAGCGCGAGGAGCGCCGTCGAGTCGCCGTATGCGTCGATGACGTCGTCGTGGTCGCCGACCTCGATGGCGCGCAGCTCGCGGAGCTTCGTCCGATCGCTCTTGAAGCGCAGCCGACGGAAGGCCGAGAGCAGCTTCGCCTGATCCTCGCGCACGGTGCCGAGCAGCTTCGCGTCGGCGGTCGAGAGCGTCGCGCCGGTCGCGAGCCGATCGGCCGACACGGCGTCGCCGAGGTCCTTCGCGTACGCCGCGGCGACGGGGAAGACGTCGAGCTCCCAGCGCTCGATGGCGCCCCCTTCGAGCGGAACGGTGAGCAGCTTCGCGGCGTCGGCCGTGGCTGCGGCGGCGATGGCGGCGACGTGTTCCGCGCGCGCCTTCGCGTGTGACGGGGCCTTCACGACCGCGCCCGGCGCGAGCGCCTCCATCGCCTTGTCGAGCCTCGCCCTGTGCGGATCAACGGCGGCCTTCTCGACCACCTCCCCGCCTGTGTTCTTCGCCTTCGTCGATGATTTCGCCATAGGTCTCAGAAGGTACCGCGGCAGGCTGGGGCCCTCGCAAGCGGAATGCGCGCCTCTCCGCGCCAGAAGCACGCCTCCCCGCGCCGGAAGCACGCCTCTCCGAGCCAGAAGCACGCCCCACCGGGCCAGAAGCACGCCTCCCCGCGCCAGAAGCAACGCCTCTCCGAGCCAGAAGCACGCCCCACCGGGCCAGAAGCACGCCTCTCCGCGAGCCTTGACGCTCGCGTCGCGCGCATACTAGAAGCCTCAAATCAAGATGCAACGGCTCGCTCACCTGGGGGAGCTCTTCGCCACGTTGCGAAGCCTTCGGGGCTTGTCTCATCGAGAGGTCGCCGACGCCGCGAAGGTGCAGATCGCGGATGTCGAAGCCTCGGAGCGAGGAGATGCCCCGCCGGAGGTGCGGCGCGCGCTGGCTCCTCTCTACGGGTTGAACGCCGAGGAGCTCGCCGTCGGCGTCGCCGAACCCGCGGAGACCCCCTCGATGACCGTGTTTCTCCTCCACGGTCACTACCAGGACTTCGACGCGACGGATCTCCGCCCCCTCGAAAGGGCGCTGCGCGCAGCTCGGATTTTTGCTGGTTCCCCCGCCGGACGATCGGGCTTCGAACGGCGGCTGACCTTCACGCCCTCACGCCCCTCGGGTCCGCTGCCACGAGACGCCGCCCGACAGGGCTACAGGCTCGCGCGGCGCGTGCGGGCCGCGCTCGGGTTGGGAGGCGACGTCATCGGAGACCTGCGCGCGTTGCTCGAAGAGCGCCTCGGGGTCGCAGTGCTCGTCGATTCGCTCGCGACCCTCGACCTCCGTGCGGCGTCGACGCTTGACGTGAGCCGGGCGAGCGCAGCGGTCGTGCTCGCCGCCGACGACGAGAGTCGACAACATACGCCACAGCTCGCGCGCGTGTACCTCGCGCATGAGCTCTGCCACCTGCTCTTCGACCCGGTCGCTCCCGGGCGCGTCCAGATCGCGCTCGACGAACGCCCCCAGGGGCGCGTCAGCCAACGCCAGGAGTCAGGCGTCACCGCCCTGCTTGAGAGCCGCGCGAAGGGCTTTGCGGCGGAGTTTCTGCTCCCTCAAGAGGGGCTCTTCAAACTGCTCGGCGTGCCGTCGGTCCCAGAGTCATCCGTCGCGGCGGCGCGCGAGATGATCGCGAAGGCGGTCTCTCACTTTCACACCTCGTGGGAGATCGCGGCGTACCACCTCAAGAACCTCGGATTCTATGCGGATGAGCTCGTCGTAGAGCTGCTCGTCGACCGGGCCTCGACCGCGCCCGCCGATTCGACCTCGCTGCCCCGAGCGGGCGAAGGCCCTGTCTGTCTTCAGGGGCTCTCGCACGAGTTCGACGCGTGGCGCGGTACGGACGTGCTCGCATCCGAAGCCCCTCCCTTCGTCGCCGCGGCGAGGTCGTACGCAGAGCGCGCGGCGTCTGCGCTGGCGGAACACACTTTGTGTGTCGCATACGCCGAGGTCGAAGCAGGGCGACCGATCGCCGCCACCAACGAGCTGATGGACCACATCGACGCGCTCCTCAGCGGCGACGAGATCGAGCGTGCGGTGATCTTGTTGGAGCGCCTCGATCCTTCGCGACTTCCGCCGCGCGTGCTCACGGCGTTGCTCTCGCTCACCTTCCCTGCGCGCGACCTGTTGGGCGACACGCGTACGAGGCTGTTTGACCGCTGCAAGGTCGCCTTCGAAGAGACGTGGAAGCTCCCGGCCGACCGTCGCGCGCGTATCGAGGCCCGGCTCCGATGAGCGACGAGGTTGGGGTCTCACCGCTAACGCCTGTCGCCATGCCTTCGGTCGATGCCGCGCTGTTTCTCCACCGCAGCCCGGTAGGCGCACACGTGGGCGTGGCGTATCGCGCGTCTGACAAGGGCAACGTCAAGCTCCTCCATCAGGCGTGGCACTACGATTCGCGCAACGAGGACGCCGCCTCGTACCTTGCGGGATTCGAACACCCTGTCTGGTGGGTGCAGCCGGGCCTCGACGAAGACGAGCTCGCGGATCTTTGTGCACACGCGGAACTCGTCGGTCGTCGACTCCGCGATGGCGCTCTCCCCTACGCGTTCGACCCCAAGAACTCATCCGTCGGCGACGATGGCGCCGTCGCGCTCGGTGACAGCCTTGGACTGACCTGCGCCACGTTCGTGCTTCGCGTGTTCGACGCCGCACGAGTCGAACTGCTCCTGACGGAGTCGTGGAACACCGCGCGATCCAGCACGCGCCTCGCGGACGACGAGCGTGCGCAGCGCAAGCTGGTGGCGTACCTCCGCCGCGAGGCCCCCGAGCACGCCGCGAAGGTCGAACGCGAGGTCGGATGCACGCGAATTCGGGCGGAGGAGGTAGCGGCAGCCTCGGGCATGGAGTCGCGCCCCGTGTCGTTCGTGGATGCAGCGCTCGAAGGCGCGAGACTCCTCGCCATCGTATCGCCGACGACCACCGAGCAGCCTCCGACGCAGCCCCGACCGCGTTCCTTCCGGCTCTGAGCACCGCGTTTGATCGTCGACGACGCCCCGCTCCATCGCCTCAGCGCTACACCTCCGCGACCTCGACGGGCGCTCCCGTGACGTCGCGCGGCACGGCCCTCTGCCACGCCCCCGCGAAGCGCGCGCACAGCGCCGGAAGCACCAGCAGCGTGAGCAGCGTCGCGCTGAGGAGCCCTCCAATCACCACCGTCGCGAGCGGGCGCTGCACCTCGGCCCCCTCGCCCGTCGCGAGCGCCATCGGCAGAAAGCCCAGCGACGCCACCGCGGCCGTCGTCAGCACCGGACGCAACCGCCGCAGCGCGCCCGACACCGCCGCGTCGTGCGCGGTCATCCCTTCGGAGAGCGAGGCCCGCACCTGCGTCACGAGCACGAGGCCGTTGAGCACCGCGACGCCGAAGAGCGCGATGAACCCGACGCCCGCCGAGATGCTGAGCGGCATCGCGCGC
>JBPOHC010000191.1:0-3799 GCA_052035985.1 Myxococcota bacterium | reverse complement strand
CTCCCAGGGCGATGGCTTCGGTGCGCTCGCGGGTGATGATCTCGACGGCGGGATGCTCCTGAAGGCAGCGCGCGAGGGTGGCGGCTTCGCGTCCGTCGAGCAGCGCCACGTGACGACGGCGCTCGTGGTCGATCAGCACGGTCCCGTAGGAGTGTCCCCGCCGCAGCACCCAGTCGTCGACGCCGAGGACCCTTGGTGTCGGTGCGTTGGGCGCGGGCGCCCGTCGGGTCAGTCGCAGGAAGACCGACGTGCTCGTCGGCCCTCCGAGCGCGTAGCAACCGCGCACCGGCGAGGTCGCCGAGGACGAGACCCACGGCAGTCTGTTTCTCGGCCAGACGCCGCGTCCGCTGCGCGCGGCGCGCTGCGATCTCCGAGAAAACTCGGCGAATGAGGTCCGCGAACAGGCTTCGTTCTTGCCGCGGAAGCGACGGACGCGGACCCGCAGCGAGAGGGCGACGTCCTGCCTTGAGAGATCTAGAAGGCATCGGTGGTGGGTGCCGTGCACGCGGTCGGAGTGAGCTTCACAGCGCGGGCATGATGCGCCCGTGAGCGTCTCCGCGATCGGAACGCTCAACCGGATGCCCTCAGGCGCGAGGTCGTCCGAGACCGTCGTCGCCTCGCCGTGCTCGCGCAGGTGCTCCGCAACGATCTCGACGAAGACCAACATCGCGCACCTCTCGGAACTCCGAGGATCCCAGAGGCCACCGCGCCAAGGGAGACAGGCACGGAACCCGACGAAGAGCCGAGGTTGGTGGCGGTTGACACGTGCGTGGCGCTCGACGCGTGAGACGGTGTTGACAAGCTTTTGCGCCTCTACCGGATCGCGCGGACGATGAAATAGCCGTTGCCCGAACTGCTGCTCGGTGCTCGTTGACCCCATCGACCGCGTCGCGCGAAGATGCTTCTCATCATGCACGTCGTTCTGCTCGGGGATTCGTCGTTCGACAACGCAGCCTTTGTCGGCGAGGGCGGCCTGTCGGTGGTGCGGCATCTACGCGCGAGGTTGCCGTCGCCCTGGCAGGCATCGCTCCGAGCGCGCGACGGCGCAGGCCTCCGTGACGTGCCTTTCCAACTTCAGCAGGCCCCGAACGACGCGACGCATCTGGCCGTCAGCGCGGGCGGAAACGACGCTCGCGCAGTGGTCGGGGTGCTCGGCGAACGAGTCCAATCGGTGGTCGAGGCACTGATGCGGTTCCATGAGATCCGCGAGACGTTCGCCGCGCGCTACTGCGAGATGCTCGACGCGGTTCTGATGCGTGGACTTCCGGTCGGCGTGTGCACCATCTACGACCCCGCGCCGACGGACGTGACCCGGCGCTGCGTGATGTCGGTGGGTCTCCAGACATTCAACGACGTCATCACCCGCGCCGCGTTCGAGCGCGGTCTCCCTCTGGTCGACCTGCGCCTCACGTGCAACGAGCCGGTTGACCTCGCAAACCCCATCGAGCCTTCGTCCGTTGGCGGGGCGAAGATTGCCGACGGCATCGCGCAGCTCGTGACCTGGCACGACTTTGGCTGCCCGCGATCCACGGTCTACATCGGCCGCAACCCGCGGTCTGCCTGAGAGACGAAATCCGTCCCGGAACTCCACACGTCGCGGCCGCACGCACGTCCACGACAGCTTCGGTGCTCGTCGTGCTGCGAGTGCGGTGCCTTCCAGGAGGCACGCGCTATGTCGCCCAGCTCTCGGTGACGTGCTGCCCATCGATGCTCAGCGTGCCCCACCGATCAGCGGACGCCGTCACGATCGCGAGGTGCGGGGGTGGCGGGGGATTCGCCGGTGCGTTGGTGGGCGCCGCGGGACGCGCCGCAGCGGGTGCCCCTGCGTCGATCACCTCCCTCGCTTCGGAAACGGCGGTCACGACACGCGCGACAGCAACCGCAGTCGGCACCGAGCTCGACGTGGCGCCGTGTCGGAGCAGCGCTTCGGTGCCGACGCTCATCACGCCGATGCCGACGATCAGCGTCGCGCCCAGGGCGGTGACCGTACCGAGCGCTTCGCCTGAAGCTCCGGCTGCGCCGCCCCCGGGAGAGCAGGGGCCTCCCAAGGTGCCCCCGGGACCGCCCTTCGAAATCGTGATGCTATCGCTGACGGCATCGGCGCCCCGGGCCGCGCCTTCCGTGATCTGGCCGCCTTGCAACGAATACTGGACGTTGCCGAAGCCGCCACTGCCGCCTGCGACGACCCGCAGCGTGGTGTCCTGACATCATGGGGACAGTACACCTCGGATTGGTGCTATTTTCTACAGCACGACCGAGTGGAAAATCCTTCTCCGTATCGCGTTCCATCGAAACACAAGATAGAGTCGTTAGATCAATGGTCGACGCAATGACACGAGAACAGCTCCTGCTCAGCCTCCCGGCAGCGTTTCTCTCGCTGCTCTCGCCGATCGAAGGCGACTCACCTCCTGGGGGCGACCCGGCCAGTGACACCGATTTCGCCACGCTCCAGAGCGAGGTCGACAAGCTCACTCGGATGTCGGGCATTTCGCCCGACTGGGTTGTCGTCCACGCTCTCGCCGCAACCGTCCTCACGTCGCGCGCGAAGGACGTTCGCGCCGCGACCTGGCTCGCCGCCGCGCTCTTTCACGAGCGCGCGTGGGGCGGCCTCCTCGACGCGCTTTCCTTCCTGGCTGTGTTCGCCGAAGACTGGGCGGCCACGTACTTCCCTCAACGCCCTCGTGCCCGCGCGAACCAGTGGACGTGGCTATCCGAGCACCTCGCGCGCGCGATCGAGCGCTGCCCCGATCCGCCCACTGGTGACGACCTCATCGCGCGTTGTCTGTCGGTCGCGGAGATCCTCTCGGAGGCCATCGCACGTCGCTCCGACTCTCGGGACGTCGTGCTCGCGCGCCTCCTCGACGCGCTCCGACGTCGCGCGCCTGTCGAACGCTCCGAGCCCCTGCCCGAACCCGAAATCACGGGCCTCGACCCCGTCGACAACCCCACGCCGCGACCGCAGCCGCAAAGCGACCGCGCCCAGACCGCAAGCGCATCTATCACCGCGCTGATTCAGGTGGCCACCGCGACGCGTGCTCGCGACCCTGCGGACGAGTCGGCCTACCGCCTCCTCCGCGTGGCCCTCTACCTCACCGCCACGCCGCCCTTGGCGCAGGACCGCCGCTCGACCCTAGCATCGGCCCCCGGGGCGCTTCGTGAGCACCTTCGCAAGCTCGCTGCAGAGGGCGTCTGGGCGGAGCTCGTCGATCGCGCTGAGACTGCCCTGGAGCGTTACCCGTGGTGGCTCGACCTGCACCGATGGACTGCGATGGGCCTCGACCAGCGTGGGGGGCGATTCCAGGCGGCGCGTGCGTCGCTGGGGCGCGAGGTGGTGCATGTGCTCCTTCGCTTCCCGTCTGTGACGCGTCTGGAGTTCGCCGACGGCGTACCGTTCTGCGACGCGGACACACGCGCGTGGCTGGCGTCGGAGCGACTTCAACACCTGTGGGGGCGCACCGCGGCCGAGCGGGCAGACCTCGCGACCGAGTCCGATGCGCTTCAGAAGCTCCAAGGAGCGCGCGACATCGCTGCTGCGGGCGATGCCGTGGAGGCGCTCCGCGTGGCCGTCGCTCTCGCGAACCGCGCCCCGGACCCTCGCGCACGCTTCAAGCAACGCCTTGCCTCGGCGCGTCTCGCGCTCGATCACAAGCTGCTCGCGGCCTCGCGCTCGCTGCTCGACGCCCTCCTCGCCGAGGCCGATGCTGCCGCCCTCAAGCTGGACGCGTGGGAGCCCGAGCTCTGCGCGCGACTCTACGAGACACTCCTCGACTGTGGGGTGGCGCAGGGAGTCGGCCGCGAC
>JBPOHC010001050.1:0-2340 GCA_052035985.1 Myxococcota bacterium | reverse complement strand
GGGCGGTATCCAGGTGGCTCTGCGAGGTCACGAGCGCGAAGAGCGCCTGCGCCACCTCGCGCTCGGACGTCGGGCAGTCGGGCGAGCGCAGGAACGAGACGAACTCCGCGCCCGTCGTGATCGGGATGCTGCGTTCGTCGGTCGGCACGCCGTCCGCGTCGACGGCGAGGATCTCGCGCCGGGTGTAGCCGCGGATCTCGGTGACGCGCTTCTCGATGATCTCCAGCAGCATGTCGAAGGTCATCGCCTTCGAGTCGAAGCGCTTGATCTTCGCGTTGCCTCGGCTGTCGGTCGCGAGCGTCATCGCCGCGTTGATCCGCGTCGCCTCGATCAATGCGTACTCGTCGCCGATCATCGGGAGCACGCGGGCCGCGAGCATCTCGCCCGCAGCCTTGCGAAGCTCCGCGAGCCGGGCCTCGTCATCGTCGCGGAGGATCTCGCTGCGCTGGTTCGCCGCTCGTTCCTGCTCCTCGAGCGCGTCGAGTTCGTCGAGCTGCTCGTGTTGCCCGTCGATGTAGAGCACGCCCCACACGCCGGAGACCCGGTGTGCTGCTGCGATCGCTTTCGCTTCCCTTGCCATGATGCTTCGCCCTCTCGATGCTCGCCCGGCGCCGATTCGCCGGGGAGCGCTTCTTGACCTTGGCCCGAATCGGCGGGTGCGGCGGGAGGGCGAATCGCACCGCGTGGTCTAGATCAGGAGACGACCCAGGTCATCGCGTCGACGGCGCCCTCAGTCGACGCGAGCGCGATGAAGGGCACTTCCAGCGTTCCCGCGCCGGTGGCGGGGAGCGTGTCCTTCTCGATCTGGGGAAGGATCTGGCCGAGCGTGATCAGGTGATTGCGGCCGCTCGACGAGCCCACGCGGATCGCGAGCGCGACCTCGGCGAACTGACGGCGGCGGATCAGGTCGTTCAGCATCGAGCGCGAGGCGCGGATCCCGAACTTCCCGGAGATCACGCGCATCCCGCGATCGGCGTCGACCGCGTAGGTCGAGCCGTAGGTGTCCTCGTGGTACGCGAGCCCGCGCGACACGTTGATCTCCCACGACGTCACGTCCGCCTGGACCGTGCCGTTGTACGTGAGCGTGCCCTGCGTGAGCCCGAGGATGGGCGCCGCAGTGTAGCTCGGCGACGGGCAGTAGGGCGCCACGACCTCGTCATCGCCGAACGTCAGGTTGGCGCCGAGCGTGAGCCCGTCCGCACTCTGTGCCGACACCGTCTGGTTGGTGTCCGCGCCGACGTTGATCCTCGCGCCGACGTCGAAGTAGCGACCGGTCCCCGCGTCGAGGGTCAGCGCCTGCGTCGTGGTGCCCGTGCCGTTCGTCAGCGTGCGGCCCGCCTCGATGATGCCAGTAGCCTTCCCGCTGAAGCTCATCTTGGGCTTGTCGGTGCCCGACCACGAAAACTTGCCCTCGTTCACCATGCAGCCCGTGAAGGCACGCGAGAAGAAGACGTCGTCGGCGTTGTTGTACCGCTGGAGCGTGAGCGCGCGGAACGCCGCCGCGGGGTCTGCGTTCAGCAGCGGGTAGCTCACCGAGACGCCCGAGGAGACGACGGGGACGCCGCAGAGCAGCGCGCGGAGGAACACGCCCTCCGGGGGCGCGGTGCCAGCCGCCGCCGCCGAGAAGTACTTCTCGACCGTCCACGAGAGGTCACCGCGGCCCGCGGTCGTCTCGTAGGGATCGAGCCCTTCGTTCGCGTCGTCGCGCGCCTCGTGCGAGAGCGTGTGCGCGAGGTCCATCGTCAGCAGCTTGACGAAGTCGGTGGACGTCGGCGGGTTGTACGTGCCCGGCGTCGACTCGAAGAGCGCGGCATACCGGGCCTGCTGTCCGAGGGCGGTGGGCGTCTGGATGAGTCCCATAGCTGTGTCTCCTTCGGTGCGTCGTCAGACGAACCAGTCGATCTCGAACTCGACGGTGCAGCTCGTGACGCCGCCCGTGGTCCCTTGTTTCTCGGGCACGCCTTCCTCGGTCGCGAGCGGTGCCGCTTGAATGGTGTCGATCGCGTAGCCGCTCCACGTCGGGTCGGCCGTCATCGCGTCGTGAATGTCCGCCTCGAGATCCGAGATCGAAGCGGTCTTGTCGGCCTGCTCGAATGCGTCGACGTGTCCGACGATGCGCACGCGCAGGAAGTGGTGCCGACCTCCGTAGAGGTACTCAGGCGAGCGCTGCTGTTCGCTCGGCGCGTAGCCGAGCCACGGCGTGTTGCCCTTCGCCCGGTCGTAGTCGAGGAGCTCGCGGGCCACGGTCGCGACGGTCGTGCGGTACGTGCCGGTACCGTCGATGCCCTGGAGCGCGGTCTCGATCGCGTCGAGGATGATCTCGCGGTTCTCAGCCATTCG
>JBPOHC010000467.1:0-6289 GCA_052035985.1 Myxococcota bacterium | reverse complement strand
AACGTGGCGAAGGGGCGCTGCGAGCACTGCGAGGGCGATGGGTTCGTCTCGGTGGAGCTGCTCTTTCTCCCGAGCGTGTACGCGCCGTGTCCGACCTGTCAGGGCACGCGCTTCAACGCGAAGACGCTCGAAATTCTCTACCGCGGCAAGAACATCGCCGAGGTGCTCGCGATGACCGTCGACGACGCGTGGCGCTTCTTCGAAGAAGACGCCTCGGTGCGCCGCTCGCTCGACGTGCTGCGCGAGGTGGGCGTCGGGTACCTCCGCCTCGGCCAGCCCGCGACGGAGCTCTCGGGCGGCGAGGCGCAGCGCATCAAGCTCGCCACGGAGCTTCAGCGCGCGGGCAAGGGCAACGCGCTCTATGTTCTCGACGAGCCCACGACGGGGCTGCATCCCGACGACGTCGAGCGGCTCCTCACGCAGCTCGCGGGGCTCGTCGAGGCGGGCAACACGGTGGTCGTCGTCGAACACGACATGCGCGTGGTGGCCGAGAGCGACTGGGTGATCGACATGGGTCCCGGCGCGGGCGACGAGGGCGGACGCATCGTCGTCGCGGGCACGCCCGCCGCGGTGGCGCGCTCGAAGAAGAGCCGCACGGCGCCTTACCTGCGCGCGTTCATGGGCGGGTGAAGGACAGGCGCGTGATACCACCGCAACACCAGACCCGCTTACAAGCCGCTGCGCGGGAGCGCAACGACGGCTGACGCAAACGTGCGCGCTGGTGGAAGGCAACGGCTTGTAACTCGGCCCTTCGCGCCGTTGCCTTCGACGACTGTTCACGTCGATGTCGACCGTCGTCGCGCTCACGCGCAACGGCTTGTAAGCAGGTCTGGTGTAGCGGTGGTATGAGGGGCGTCAGCCCGTGCCCGTGGGGCGGAGGACGGGCGTCTCGATCACGTCGCGCGGCGCGGCGGGCTCCGCGGGTGCCGCGGGCTGTGGTGACTTGCGCCGCCGCGTGCGGATCGCCTAGAACCCTTTCCGCCCACGATGCTCAGGAAGCTCGCCCTCACCAACGTCGGACCCGCGAAGCGCCTGGCGATGGACCCCGTCGCGGAGCGCTTCAACCTCATCACGGGCGACAACGGGCTGGGAAAGTCGTTCTTGTTGGAGCTCGCGTGGTGGGCGCTGACGCGGACGTGGGCGGGGTCTCCCGCGGTCCCCTCGTCGCAAGATGACGCCGAGATCGGTTACGCGTTCGACAGCGATACGGGCAACCTCCACGAGCCAAGAGCCGCCCGGTGGGATCGCGCGACGCAAGACTGGAAGCGCAAGCGCGGACGGCCCCCAAACCCCGGGCTGGTGATGTACGCCCGGGTCGACGGGTCGTTCTCGGTGTGGGACCCGATGCGCAACTACGCCCTCTACTCGAGGCAGGACGGAGGGAGAGAGGAGTACGTCCACGCCTTTCATTTCAGCCCCGACGCCGTGCTGCACGGCCTGAAGCGCGATGGCACGGGAGCCGTTCTCTGCAAGGGGCTCCTCGACGAGTGGACCCTCTGGCAGCGCAGCGGCGACCCGAGCTTCGAGCTCCTCGAACGCCTGCTCGCGTCTCTCGGCCCGGAGGGCGAGGCCCTCGCGGCGGGCGACGCGATCCAGCCCTACGCGGGCGACGAGCAGCTCATCCCGACGATCCGCATGCCGTACGGCAAGGACGTGCCGATCACCTTCGCGCCCGCGGGCGTGCAGCGCATGGTGAAGCTGGCGTACCTCCTCACGTGGGCGCTCCGGGCGCACGAGCGCGAGGCCGCGCTGAAGGGGATGCTGATTTCCCGGCAGGTGGTGCTGCTCATCGATGAGCCCGAGACCCACCTCCACCCGCGCTGGCAGCGGACGGTCTTGCGGAGCCTGTTCGACGCCGTGAGCGCCTGGCGCGGCGGCCAGAGCGCGGAGGTGCAGTGCCTCGTCGCGACGCACTCGCCGCTCGTGCTCGCTTCGATGGAGCCCGTGTTCGATCGGGAGCGAGACGCGCTCTGGAAGCTCGACCTCCACGACGGAGACGTGACCCTCGCAAGAGACGACTGGCGCAAGCGGGGCGACGCCAACATGTGGCTCATCTCCGATGTGTTCGACCTGGCGCGGCCCTGCTCGCGCGAGGCCCAGGACGCGATGAACGCCGCGGAGCTGCTCATGGCGCGCGGGGACGCGTCGCGCGTCGAGGTCGACGAGATGCACGAGCGCCTCCGCCGCCTCGTCGTAGACAGCGACCCGTTCTGGCTCTCGTGGCGATGGTGGCGGAGGGAGCGGGGAGACGCCGCGTGATCCCTGTCGCGCGACAGCCGGAGCCGACGCCGCCCGGGTACGACTTCAAACGCGACGTGTATGAGCGCGGCGAAGACGCCATCCGGCAGCTCGCCGGTCTCCCGCCGCTGCGAAGGTGGCCGGGTCGCAAGATCGCCGCCCAGGTGAGCAAGACCGCGCAGGTCACGAACACGATGCTGCGCGAGTACGACTACTGGACGCGGGCCATGCCGGCCCTACACGCCGCGTACGGCGGGATGTGCGCCTACCTCGCGCGATACATCGAGCTCGACCAGTCACCCACGACGGACCACTTCGTCGCGCTCCTCGACTCGACCGATCCCATGCTCGCGTACACATGGTCGAACTATCGACTGGCGTGCTCGCTGGTGAACGGCTGCAAATCGCACTTCGCGGACGTGCTCGATCCCTTCGAGGTGGGCGATGGATGGTTCGCGCTCGACCTCAACTCGTTCAAGACCGAGGTCGGTCCGCGCGCTCCGCCCGATCGGGTAGACGCCATCAAGAGCACCATCAAGCGGCTCGGGCTCGACGGGCGCGAAGTCGCAGAGACGCGACGTCGAGCAGCGAACCTGTACTGGTCGCCGCCGCCAGGGAGGGCACCGCTCCCGCTCTGGTTCGTCGAGCAGCAGCAGCCGTTTCTCGCGAGGGAGCTACGGCGACAGGGACGGCTCAATCCGGCGGACGCGTCGTCCACGTAGCACGGCGTCACGGACGCGATCCGCCCCCTCCTGCACATGTTGGGACGCGCGGCGTGGGGCCGGGACAGTCGTTGTACTCCGCCGCCGACGCGCTCTTCGACCTCGATTGGTTCCGCCTCGCTCCACCCGCCACCGCATCGCGCCGCCCCTCCCATACCCCGGTCTACCTCGACGCGCCGCGCTTCCACGAGGTCATGCGCGCGAGGGCGAGGCACACGACGGCGCCGATGGCCGCGAGCGACGTGCCCAGCGAGAAGCCGTCGTCGACGTAGCGCATCTCGACGCGGTGACGCCCCGGCGGAACGGGCACGCCGCGCATGCAGCCGTTGACGCGGAGCACCGTGGCGGGCTCTCCGTCGACGGTGGCCTCCCAGGCGCCGTACCACGCGTCGGAGATCACCAGAACGCCTGCGGCAGAAGCCTCGACGCGCAGGTCGAGCGCGCTCGCGTCGTCGCGCGTGAAGGTCGCCGTCGAGGGCGCCGCGAGGGGATTGCTCTGGAGCGCCGCGGTCTCGACGAGGGCCGTGGTGCGCGCGTCGAGTGTCGGGTCGTTGAGCCTCGCCGAGAGCTGTCGGATGTCGCGCGGCGCGGGTTCGAACGCGTGGACCATCCACGCCCGAGGCAGCGCGGTGGGGCTCTCGTAGACGTCGACCTCGCCGTGGTAGACGAGGCGCACGCCCGAGAGGAGCCCGAGCCTCCCGATCGGCGTATCGCGGGGCGCGACGATGTAGCGCACGCCGAAGGCGTCGTAGGCGCGGTGCCTGGCGAGCACGTGCGCGAGGCCCGAGCGCGTCGCGCGGTTGGTGAGCGGTCCTCCGGTGAACCACAGCACGCCGTCGATCACGGGGGGATGCCACTGGAGCGCGTTGAGCGAGACCATCAGCGCCTCGGGGAGCGCGAGGGCCACGATGTAGCGCGCGTCGCGGAGCCCGAAGGCGCTCGCGAGGTTGGGCGCGAGCACGCCGTCGACGGCCATCACGCGCTGGTGCCCCACGTGCGACTGGAGGAAGCGCACGTAGGGGGCCGGGCGGTACGCGTCGCGACGGTCGGGCAGGCCCCGCGGCGCGGTGAGGTCGCACGCGGCGGCGAGGATCACGGCCACCACCGCGCAGCCGATCGCGACGGCGCGACGCCCGCGGAGGAGCGGCCACGCGGCGACGAGGCACGCGACGGGAGCGCCCACGCGCGCCACGGCCCAGAGCGGCGCGAGGCCCTGCGGAACAGCGAACCAGAGCTCGGCCACGGCGACGGCGCCGAGGGCCAGGGCGGTCTCGGGGCCTCCCTTGCGGGCGCGCGCGACGAGCACCGTGGCGACGAGCGCGGAGAGCGTCACGAGCATGCCGAGCTGACGCGACGGGAGCATGTAGAGCCGCGGCGGAAACTCCGGCGCCCCCGTGTACTCGATGAGCGACAGGAGCCCCGGCGCGCGACGGATGCACATCCCATAGAGCGCCACGAGCGAGAGCGCGAGCGCGGTTTGGAGCGCCCGCGGGAGGTGCTTGAGCGCGGGGTTCGAGGGCTCGATGGGCGCGAGCTCCGTGGCCTCGGGCGCGGCGAGCGCGTCGACGCAGAGGCCCGCGGAGCACGCGGCGGCGAAGCACCACACGGGCCCCGCCCAGCGCGACGAGAACACCATGTTGAAGAGCGGGACGTGACGGAGCGCGGCCCCGGGCCAGAGCCCGAAGTTGTTCGACACGATCGTGAGCGCGGCGCCCGCGAGGAAGAGCGCCTCGGCGCGGTTTCGAAAGCGCCAGCGAGGGAGCACCATCACGAGCAGCGCGACGAGCGAGACGCCCGTGTAGCCGCCGAGAAAGTCCCACACGCCGGTGATGGGGGTGGTGACGGCGGCGACGGGACGCTCGGACCACGAGGGCGTGAGCATCGAGATGGCGAAGGCCCACGGCGTCGAGGGGACGTCGTGCATGCGCGACGGGTCGTGGAGGTGAAACGACGCGGCTTCGAAGGCCTTGAAGGGCAAGAGCAGCGGCGACGAGAGGAGCCCTCCCAGAACAGCCGCGCCGACGCCCGCGGTGAGCGCGGGACGCAGGGTTCTGAGTCGCCACGCGCGCCAGGGGACCCACGCGGCGCCGAGCGCGAGGACGTAGAGCGCCGTCTCGGGTTGACCGCCGAGGAGCACCATCGCGGTGGCGACTCCGCCCGCGGCCACGTCGCGCGGACGAGCGTCGCGGGCGAGACCTTCGCAGGCCCAGAGAAAGCCCGGGAGCGCCATCGCGACGTTGGCCATCTGCTCGAGGTTGACGAACCACACCATGGAGCCCGAGAGGGCGTAGAAGACGCCGCCCACGAAGGCTCCCTCGACGGTGGCCGTGAGCCTTCGGAGAAAGCCGAAGGTGAGCATCGCGGCGACCCACAACCGCCCGAGGAGAAAGAGGTCGGCCCAGCGCGCGGGCGCCAGGTCTTCGAGCACCTGATAGGGGAACAGAGACCGCGCGCTGTACTGCGTCGTGAGCGGCGCGCCCATGCCCTGGTACGGGTTCCAGTGCGGGGGCTCTCCGCGGCGCCAGAGGGCTCCGACGAGGCGGTTGATCGGCGCTTCGTAGTAGCCCGGCGTGCCGAGGTCGATGTTGAACGTGTTGATGGGTCTGCGACCGGCGCCGCCCCACGGGCCATGCTCGGTCACACCCCAGGGCATGTACGCTTCGGGCGAGAGCGTCCGCCCGAGGGCCGCCACCGGGAGGTACACCGCAGCGATCAGGGCTGCGTAGGCGAGCGCGACGCGGAGCCACAAGGGCGCGCGGGCGAGCGTTCGCGGACCGTGCTCCGCGACGTCGGTCTCGTTCATCGCCCGCGACACTGCCAGAGATCCCCGAGCGCTCCAACGACGATCGCGGAATGTCCCCTTGCGCCCGCATGCGCCTTCCGTGTTATCTCGCGATCTGACCGTGCGCGGCCCTCACGAGACCTCCGCTCCCCGTCCGTCAGGACCTGTCGAGGCGCTCGCCTACGACGAGGTCGCGCGCGCCTACCGCGACGGGCTCCTCACGCGGCTCCGAGGCTTCCGCGTGGGCCCCGACTTCCTCGACGCGTGGGTCGACGACGAGGACCCCGTGAAGGCCGTCTTCGACATGTTCGACGCGGCGCGCGCGCACGGCCTCTCCGCCCTTCGCGTCGTGCTCGAACCCTCGAGCGCGGCGCGCTTCGACCGCGCGCGCTTCGGCGCCCTCGTCGCCCAGCTCGGCACGCTCTCGACGCCCGACCGCTTCACCCTCGACGTCCGCTTCGACGCCGCTCGCACGGAGTCTGCGCCGCGCGAGGTCGAGCGCGTCGTCTCCCACGAAGCCGACCACGTCGCGTCGTCGCGCCACGAG
>JBPOHC010000048.1:0-38804 GCA_052035985.1 Myxococcota bacterium | reverse complement strand
ATCCGCAGCCCGTCGCACAACCCGCCGCGCGGCCTCAAACGGCCCCGCAGGTCGCGGCGCGCACGCAGCCTGCGGCGCAGCCCGACGCGCGCACGCAGCCCGCAGCGCAGCCTGCGGCGCAGCCCGTCGCGCGCACGCAGCCCGCAGCGCAGCCCGCAGCACAGCCCGTCGCGCGCACGCAGTCCGCAGCGCAGCCCGCGGCGCCTGCCGTGGGAGGCACGGTGACCGCCAACGATCCGCGCATCACCGAGGCCCTGCGCACGCGCAACTACCCGCAGGCGCGCACGCTGCTCCAGGGAGCGCTCCGCTCGCAGCCCAACAACGCGAGCCTTCACGCGTCGCTCGGCAACGTTCAGGATCGCCTCGGCAACCGCGCCGACGCCCTCAACGAGTATCGCACCGCGACGCGCCTCGACCGCCGCAACACCCAGTACATGCACCGCCTCGTCGACCTGCTCGTCGCGACCAACGACCGCGCGGGCGCCGCCGCGACGCTGCGTCAGATCCTCGCGATCACGCCCAACGACCGCGCCGCGCAGGCTCGCCTCCAGGCGCTCGGCGCGCAGTGATTTCGACCCTTCGCCTGCGCCATCCGTGATCGACGTCGCTTCGCTTCGAAGAGACTTCTCCGCGCGTTCGCTCGACGTTCGCGACGTACACCACGACCCGCTCCACGAGTTCGCGCGGTGGTTCGCCGAGGCCCGCCAGGCCGGTGAGCTCGACCCCACCGCGATGACCCTCGCGACGGCGACGCGCGACGGCGTGCCCTCGGCCCGCGTGGTGTTGCTCAAGGGACTCGACGCGCGGGGATTCGTCTTCTACACGAACTTCGAGAGCCGCAAGGGCCGCGAGCTCGACGCCAACCCGCGCGCTGCGCTCGCCTTCTTCTGGGGGACGCTCGCACGTCAGGTTCGCGTCGAGGGGACCATCGAGCGCGTCTCCGACGACGAGGCCGACGCGTACTTCGCCTCTCGCCCGCTCGAGAGCCGGCTGGGCGCGTGGGCCTCGGCGCAGGGCTCCGTGCTCGCGAGCCGCGAGGCGCTCGACGCGCGCTACGAAGAGGTCACCGCGCGCTTCGGAGAGACGCCTCCGCGGCCGCCGCGCTGGGGCGGATACCGCGTGCTCCCTTCTGTGATGGAGTTCTGGCAGGGCCGCCCGAGCCGCATGCACGATCGCCTGCGCTATCGCCTCGAAGGCGGCGCGTGGGTCATCGAGCGCCTCGCGCCGTAGGCGAATCGCTACCGTCGCCAGGCTTCGAAGGTGCCGAGGTCGCGCACCTGATAGCCCGCCTGCGCGAGCATCGACGCGGCCCTCGCGCTCCGCATCCCCGACGCGCAGTACACCACCACGACCTTGTCACGAGGCACGTTCGCCATCCGTGACGAGAGGTCGTCGACCGGGATGTTGAGGGCTCCCTCGGCGTGTCCGCCTTCGAACTCGCCGGGCGTTCGCACGTCGACGAGCGTCGCGCCTGCGGCCACGAGCCGGTGGGCCTCGGCGCCGTCGATCGCCTGCGCTCCGTGACCCGACGGGGTCGGACAGCCGACGGTGAAGAGCGCGCAGAGCGAGAAGATCATGAGCGATCGCAGCATGTGCCTCGTGTTGCCTCGTGCGGGGAGAGAGTGCGTGTCGCGCCGTGAGAACCACGCGCCGTCGAAATGGATTCGCGCCGCGCGCTACCCGAAGAGCTGCGCGAGGCGCTGGATGTTGAGGAGCTCGGAGACCTCCTCGGCGGTGAGCCTCGCGGTGATGCGCACCGACGACCCGTCGGCGGTGATTCGAAGCGCCCGGAGCGCGCTCACGACGCGGTCGAAGTGAACCGCGCCCGAGCCCGCAGCGAGGCGCCCCTGGAGCGTCCCTGCGAAGCGGTTGATGTTGTCGATGGTCCCTTCGATGTACGCGTTCATGAACGCGACGGAGCGCGGCGGCTGCGCCTCGTCGTCGTAGGGAAACACCGCGAGCAGATCGACGCCGCCGTCGGGTCCGTTGGCGTCGCTGGTCTCGTAGAGCACCACGTCGGCGCGCGTGGGGATCGACGTCGCGCGGCCCGGGAACGACAGGAGGTTTCGCAGCCCGTCGGCCTGGAGCAGCGCCACGATGTGATCGCTCTGCGCCTGGTTCCTCGCCGACGCCGTGCGCGCGCCGAGCACCGCGAGGAGCTGCGGGACGCGCGCGGGCGACGCGATCGCCGCGAGGTCGTCGCCGAGGAGGATCACCGCGTGCGGCCCCATGTACCGATCGATGGTCGCGACCTCGGCGCCGCCCTGCCGACGCCACACGGGCCGCGTCGGCCGGGGGAGCACGCCCGCGTCGAAGCGGTTGAAGCGATCGCGGAGCGTGCTGCTCGTGTCGATGCCTCCGTCGGGCAGGAGCACCGGCGCCGACGTGCGCGCGCGCGCCCCGGCCATCTGTTCCACCGAGGCGCGGAAGAAGCCGCGCGGCGCGCGCGTCCGCACGATCACGCTGAGGTCCGGCGGGTCTTCCGGCGTGCCGAAGGGGTCCGCGCTCGCGAGGAGCACGGTGTTGAAGTCTTCGACGGGATCGATCTCGGTGCCGTCGAGCACCTGACGCCAGTCGCGAATCCCTCGCAGCAGCTCGCCCACGCGCGGGCCGTTGGGGCTCTGACGTATCCTGTCCATCCTCAGGAGCAGCGTCACGACGGAGCCCGCGGGGATCGCGGGTGCCAGCGATCCCGCCGCGCTCGCGATGCCCGGCACGCCCGGGAGGGCCGCGTCGGTCATCACGTCGGCGAGCGCGAGCATCGAGGCGTCACCGCCGTCGTCCCCCGCGTCTTCGAGCGCCGCGAGCGCGCTCTCATCGGAGGCGTCTGCCACGTCGGCCTCGGCGAGCATCGGCGCGTCGACTTCGGCGTCTGCCAGCGCGACCTCGGCGTCGGCGGCTTCGAGCGTGGCGTGATTCTCCTCGGGGAGAGGCTGAGGAGGTGGCGGCGGAGGCGTGGGACGCGCGCGCGGTCGCTCCGCGCGAGGCGGCGGCGGAGGTGGCGGCGGCGTCGGCTCCTCGATCGAGGGCGCGGGCGTCGGCGGAGGAGGGGTCTCGGCGCCGGGCCTGGCCTCTTCGAGACCGATCTCGACGCCGTGATTCACCACGATGTCGATGTGCGGGAGGAGCGTCGCGGGCAGTCGCACCTGGGCGACGATCACCAGCGCGTGGAGCGCGACGGAGACCGCCACCGAGATCGCGAGGCTTCTGGGCCACCGCTGCGTGTCGAAGGAGCCGCGCTGCATCACCGATTCGTGTTCAACGGACGAGAGGAGGAGACCCTTCTACCACGCGTCGCGGCGGCGACGATCGCCGCGCGCCGATGGGGGTCTTGTCTTCCGGCGCACGCTTCGCATACACGACCGCTCGCACGGAAGTGGATTCCGCGCCGCGCTCGGGACAGAACCTCCGGCGTGTCTCTCTGCCCATGAAGCGGTTCGCGGAGCTCGCACAGATGCGCAACAACGTCCTCATCGCCTCGGGCCTCACGCTCCTCGCCGCCTCGTCGTGCGCGCGCCTCGACGGGCTCTGGAACTCTGGAGCCCCCTCGGATCACGCCGCGCCTGACGCTCCGTCGCAGCCCATCGGAATCACCGACGACGCGAGCGCTCCCAATACGGGCGACGCGAGCGCGGCGCCCTCCGAACACGCCGCGTCCGACGACGCGAGCGCGCCGCCCTCCGCCGACGCATCGTCCGCGATCACCGCTGACGCCTCGAGCGACGCGGGCGCCCTCAACGCGGCCTCGGGCGACGCCTCCGCCGACGCGGTCGTCGACACGCGCCCGACCATCACCGGGCTCGCCCTCCGCACAGGAATCGTCGAGTCCCCCAACGGCAACGCGCGCTGGATCGGGTACGTGCGCTCCGGCGGTCAGGTCGCGATCCTTCGAGGCCCCGTGGGCAACGAGGGCTGCCCCGCGCGCCGCGACGTTCAGGGCGCCGGGTGGTGGCAGGTCGAGGGCGGCGGATACATCTGCGTCGGCTACCTCGCGGCGCTCACGCCGTCGCTCGAAGGACGCAACGCGCGTCGCCTCAACGCGCAGGCCGACCTCGACGCCGCGATGCCCTTTCTCTACGGCATCACCACGCGCCCCGCGGCGATGTACCGCTGGGCTCCCTCGACCGATGACGAGCGCGCGGTCGAACCCGAGCGCTTCATTGAACGACCTCGCGCGCCTGCGCCCGCCGCTGCGGCCGACGCGGCCGTCGAGGGCGCTGACGCCGCGGGTGTCGTGGCCGTGGCGGCTCCGACCGGCGACGCGGGCGCGCCCGCGGATGCCGACAGCGGAGTCCGCATCGAAGAGCTCGAAGGCGCGCCCGACTCTCCGCTCCTCCGACGCATGCTCAGCAGGATGTATGTGTCGCTCGATCGTGAGGTGCGCGCGGGCTCCGGCGGGAGCTACTGGCATACACAGTCGGGTGGGTATGTTCGCACCGGGGCGGTCTCGACCCTGCGCACCGGAGCGACCTTTCAGGGAGTTAGACTCGAAGGTCCCACGCACCTGCCCGCGGCCTTCGCGATCAGCGCCGTGACGCCCACGTACACGCAGGTCGGGACGGCGATGCACGCGTCGGGACGCGCGCCCCGGCTCACATTTTTTCAGCTCACAGGGGATCCCCCCGTGCGCATCGGTGCAGACGAGTATCACCGCACCGCGGACGGCCTCTTCGTTCGCTCGCGGAACGTCCGTCTGGTGACCATTCACGAGCCCCCGGCGGACCTCGCGCCCGATGAAAAATGGGTCGACGTGAACCTCGATCACCAGTCGCTCGTGGCCTACCAGGGGACGACGCCCGTGTACGTCACCCTCGTCTCGACGGGCCTGCGTCGCAGGGGCAGCGCGACGGACAACTACGAGACCATCCAAGGGTCCTTCCGCATCCAGTCGAAGCACGTCGCGACCACGATGGACGGCAACAGCAACGACGGCCCTTACTCCATCGAAGACGTGCCCTGGGTGATGTACTTCGAACAGTCTTTCGCGCTGCACGGAGCCTTCTGGCACAACGGCTTCGGGCTCATGCACTCGCACGGCTGCGTGAACCTCTCGCCCCCCGACGCGCGCTGGGTCTTCGGCTGGTCGGAGCCTCGACTCCCGGCGGGCTGGCACGGCGCGTACGCCACCGCGCAGACGCCCGGGACGCGGGTCTACGTGCACTACGACGAGCAGGCGCTCGGCGAGCGCGGAGGCCCCGCGCACGTGCCCACGCACTGACCTGTCACCGCCCCCTCTGCGACGCGGAGTCCGCGAAGGAGAAAGCCGTGGGGTGACCTCAAGAAACGGCGCGCGAGCGTCGTTGTGCTGAGTGTGAGCAACCGAATCCGGATCCTCGCGGCTGACGACGACAGGATCACTCGTCGGCTCCTGGCGGTGAACCTCGAACGCTGGGGCTACGACCCCGTGCTCGCGGGCGACGGCCTCGAAGCGTGGGAGATCCTCCAGGCTGACGACGCGCCCGAGGTCGTCGTGCTCGACTGGGTGATGCCCGGGATGGACGGCATCGAGGTCTGTCGGGCGCTGCGCAAGCAGACAGACAGGCCGTATCGGTACGTGATCCTTCTCGCGCCGAAGGCCCAGAAGAACGACGTGATCACGGCCTTCGAGGCGGGCGCCGACGATTTCATCGCCAAGCCCATCAACCTCACCGAGCTCGAGGCCCACATCACGTCGGCGGTGCGCGGACTCGCCGCGCGCAGGAACTACGGCATCGCCGCCACGCGGCCCAACGACGGCCTCGACACGTTCAGCGACGTGACGAAGGTCGAGCCCGAGAGCCCCTCGCAGTCGACCCACGCGGGCAAGGTGGTCGGCGGGAAGTACCGCGTCGTGCGCCCCATCGCGTCGGGCGGCATGGGCACCGTGTGGGAGGGCATCCACACGACGCTCGGCACGCGCGTGGCGATCAAGTTCATTCGCCACGAGTACACCAAGGACTCGGACTCGATGTCGCGCTTCGAAACCGAGGCGCGGGTGATGGCGCGGCTCCAGTCGCGCTACGCCGTGCACGTCTACGACTACGGCGTGACGCCCGGCGGACTGCCCTACCTGGTGATGGAGTACCTTGAGGGTCGCAGCCTCACGGACGTCGTCGAGTCTGAGGGCGCGCTCACGCCGCAGGGCGTCGCGACGGTGATCTCGCAGGCCGCGCACGCGCTCGACCGCGCGCACAAGGTCGGGGTGATCCACCGCGACGTGAAGCCCGACAACATCATGCTGATCCCCGACGAGGACGAGGCCGAGACCGACGCCCCGTGGCACGTGAAGCTGGTGGATTTCGGCGTCGCGAAGGTGCTCCTCGAAGGCACGAACCCCGTCGAGGAGGAGGGCGCGGGGGCCTCGGCGCTGCGTCGTCCGACGGCGCGCGGCGTGATCCTCGGGACGCCGGCGTTCATGAGCCCCGAGCAGCTCCTCGCGAGCGGCGGCGCCGACCGCCACACGGACCTCTGGGGCCTCGCGGTGTGCGCCTTCGTCGCGATGACGGGGAAGCTCCCGTTCAACGCCACCTCGCTCGGAGACCTCGTCAAGCAGGTGTGTCTGAACCCTCCGCCGGTGCCGTCGCACATGAACCCCGCGGCCCCTCCGGCCTTCGACGCCTGGTTCGCGAGGGCCTGCGCGTCGAACATCGCAGACCGCTTCCCCTCGGGTTCGGAGTTCGCGAAGGAGCTCCTCGCCGCGTGCGGCGTGGCGCGTCCGTCGCTCATCTCGACGCTGCCGACGCCGTTTCCCAACGACCTCACGCCCGCGCGTGGCGTCGCGCCGCTCCCCTCGTGGGGACCGGGTCGGCCCACGCCCGTTCGCGGCTCCGAGAACCGCAGCCGAACGGGCTTCGACCCCGCGCCGCCGCGACCCCGAGGCATCGCGTCGTTCACCCCCGGCGGGACGCACGTCGCCGGCGCCGCCTCGGAGCACCCTGGCCGTCCGTCACCTTCGACCGCGCGTCCGGGGCTCTTCATCGGTCCGCCGCGCGCGAGCGATCCCGACCGAAGCGGGCCCATGGCCGCCCACGTGGAACCTCCCCCGACCGCAGCGCCCGCGGCGCCCGCTCCGACCGCGCCTCTGCCGTCCGTTGTGCTCGACGCACGGCTTCCCGCGGAGCCCCCGCGGGCGTCGTCGCTGAGGGCGCCCGTCCGGACGGAGAGGTCCGCGTCGACGAGGCCCGAGGCCGCGTCGAAGATCGCTGCGTATCGGTTCGTGCTGGTGGCCGCGCTCTGCGCCGTGGCGTTCCTGCTCGGCGCGCGCATGAACTGAGGCGCGGAGTCTTTAGGGGGATCAGCCTCGCATCGCAGCGATCGCGACGCCGGGGACCTTGAAGAGGCTGGGGGCCGCTTCGAGGGCCACCATGCGCCGCGCGACCTCGTGCGCGTTGCGGTGCGTGATGAACCACGGCGGCTTGGGGAACACCGTGAGCGGCCCTCGCACGACGGTCTTCTCGATGCCTTCGAGCATGAAGGTGTTGTGCACCCACCCGAGGCCGCCCTGGATGTTCTTCAGCGTGGCCGACGGGTGCGCGCCCCACGGCGTGACCACGAGCGCGTAGGCCATCGCGCTCCACTGATTCACACCGACGGCGCCGTAGCGGAGCTCCGCGAGCATCTTCTCGAAGGCTTCCTTCGTGGCCGCGTCGGCCTCGGTGCGGGGGTGGATGAACACCACCGCGCTGAGCGTCCCCCAGAGCGTGTCGTTGCAGAAGCGCGTCGCCGCCGCGATGAACTCCGGTCCGTCGCGCTCCTCGAGCGTCGCCTCGCTCACGATCGGACAGAAGGGCTCCGTGGTGAAGAGCCGCTCGGTCTTGTCGCGCGCGTCGAGCCCGAAGACCAGCGTCCACGGGAGCTCTCCGTCGCCAGCCTCGCCGAGCTTCACGGCGCTCGCGCGGCCTCCGACGAGCGACTCGTAGCGCTCGAAGGCGCCGGGGTAGTAGGCCTTGCGCGGCTTGTACGTCGAGAGGGTCTTCTTCACGCGGGCGAGAAAGTCCTCGCGCGCGGCCCAGTGCTTCGACGTCACGATCATCTTGCCCGCGTTGCAGTTGCACGACGCGTTGTTGGCCACCATCGTGGCCACGTTGTCGGCCATGAACTGGAGCTCCGACTCGCTGTAGGGCCCCGGCACGATGACCACGGGCGTGACGCACCCGAGCTCGCTCGTGATGGGCTTCTTGAGCAGCGGCTCGTCGGCGGCCATGCGGCGCTCGCGCTCGGGGCCCGGCGGGCCCCACACGATGAGGTCGTGCGTGCGGTCGGAGCCCGTGATGTGAACGTCGTCGACGAGGGGGTGGTTCGTGAGGTGCGTCCCCACGTCGGCGCCGCCCTTCATGAAGCGCAGGTATCCGCGCTCGATGAGCGGCGCGAAGATGTTCACGTAGTGCTCGTCGAGGTACTCGTTCACCGGGTTGAGCTTCACGACGCAGACGTTGCCGTCGACGAACATCTTGTAGAGCGCGTCCATCGGGGGGATCGAGGCCACGTTGCCCGCGCCGAGCACGAGCGACACACCCCCCTCGGGGTCGCGGCGCTTGTAGAAAGACCCCTGCCGACGCTGCGCCTCCTCGGGCGTCACGCCGTCGAGGAAGCGCACCTCCGCGCTGAACCCGCCGTAGAGCGCCGCGTCGACCGTCGACGTCGGGAACACCTTCGCCACGCTCTGACCGCGCGACGTACGCCCGAAATTCTCGGGGCCCGGACCCGGTGACCCCGTGCGCGCGATGCGCTCGAGCGACTCGGCCAGGAGCCGCAGGTTGCGCACCGTCGCCATCGGCCCCGCGAGCCACTCCTCGCTCGACTCGGGCGCGTCGAAGCGCAGCCCCTTGGCCTCGCAGGCCGCGCGGACCCACGCCTCAGCCCCCGCGACCGCGCGCGGGATGCACTCCCTGACGAGCCCAGCGCGCTGCGCGGGGGAGAGCCTCGCGAAGGCGCGGGCGTTGTCCTTGAGGAGTCGGAGCTCGGCGTCGATCTCCGCGTGGGTGCTCGACGCGCTGCTGCGGGCCGAGGCGCTCATCTCGAGCGATGCGTGTTCCATGGCGCGCGACGCTATCACAGGCCGCGTTGCGCGAGGTGCGGGCCATCGGCTACGGTCCGGTCGTGTTCTGCCCAAGCTGCGGCTCGCCCAACCCCGACGACGCGAAGTTCTGCAACCAGTGCGGGTGGCGCCTCGCGCCGCCGACGCAGCAAGGCGACGCGCCGCAGAAGGCTCCGACGCGACAGGGCGTACCGCCCGAATCCGCTTCTGCGCAGGGCGCTCGGTCTCAGCAGGGCGACGCCTCGCTCTCGGGGCTCTCGACGCACGACATGGCCGCGGCGATGGTGCAAGGACCCTCGAAGCGCTCGATGGCCATCGGCGGAATCACCATCGGCGCGGCGGGTCTCGCGCTCGGCGCCGTGCTCGCGTGGCGGCAGACGCGACCGCCCGAGGTTCCCGCAGTGACGCCCGTGGGGCTCATCGGTGAGCCCTCGACGGTGAGCGCCCCGCAGACCGAATTGAACGACGCGGGCACCGTCGTCCCCGTCGACCCCGCGCGCCGCGCGTCACCGACGCCCTCCGCCCGCGCGCCGCGTCCCGCCAACGTGGCCGCGGCGCCCTCGACGCCGACGCCCGCGCGACCGGTGGCTCGCCCGACGCCGACGCCCACGCGCCCCACGCCCGCGGGAGAGCGCACCGCGTCGGGCAACACCATCGTGCGTGACAACAACGGCAACACCACCGTGCTCGGCCCCGACGGACAGCCCCTCGTGCAGCTCACGCAGGGCAACGCGCAGCCCGCGCCGACCCCCGATCCTGACGGCGATCCCGACGAACCGACGCCGTCGAACCCCGCGCCGACCGCGACCCCTCCCGCCGCGGAGAACGGCGTCATCGAGCGCGGGCCTCGCACCAGCGCGGGCGGCTATCACCCCGGCGACGAGACCGACGCCACGGGCACCATGGACCCGCAGGCGTTTCAGTTCGTGTACCGACACTATCAATCGCAGATCGCCGCGTGCTGGCAGACCGCGTCGCGCACGCACGACGTGTCGGGCGTCACGGTCGTTCGCGTGAGGGTCGCCGAGGCCGACGGCCACGTGAGCCGCACGCGCATCGTGTCGGACTCCACCCACGACGCGGGGCTTCAAGCGTGCGTGCAGAACGCCATCCGCGGGTGGCGATACCCGCGACCCGTGGGCGGAGACGTCGAGGTCGACTATCCGCTCCGCTTCGGGACCAACACCCGCTGAGCGCTCACACGATCACGAGCCGTCGACGCGCTCGCGAGATCGACTCGGGGTCGCGCGGACGGATGGGGGCCGAGACCGCGCGCTTCGTCGCGGGCTTCCACTCGGTGAAGTCGTTGGAGAGGGGCCCCGGGAGCGTGGGCTGCGCCGTCCGTTCGAGGAGCTGAAACGCGTTCGAAGCTTCGAGGGCGAGGGGCTCTCCGCGCGCCGCCCCGCCGCCTTCGAGCCACCGCGTCGCGCGCTCGTGGCTCGCGAGGAGCGACGGGTGCTGCGGGTCGACGGCGATGCCCTTCTGCAACCGATCGAGCGCGTCGTGGTGGTCGCCGCGCGCCGCGGAAACACACGCGAGGTAGTTGTACGCGACGCCGGGCAGCGGGTGCTCGAGCGCGAGCGCGCGGGCGAGGTGCACCTCGGCCTCGTCGAGCTCGCCCGCTTCGTAGAGCGCGACGCCGAGGTCGAGGTGCGCGAGGCTGTGATCGCCGAGGCGCTCGAGGATCGCGCGCCGCTCGGTCACGCCCTCGCGGTAGAGCGTCTTGAGCCCCTTGTTCTCGTCGAACCATCGCGCCATGCGCTCGGCGTCCTCCGCGGAGGCGTCGAAGGGGACCTTGAACTCTTGAAAATCCCCTGAGAAATAGACCTCTCGCTGGAGCCATCCCGCGGCCTCGGCGTCGTGAAAATCGCGCGTCCCGGGGTACACCGACAGGCACGAGAAGAGGCACTCGTGGGGCTTCGCGCGCTCCAGAAAGCGCAGCGTCTCTTGAAACTCGCGCCACCCCTCGGAGCGGTTGCCCACCATCATGTAGTAGCGAACGCGGATGCCGTACTTCTTCGCGAGCTCAGTCGACGCGATGATCTCGTCGACCGTGATGCGCTTGTCGATCGCGGAGAGCACCCTGGGCGAGCCCGACTCGACGCCGAGGCTCATGCGCTGACAGCCCGCGAGGCGCATCTCGTAGAGGAGCTCGTCGGAGAGCACGTCGACGCGCGTGTCGCAGCTCCACACGAAGCGGAGCTTGCGCGCGCGGATCCCGCGGCAGAGCTCGATCACGCGCTTCTTGTTGGTGGTGAAGGTGTCGTCCTTGATCTGGATCATCCGCACGGGGAGCCGCGCGAGCGCCGTCTCGAGCTCGTCGAGCACGCGCGCGACGGAGGTGCCGCGAAAGCCGCGCCCCCACGTCGTGTCGGCGCCACAGAAGGTGCACTGCCAGGGGCATCCCCGCGACGTCATGAGGATGTGCGTGTCGAACCAGTCGAAGACCGACGCGAGGCCGTCGATGTCTTTCAGGTTCTCTCGCTCGGGCCCTCGGGTGATCGCGCCCTTCTCGCGGACCCACGCGCCCGCGAGGCCCGCGAGGGGCTTCGCTTCCGTAAGCCGTTCGATGAGCTCGGCGAAGGTCCCCTCGCCCTCGCCCGTGACGACGGTGTCGATCTCGGGGTGGTGCGTGAGCATCTCGCGCGCGAGGGGCGTCGCGTGCGGTCCGCCGATCACGATGTGAGCGCGCGGGTGTCGCGTGCGGATCTCGCGCGCGACGAGTGCGACGCCGCGGCGGTTGGCCGTCCAGCACGACATGCCCCAGAGCTCGGCGTCGAGGGAGGCGACGACGTGCTCGACGTGCTTCCACGCGAAGCCCGAGAGGTTGAGCACCTTCACGTCGTGGCCCGCGCGGAGGCACTGCGCCGCGAGGGTGAGGAGCCCGAAGGGGATCTGAAAGAAGTCGGGGTCGAGGTCGCCGGGCTGGATGTCTCCAGGCGGTCCGTCGACGGGGTCGGGGACCTCGCCGCGGAGCGGGATCTTCCACGGCGGCGCGTAGAGGAGGACGATGCGCATGGGCGCGCGAGCGTACCGCACGTTCGCGCGGTCGATGCGCCGTCGTCGCGCGGTTCAGCCCCCGAGCGTGGCCTGGCCGCGCTTCCACGCGACGGGGCAGAGCTCGCCGGTCTGGAGGGCGTCGAGCACGCGCAGCGTCTCGTCGACGTTGCGGCCCACGGCGAGGTCGTTGACGCTCACGTGACGGATGATCCCGTCGGGGTCGACGAGGTACGTCGCGCGCAGGGCCACGCCGTCGGTCTTGTGCAGCACGCCAAGCGCCGTCGAGAGCTCGCGCTTCGTGTCCGCGAGCATCGGGAAGGGGAGGCTCTTGAGGTCTGCGTGGTGCGTGCGCCACGCGAGGTGGACGTAGTGCGAGTCGGTGCTCGCGCCGAGCACCTGCGCGCCGCGCTCCTTGAAGGCCGCGTCGAGGCGGCCGAACTCTGCGATCTCCGTGGGGCACACGAAGGTGAAATCCATGGGCCAGAAGAAGAGCACCAGCCATCGCCCGGGGAAGCTCGCGTCCGTGATCTCTGCGAACTCCTTGCCCGCTTCGAGGCTCACCACGGACTGGAGCTTGAACCCGGGGAGGCGGTCACCAACGGTCAACATCGTCATACTCCTTGCGCGTCACCGATGGGCGTCGCGGTCTCTCCGCGGCCCGTCGCGCAAGGTGAGATGCGCTTCTCCCTCGGATCGGTTTGCGCCGTCGTGATCAGTCTTCGCGGGCGTGCTCCGACCCGCACGCGAAGCACATGAACCCGTGCTCGGTGACCATCGCCTCGCTCGATGGCACCTCGGCCCCGCAGCGGACGCAGACCGAGTACGGCTCGTTCTTGCGGTTCATCGTCGCCGCGACGGGGGCGCTGCGGTAGTGCGCGGGCGTCACCGCGAAGCCCGGCGCGTGCGTGTGGAGCGCGTTCAGCAGCGCGACGACCTCGTCGCGGTCGACCCAGACGCCGCGGCACCGCTCGCACACGTCGAGGGTCACGCCCACGAAGCGCACGGGCGTGAGGGGCGGGCGCTCGTCGCAGTGAGGGCACGCGATGAGGAGCTTCGCGTCGACCGTGACCCGCGGCGCGGTGAAGAGCGCGGAGCACACCTCGTTGGCCGCGAAGCTCGGATGGAGCGCGGGCAGCTCGGACTCGTCGTACCAGACCCCGCACGCCTTGACCGACGCGCAGCGGTCGACCCAGGCCGTGCCCCCGTCGGGACGCGGGACGTCGTAGCGGAGCATCCGAGAGCCGCAGCGGGCGCAGTCCATGAGCCGGGAAGGTCTCGCATCGATCGCCGTGGTTCAAGGCCGTGTGACGCTGGGGTAGCATCGCGCGCGATGAACACGCGCCGTGCCGCGCTCGTGGCGCTCCTCTCGCTCGGATGCTCGGAAGAGGCCGCGCCGCGCGACGCCTCCGTCGAGGCGGACGTGGCCGACGTCGCGCCCGTTGACGCCGCGCCGCTCCCGGTCGTGCGCGCGGAGGCTCCGCTCATTCGCTACGTCGACCCGCTCATCGGGACAGGCGGCGACGGCTTCGGCACCGGGAGCGCGTACCCCGGCCCGCAGCGTCCCTTCGGCCTCGCGCGCCCCGGCGCCGACACGACGAACGCGAGCGGCGACGCGGTGAGCTACGCGCACTGCGCGGGCTACGCGTATTTCGACACGCACGTCTCGGGCTTCAGCCAGCTCCACGCGCACGGCACGGGCATCGTCGACTACGGCGCGCTCGGCTTCATGCCCGTCGTCGGGATGACCGCCGCGAAGACCCGCCAGCGCGGCCGACTCGCGGCCTTTCAGCACGCGCGCGAGACCGCGCGGCCGTCGTACTACCGCGTGGTCTTCGACGGGAGCGAGGTCGCCACCGAGGTCACCGCCACCGATCACGTCGCGCTCTACCGCGTGACCTTTCCGCGAGGCTCCGACGGCAACGTGCTCTTCGACGTGGGGCACGCGCTCACCGACGTGCGCATCACCGACGGAAGCGTCGAGGTCGACCGCGCGATGAGCGAGCTGCGCGGGCGCGTCCACCTCGAAGGGAGCTACTCCGACCGCATCGGCGGCGTCGAGGCGTACTGGGTCGCGAGGCTCTCTCGCCCGATCACCCGCGCGGCGACCTGGTCTGACGGCGCGCTCGACGCGAGCGGAGGCAGTCACACGGGCGCTAGCGTCGGCGCGTACGTGCCCATCGACACGAGCGAAGACGGCGCGGTCACGGTCGCCATCGGGCTCTCGCTCACCGACGTCGATCACGCGCGCGCCAACCTCGCCGCCGAGGCCGCGGACCTCGATTTCGACCGCGTGCGACGCGAGGGCGAGGCGCAGTGGGAGTCGCTCCTCGGGCGCGTGCAGGCGTCGACACGCGGCGAGGCGAGCCTGCGTACGCTCTACACAGCCGTCTATCACACGCTGCTCATGCCGACGCTGCTCTCGGACGTCGACGGGTCGTACCGCGGCGTCGACCGCGCGCCGCATCGCGCGGCGGGCTTTCGGTACTACAGCGACCTCTCGCTCTGGGACACGTTCCGCACCGAGCACCCGTGGCTCACGCTCGTGTACCCCGAGTATCAAAGGGATTTCGTGCGATCGCTCCTCGCGATGGCCGACGCGCTCGGGTATTTCCCCCGGTGGCCGCTCGCGACGGGCGAGACCGGCGGGATGCTCGGCGACTGCGGCGCGCTCATGGTGGCCGACACGTGGCTCCGCGGCCTGCGCGACTTCGACGTCGCCCGCGCGTGGGAGATCGCGCGCCGCTCGGCCTTCAGCTCCCCGACGCGCCGCTCGGCGCTCGACGAGTACATCTCGCTCCGCTACGTGCCCGTCGAAGCGGGCGGGTCGAGCGCCTCGCTCACGCTCGAGTACGCCTACGCCGACGGCGCCCTCGCCGCGATGGCCCGCGGCCTCGGTCACGACGCCGACGCGACCGCGCTCCAGCAGCGCTCCGCGGCGTACCGCAACCTCTGGGACCCGGCGCAGCGCTTCATCGTGGGACGCCTTCGCGGCGGCGCCTTCGCCACGGCGACGAGCACCACCGCGTGGCAGCCCTTCTTCGCCGAGGGGGGCGTGTGGCAATACCTCTGGTACGCGCCGCACGACCTCGAGGGCCTCGCCGCGATGATGGGCGGGCGCGACGCGCTGATCGCGCGCCTCGACGAGATGTTCGAACTCTCGATGAACGCCCCGCGCACGCCGCTCCCCGATCGTTACTACTGGCAGGGCAACGAGCCCGACATCCACGCGCCGTGGATCCCTTCGCGCTTCGACGACGCCGCGCGCGCGTCACGCTTCGTCGACTGGGTGCGCACCACGCGCTTCGGCGACGGCCCCGACGGCATCCCCGGCAACGACGACGCGGGCACCATGAGCGCGTGGTACGTGTTCGCCGCGCTCGGCGCGTTTCCGCTCGCGGGCACCGACGCGTGGCTCCTCGCCGCGCCGTCGGTCACCGAGGCCACCGTCACGCTCGCTGGCGGCGCGACGCTGCGCGTGCGAGCGCCCGACGCGGGCACCGGCGCGCTGCGCCCCACGGCGATCCGGTGGGACTCCGCCCCCCTCGCGCACCCGACGCTCACGCACGCCGCGATCGCGCGAGGCGGAGAGCTCTCCTTCGAACTCGCGCGATGAGCGCGCCAACACCGATGAGAACCGTCAACCTCCGCACTCCGCCGCTCCCGCTGCTCGTCGGCGGTGAGACCTTCGATGACTTCTCATGGTGCGAGAGCACCACGCTGGAGTGGCGGGCGCCCACCGACGCGATCACGCTCACGCCCTTCGACGACGAGCTCCCGCTGCGCTGGGCCTTCGTGTTTCGCAGCCCGTGGAGCGCGCTCCCCGCGGAGCACGCCTGGCTCCACACGGGGCGCGAGCAGGCCCGCGCGATCGGCCTCGACGACGACGCGATGGCCCTCGCGCCCTACGCCATCGACGACGCGACGGACCTCCTCTGGGAGCATCGTCGCTCGCCGACGGAGACCTTCTGGCTCGCGGCGGACAACACCAACGCGCTCTTCTGGGCCCTCCACGACTGGGCGCACTATCACAACCACGGGCCGTTCACCGATCGCCCCTCGACGGAGCTCCAGTGCGACTCCGCGGCGCTCGTGTGGCTGTGGATCAACCGTGATGTGATCCCGCTGCCCGACGCGCACTGGGAGGCGATTCGACAGGGCTCCTACGAGGGCCAGCTGCGGCTGTGCGTGAAGGACGCGCCCACGGCGTGCCCGCCGCCCGACCTGCTGGCCTCGTCGGAGAGGCTGCGCGCGCTGGCCGACGAGGTCACTCGAAGAGCCGCATCGACGCGGTGAAGAACGCGCGGGTGGTGCGAACCGCGAAGCCCAGTTCGAACCACAGCGCCACCAGCGCGATCGCGAACGCGGCGCTCGCGGAGACCTTCACCCGAAGCGCGTCGGGCCACGGGGGGAGCCTTTCGAAGAGCCGCTCGAGGAGCTCGACCACGCGCTCTTCGACGTCGAGCTCCGCGGGCGCGGGCGTGAGGTCGGGGAGCTTGATGGGCCCCGTCGTCTGCGCGTCGTTGGCGGGCTGTGCGGTCTGCGACATCCACGACGGCGTCGCGGGCGGAGAGGCTTCGAACGAAGGGTCCTTCGCGGCCTCGGGGATGATCGACGGGACCTCGTAGACGGCCTCCGCGGGAGGAGGCTCCGCGCGGGAGACCCTCGGCGGCGCGGTGTCCGCGAAGGTGAGCGTCGGGAGCTGGACGAACGCGTCGACGGGGGGCGCGGTGTCGTTGGCCGGCGCGTCGAGCTCAGGGTCGCCGAACGAGAGCGGGGGCAGTGAGCGGGCAGGGTGGGCCATGTCGTTTCCTCGGTGGCAGCACCCATTGGAACGGCGAGCGGGAGAGAGACCTTGAGCCTCGACGCGACGGCTACTGCGCGCGGAGGAGCGATCCCTCGGAGAGCGTCGCGCCGCGCCTCCACGCGATGAGCTCGGCCGCGATCGAGACGGCGATCTCTTCCGGCGAGCGCGCGCCGATGGCGACCCCGAGCGGCATGCGCACCCTCGCGATTTCGGCTTCTGCGAAGCCCTTTGCGGCGAGTCGCGCGCGCGTCCTCAGGGCCTTGGCGCGGCTCCCGATCCCGCCGACGAACGCGTAGCCCTCGCGCAGCGCCCACTCGACGGCGTCTTGATCGAGCTGGTGCTGGTGGGTCATCACGATCACCGCGCCGTCGCGCCCGACGTGCTCCGAGAGGGCCGTCCACGAGGCCGCGATCACGCGCGCGTCGGGGAGCCTCGCCGCGTCGGCCCACCCCTCGCGCTCGTCGACCACGGTCACCGCGAAGCCCACGCGCGAGAGCAAGGGTGCGAGCGCGGTCGCGACGTGACCCGCCCCCACGATCCCCACCGGCCGTGCGGTCGCGAGCGCTTCGAGGAGCACGTCGACGCCGCCGCCGCAGCACATCCCGAGGGAGGCGCCGAGGTTGAACGATCGCACCGTCGGCGCGTCGTCGTCGCCTTCGAGCGAGGCCATCATCGCGCGCAGCACGGCGCCTTCGAGCGCGCCGCCGCCCACGGTGCCCGCGCATACCCCGTCGGCCGCGAGGAGGAGCTTCTGACCTGGCGTGGAGGGCGCGCTCCCGCGCGTCGCGATCACGGTGGCGACGACGACGCGGACCCCCCTCAAAAGGCGCTCGGAGACGAGGTTCATCAGGGACGCGGTGGTCGTCGCCGCGGGGCGCGGGAGCGACTCATCGTCGCGCGCGTCGAGTTCGACTTCGACGGAGCCCGAGGCGCGCATCAGCCTCCGGTCGCGCGCATGTTCACGCGCCGCGCGGTCTCTTCGGTGCAGCCCTTCCAGCGGTCGTCGGGCTTCATCGCCCAGGCTTCGCGGAGCCGCTCGCTCACGACCTCGACGTCGGCGCCGTCGCGCAGGTCGTCGGCCACCGACACGCCGTCATTGGTCGAGAGGCACGGTCGGAGCATCCCGTCGCTCGTGGCCCTCAAGCGGTCGCAGCCCGCGCAGTACGTGTCCGTCGAGCCGGTGATGAAGCCCACGCGGCGCCCGCTCCCGTCGCGCGCGAGGACGTATTTCGAAGGTCCCCGGTCGGGGTCTCGCTCTCCCGGCGCGTCGTCGAGGAGGCCCGCGAGGAGCGCTCGCTGCTCGGCCGCCGACACGAGCTTGTCGCGCCAGATGCGCCCGCCCTCGCCGACGCCCATCACCTCGATGAACCGCGGCGTGATCCCTCGCGCCCACGCCCACGCGACGATGCGGTCGAGCTCGTCGTCGTTCTCTCCGCGGAGCACGACGGTGTTGGTCTTCACCTCGTCGAAGCCCGCGGCGACGGCCGCGTCGACGCCGCGCATCACGGCCGCCAGGTCGCCGCCGCGGGTGATGCGGCTGAAGCGCACGGCGTCGAGCGAGTCGAGCGACACCGTGATCCGCTGGAGGCCCGCGTCGCGGAGGGGCCTGGCGAGGCGCTCGAGGCGCGAGGCGTTGGTGGTCATCGCGAGGTCGTCGACGCCGAGCGCGCGCACGCGCGAGATCACGTCGACGAGGCCCTTGAAGAGCAGCGGCTCGCCGCCGGTGATGCGCACGCGACGAACGCCCGAGCGCACGAGGCCCGCGACGAGGGTCTCCCACTCCGCGACGCCGAGGCGCTCCTCGGCGGGGAGGTAGCCGTCGAGCATCGAGGGGCGGCAGTACACGCAGGCCATGTCGCAGCGGTCGGTCACCGAGATCCGCACCGAACGCGGCGAGACGTGCTCGACGGCGAGCTGAGGTGATTCGGGGCGCGGGGCGATCACGGGGAGCGCGTAGACCATGATGTTCTGGTGGGCGCTACTCTGGGGCGCTACGGGGCGGCGTGTAA
Source organism: Myxococcota bacterium (assembly GCA_052035985.1). GTDB lineage: Bacteria > Myxococcota_A > Polyangia > Polyangiales > CAISKJ01. Next base: position 19,975 of record JBPOHC010000048.1, on the reverse strand, counting down.
AGCGCCCTCTCGACCGGGGGCGCGTCGATTATGACGTCGCGCAGTCGAGCGGCGGGGGAGAGCTTCGCGATTGCGTGGGAAGAGGAGGAGCGCGTCAGTCCGCGGCCCTGTCACGAACCGCGGACGGGAGCGGAGCGATCAGCGCGTCGTGCAGGCGCTGGCCGACGTCGTGTACACGTTGAGGGGCGTGATCGAGCACGACCCGTCGGCGGCGATGACGACGTTGGCGACCTTCCAGAACGTGTTGTTGGTGCAGTTGCCCGACGAGCTGCCCGCGAGCGGCGTGCTCGTGTAGATCACGCTCGGCGTGGTCCCCGCGGTGGGGCCGCAGTAGATCTTCACGGTCGCCGTGCGGCCCGCGCCGCGCGAGTAGTTGTGCACGCCGACGGTGTAGGTCGTCCCCACGGAGGGGGTGTTCACGCGGATGTTCTCAGGGCCGTTGGCCGTGATGTTGTCGACGTCCTGGCTGGCGCCCCAGGAGGGGTTCATGTTCGCGTAGTGGCAGTCGTTCGGGGTGTTGAACCACGCGCCGCTCACGTTGTTGTGCAGGTGCACGTCGACGTCGCCGGTGCCGTTCCACGAGAGCTCGACGCGGAGGCCGCGCGAGTTCGCGGTGACGTTGAAGGCGCAGGAGCGCATCTGGCCGAGCCCGTCGATGCCGCTCACCTGGATGCGATAGACGCCCACGATGATCGGCGTGAACGACTCGGTGGTCGAGGTCGCCGGAGTCGGCGCGAAGCGCGCGGTGCTCGCGCCGCCCGAGGGGGCCGACACGATCGACCAGTTGAAGCTGCGGAGCACGCCCATCGTGGCGACGGTGAAGCCGCGCGTGTCGCCGGCCCACATGCTCGTGTCGCCGGGGCAGGTGATCGTGCCCATGCACATCTCGTCGACGGCGCCGTTGCAGTTGTCGTCGAGGCCGTTGCAGATCTCGGCGGAGGGCGTGCCGGGCGTGCAGGTCTGCACGGCGCCGCGGACGCAGCCGGGGACGGTGCGACGGCACGCGCCGACGCCGCAGGAGATGTCCGGGATGCCCTCGTCGACGAGCGCGTTGCAGTTGTTGTCGCGTCCGTCACAGGTCTCGGTGTTCGTGCAGGGGGTGCAGGTGCCCGCGCCGTCGCAGGTGCTCGAGACGGGGGGCGACCAGCGCACCGAGCTGTTGGCGCGGACCGAGCCCGCGGTGTCGAAGGCGAACTGGTCGAAGCGGGTGCCGTCGGCGCGCTGGATGCCGACGGTGGCGCTCGACCCCGTGGCGCGCGCGTCGCCCACCATGTCGCCGAAGAGCACGTTCACGGCCTGCGTCGACTCTTCGAGCACGGCTTCGAAGTTCAGCGAGGCCCCGAGGTCGCCCGAGGAGCCGCGGTCCTGGAGGTCGGTGTTGGCCCACTCGACGACGAAGATGCGACCCGGAGCGCGGCCGAGCACGGCGACGCAGACGCCCTCGGGGCGCGTCTGGAGGTCATCCCAGTAGGCCATGATCGCGTCGCCGATTCCGGCGCTCGGGAGCGCGGTGTTGGTCCACGTCGTCGGCGCCGAGGGGAAGGCCAGCAGGCCGTTGGTGCTGAAGCCCACCTGCGTGTAGGTCGTTCCGTAGAGCGAGAAGGGGAAGGGCAGGGTGACCGTCGCCGTTCCGTCGGCCGTGGCCGGGAGGTACGTCGTGGCGCCGGGCACGGAGCACGCGTCGATCCATCCGAGCGACGACGTGTCGCGGGTGTACGCCCCCGCGCCCACGCCGCACACGGCGCCCGAGGGCAGGTAGCTCACGCGGGTGCAGACGGGAGCGCCCGTCGCGCAGGAGATCCGACCGAACTCGCAGACGTTGCCGGTGCTGCACGTCGCGCCCTCGTTGCAAGGGACGCAGTTGCCCGCGCTGTTGCAGACGCTGCGCGGAGCGCAGGTCGTGCCCACGGGGAGCGGGCCGGCGTCGACGCACACCGGCGTGAGCGGGTGCGAGCACGAGATGACGCCGCGGCGACACACGCCCGAGGTCAGGCACGAGCTGCCCGCCTGGCAGCGGTAGGGCGACTCGACGGGGCGGCAGCGGAACTGAAGCTCCAGCGAGCCGAGGGCGGGCGCGAGGTTCGCGTCGGGCCCGGGGTCGAAGTACGCCGTGAGCTCGACGAAGCGCGCGTGACCGAGGTGCGGAGACGCCGCCGTGAGGATGTCACCGAGCTCGTAGCCCGACGTGCTCGGCACCGCGGTCGTGGCGCGGGGCGCGTCGGGGAGCCTGATCGCCGTGGCCGTCGCGAGGTCGGCGGCGGTGTCGGCCGCGCGGACCTCCATGCGGATCGAGGCGCCGCCGGGGACGTAGGAGCTGTAGTTCAGCAGGCCCCAGGTCGGGATCGTGGGGACCGCGCCCGCGGGGCACGACGCTTCGAACGAGCGGCGGTAGGTGCCAGCCTCGCAGAACTGATCGTTGGAGGTCGGCGACCAGCGGAAGCCGGCGCCCGACGAGACGACGCTCGGGGTGTTGTAGCCCACGAGGTCAAAGCGGGTCCCGCCGCCCTCCTGCACGCCGATGGTGGCGCTGCTGCCGGTGGGGAGGTCGCCGCTGCCCTGCATGGTGTTGTAGAGCACGTCGACGGCTTGCGTCGCCTCGCTGAGCACGATCTCGAAGGTGAGGTGCGTCGCGGGGTCGGCGACGGGGTAGAACGCGGCGTCGTTCCACTCGATCACGACGCGGCGGTTGGGGGCCGCCCCGACGTTCGCGACGCAGACGCCCGATCGCATGAGGAGGTCGTCCCAGAACGCGAGCACCGCGTTGGGGGCCGACGGCGCGGGGAGCGTGGTGTTCACCCACTGCGACGCGCTCAGTGAGAACTGCGCGACGCCGTTGGGGTTGATGTTCACGGTGCGGTACGGCACGCCCCAATACGAGAACGAGAAGGGGATCGCGACGGTGGCGTTGCCCTCGTCCGCACCCGCGAGCACGACCTGGCTGCCCGCTTCGGCACAGGCGTCGATCCAGGTGAGCGTCGAGGTCGAGCGCGCGTAGGGGCCGCCGGGGCGGTTCTCGCAGAGCGGCTGCACGCCGCCAGCGGGCGTCGAGGAGGGGCAGAACACGGCCTGCGGGAGCGTCGAGACCGAGACGAAGGTCGAGCCGAGCAGCGAGTCGGTGGGGGTGACGCAGTCGACGAAGTGCTGGCAGGTCGGATCGCACTGGCCGTAGCACGGAGAGACCGCGCCGATGAAACGCGCCCCGGGGGCGTCGCTGAGGGCCTCGCACTGAGACCACGAGCCGCTGCGGCAGACGCGCTGGCCGAGGTGGCACACGCCTTCGGGGCCCACCTCGGTGGTGTCTGTCGCGAGGTTGCAGGGGACCGGCGTCTCGTCGGGGTCGCACGCGCAGCCCGTAGCGGGGCGGAGGCACGCGCGGCATTGATCGGTGACGAGCGGATCTGTGTCGTCGCAGTCGGGGCCCGGCGCGCAGCCCGTACCGAAGCCGTCGTGATCGAGGTCGACGCAGGAGCTCGTGAGCACTACGGGCGGGGGCGGGTCACCGGGGTTTCCGCCGGAGCTGATCGCTCCTGGAGCGCGGCTGCCGACGTCGGCGCAGGAGGCCACCAGCATCAGGGTGAACCCCAGGGAGAGGACGCGGCGCAGGCCGGAGACACGACTCATTTGATTCCTCCAGTCGTGTCGTTGGAACGGCGGTCACGACTGGCGACTTGAGCGAGGCCGCGGCGAATTCTCCCCCGCACCGACGCGCGCGCTGTTGTTCCCGCCGCCGTCGAGGGTAGAGTCGCGCCCCGCTGGAGAGGCCGTGAAATGAGGGAGATCGCGCGAAGGCTCTACGCCGCCACGTCGCTGCTGGTGTTCGTGGTGCTCGCGGGGACGGTGGTGATCCACGGCCTCGGCGCGGGCCGCTGGACGTGGTTCCAGTCGCTCTTTCACACGGTCATCACGCTCTCGACGGTGGGCTACGGAGAGCTCCCGGGGATGGAGCACGACGTCGCGGCGCGGACCTTCTCGCTCGCGCTGATCGTGCTCGGCGCGGGCACGATGGTGTACTTCGCCTCCGTCGTGACGGCCCTCCTCGTCGAGGGCGAGCTCCGCGAGATCTTTCGGAGGAATCGCATGCGCAAGAACGTCGAGACCATGCAGGGCCACGTCATCGTCTGCGGCATCGGGCGCACGGGCCGCCACGTGCTCGACGAGCTCAGGGCCACGCGCAACCCCATCGTCTGCATCGACGCCGACGCAGAGAAGATGAGCCGCCTCGGGGAGGAGATCCCGGGCCTCGTCTACATCGTCGGCGACGCGACCGAGGACGAGGTGCTCGAGGCCGCGGGCATCCGCCGCGCGCGAGGGGTCGTCGCGGCCCTCACCGACGACAAGGAGAACCTCTACGTCACGCTCACCGCGCGCTCGCTCAACCCCGGGCTGCGCATCATCGCCAAGGCCGTCGAGGCGACCGCCGAGGCCAAGCTCCGAAAGGCCGGCGCCGACAAGGTCGTCTCGACCAACATGATCGGCGGGATGCGCATCGCCAGCGAGATGATCCGCCCCAACGTGACCGAGTTTCTCGACATCATGCTGAGAGACCCCGAGCACGTGCTCCGCATCGAGGAGGCCCAGGTCACCGACCGCAGCCCCTTCGCTGGCAGGACGCTCGGCGAAGCGGCGCTCCGCAAGGTCTGCGACGTGCTCATCGTCGCCGTGCGCAGCAAGGAGGGGAGATACAAGTTCAACCCCGGCGCCGAGCAGGTGCTCCAGCCGGGGAGCACGCTCATCGTGCTCGGAGAGCACACCGAAATCGCGAAGCTCCGGGTGGCCGTCGCGGGCTGAGCGACCGCGGGACCACGGCTCACCCGCACCCGCGGGATCGCGTTGACAATCCCCCTTCGACCGTGGGCCCATGGAGGCATGAAGCGCCGCCCGCGTCCCTCCATCGTCCGCACCGCGATGCCCGCCCTCGCGACCCTGCTGAGCCAGTGCTCTCGCGAGCCTCCGCGCTACGCGCTCACCCCGCCCGGGCCCACCCACGAACCCCCGCCGCCCCCACCTCCCGACGCGGGCGTCGCGGTGAGCCTCGAGCCCATGCGCATCGATCCCAACAACATCCCCCCGATTCCCCTCGCTGGCGCGCCGATGCCTTCGACCTACCTCCCGCGGCCTGCGCCGACGCCCCCTCCCGCGCCCGCTCCTTCGCCTGCGCCGTCCGCCGCAGCGCCTTCACCCGCGCCCGCGATGGGCGCCTCTGCGATGGCTGCTCCCGCGATGGCCGCGCCCTCGGCGCAGACCGCGAACGATGCGGCCCCGGGGCTCTACATCGTCCACAACCACCCGCCGGGCACGGCGTGTCGTCCGCTCAGCCAGACGGAGATCCGTCAGGCCGCGCAGCAGGCGGGCATCACCCGCTGATCGCTCAGGTCACTGAATCGCGAGGGGCGTGCACGTCGGCGCCCCGTCGGTCGGCGCGTCGGTGCACACGAGGAGCTGCCTCGGCGCAGCGGGGACACCCGCGACGCGTCCGATCGCGACGGCGGTGAGCACCGCGCGGTCCGTCGGCGTCACGCGCACCGTGCCTCGCACGAGGCCCGTACACGGACGCGCGTTCTGCGCGCGTACCTGGAGCGCGATCGCAGCGCCAGAAGGCACTTCGGCGTAGCTCTCTTGAGAGGCGCCCACAGCCGCGAAGGCCCCATACGCGACGTTGGCGAACACGGGCGACGCGGCGACTGCGGCGACGGCGGGTTGCGCCGGGCGCCCTGCTGCCGCGGGCTGTGCGGGCCTCGCGGCCACCGCGGCGGTGCACACGTCGACGGCGCCGAGACCCGCGAGCGCGTGAAAGAAACGCACGCGCGCCTTGCCCGCGTCGGGCTGCGCTTCAGAGTCTTGAGAGAGCGCGACGGTGAGGCGAGGAGTGCCCGCGGCGAGGCCGTGAACGACGGCGGTGTAGCGCTGACCCTCGGAGAGCGACGGCGTGTCGAAGGTGAGCAGCGAGGCCGCGTTCGCCGCAGCCGATCGCACGATCACGGGGTGCGCTTGAGGAGTGAGCCGCACGGCGCCCGCGATGGCGCGGTACGCGATGCCCTGAACGGCCGCGACCTCGGAGCCATCGATGAAGACCGAGACCGACGCGGCCGCGCGATCGGGGGAGGCGTGGATCACGCGAAGCCCTGCGGGAGAAGGCTCCGGCGCGGGCGGAGGTTCACCGCCCGTCGGCGTCGACGCTTCGGCGTGCGGCGGCGCGCCGAGGCTGTCGTGAGGCAGCGCGGGCTGCGCGCCTGCGTTCAACTGCTCCGCGGTGTACCAGGCGCGAAACGTCGGCGCGGAGCCTCCGCACGCGGTCAGCGCGAGCGCTGCGAGGGTCAGACAGGACAGGTGAAACGACGTGGCAGGTCGCATGGAATCTCTCGGTGCCTCCTCCAGGCGCGGAGGCGCGACGATACACCACCAGGACTTTTCTAGAACTGTTCTCGAATCTCCATTGTCGGATCGACCCGGCGCACACGCTCGACCCGCCGTCGGTCGAGGGAGCCGCAGCGCGTCCTCGCCCGAGCGACGCCGCGCGCGGACTCGTCTGCGCAGAAGCTCGATCCCCACTCGTCCGAAGGAGGCTCCCACGATGACCCACGACGCCCTCGCCCCGGCCCTTCCTCGCGCTCCGTTCGATCGTCGGTTCTTCGCGGTGCTCGGCGTGTCTGCGCTCGTCGTGGGCGCCTCCGCCCTCGGCCTCGTGAGCCTCGCTCGACACCGCGATCCACTCCTCGGGAACGCCGACCAGCGAGAAGCGCAGGAGCGCGCCGTTCGACTGCTCATCCAACGCCAGGAGGCGCGCGAGCACGAGGGCGGCACGGGCACCCGTCACGTCGGCCCCGAAGGCCGGATGGGGCGCCGCGACACGCCGGTTCACAACGCGCGCTACGCCATTCGTAGAGCCTCGGGGGCTCCGCACCTCTCGCGTCAACAGGCGGGTGAGTCCGTCGCCAATCACGGCATCTTCGCAGCGCTCGGCGCAACCGGGAGCAGTCCGCCGGGCATCGTCTCGCCCTTCGGCGGAATGACCGAAGTTGGCGATGCCTTCGGCCGCGGCGCGGGAACGATCGGCACGGGCTCCGTCGGTACGACGGGGTACGGAAGCGGAGGCGGAGGCCGCGGAGCGTTGGGAAGCTCACAGCGGGGAGCCCACGGAGCCGGTTTCGCCGCGCCCGTCGAGGCCGCGCCGGTCATCACCATCGACCCCAACGGACGCTTCGCCACGACCTATCGACCCGGTCACGGCCACCGCGCGTGGTTCGACGCCGCCGTCGCGAGGGGAGAGATCCCCGAGACCACGCGCGACCTCCTCGCCGACCTCGGTTCGCGCGCGGAGCCTGCGATGGACGCGCCCATCGATCACGCCCTCGACCTCCGCGTCGACCTCGAACGCGGGGCCGTGTCTCCCTCGGGCGGCGACCTCAGGATGCGCCTCGCGCTGCGATCCTCCGCCGCGCCGAACCTCGCGCGCCCCGTCATGTCGGTGCACCTCGTGATGGACATCTCGGGCTCGATGGTCGGCGACTCCATCGCCAACGCGCGCCTCGCGGCCGAGCAGCTCGTCGGGCGCCTCGCCGACTCCGATCACTTCTCGCTCACGACCTTCGAGAGCGACGCGCACCTCCTCGTCACCGAGGGGACCCTCGCCGGACGCAGGGCCGAGATCATCCGTGTGATCCGCGCCATCGAGGTCGCCGGTGGGACGAACATCTCCGCGGGGCTCGAGATGGGCTACCGCATGGCCGCTCACGGTCCCGCGGCCACCGAAGCGAACCGCCTCGTGATGCTCATCTCCGACGGCGAGCCCACCAACGGCGAGACCGATCGCAACGTCCTCGCCTCCATGGCCGCGGGCGCGCTCCAAGAGGGCGGCACCGAGACCACCAGCGTCGGCGTCGGGACCTCGTACGACGGCGCCCTCATGAGCGCGATCGCCGACCTCGGCGCGGGCGGCTACTACTATGTCCCCGAGAGTTCTCGTATCGCGGACGCGCTCCGCAGCGAGCTCGAGAGCCGCGCGATGCCCGTCGCGCAGGCCGACGAGGTGCGCGTCAAGCTCGCCGACGGCGTGCAGCTCACCGAGGCGTATGGCTCGCGTCGCCTCGACGACCGCGAGGCCGCCGACGTGCGATCTCAAGAGCTCGCCCTCGACGCGCGCACCGCCGCGCGAGACCACATCGCGACCGACCGTCAGCGCGAGCGTCGTGACGGGATGCGCTTCTTCATCCCAGGCTTCGCGCGTGACGATCGCCACGCGATGCTCTTCGGACTGCGACTCCCGCAGGGGGTCAGCGAGCGCGCCCTCGCGACCATCGAGCTGCGCTACAAGGACCGCGTCACGGGTCGTAACGTGACCGTCGAGCGCCCCGTGCGCGTGCGTTACGCGGCTTCCGACGCGGCGAGCGCGGCGACCATCGATCCCTCCGTCGCGCGCACGGTGCAGAGCTTCGAAGCGGGTCGCACGCTCTCGGATGCGGCGAGCGCGGTGAACGTCGGCGATCGCGAGCGCGCGGTGGCGTTGCTCACGGAGCGCGAGCAGATCCTTCGTAGCGCTGCGGCGAGGCTCGCGGCCCCTTCGCTGACCGACGACGCCAACAGGCTCGGGCGCGTGAGGGCGCTGCTCGGCGACGCCTCGACGACGACGCCCGTGGTGCTCGCGATGCTGCTCGACACGACGTCGCGCGGCTTCATGCGATGAGCGCGACCGCCGTGTGCACGTGCCCCGCGGTGATCGCGACGCGGCCTTCGAGCACGTAGCCCTCGCGGAACTCCCGCGTCAGCGTCTCGGTGAGCCTCACGCGCACCGCGCCCTCCCTCGACAGCTCGATCACCTCCGCCGCGTCGAAGCCGAAGAACGACTTCACGAACGGATGGAGGCACTTGTAGACGCTCTCCTTCACGGAGAAGACCGTGGCGGCGAGGGCGCCCTCGTCGAGGCCCGCGCGAGCGAGCGCGGTGAGCTCTCCGCGCGGCGCGAGGTGACGCGCGAGCCTTCGCGCGCGGTCGACCGTGAAGATCTCCTCGCTGTCGACGCCGAGGCTGCGGAGGGCGCTCGCATCGGCGATCGCGGCGGAGACGAAGCCTTGCGTGTGGGTGATCGAACCGACCACGCCGTCGGGCCACAGGGGCTCTCGCTCCTCGCCGGTCTCGATGTGCCTGTGCGCGTGGTGGGCGTGGCGTACCTTCATCGCCTCGCGCGCGCACCAGCGCCCCGCGAGGTACTCGATGTGACGCTTGCGAACCGCACCGTGCAGCCGCTCGGGGAGCGCGATGTTGGGAAAGGCCCGCGCGAGGTCTCCCTCCATGTCGTAGAGGTCGATCGCGATGCTGCAACGGGCCACCTCCGCGGGGAGCACCTCGGGGTCGGGGACCATGTGAAACACCGCTCGGAACCTGTTTCCCTTCGCTCAGCGCGCGTAGACGCCCACGGCCTGATCGTCTTCGCCGCCGAGGGGCACCACGTCGAGCGCGTACTCCCCCTCGCGCACCCTGTCGGTCGCCGCCACGAGGAGCTGCGCCGAGCGCGCCTCCGTCGGCACGAGCGATGGCGAGAGCGCCGCCGCTGGGATCGTGAAGACACCCTGCGCGCGCGGCACGACGCAGGTTACCAACAGTCCTCCGCCCTGCGTCCCCTGCGGCGGTTCGAGCGAGAGCGTGAGCGTGACGTGCGAGCTGTCGCCGCCCTCCCAACGCACCTCGAGGCCGCTCCCTGCGCGGATGTTGAAGCCCTGCGCGGGCGCCGTTCGGCGCACATTCGAAGGCACCTTCGCGGGCGATCGAAAGCGATGCGCGGGCACGTCGGCGCTCCCCGCGACGCTGGCCGCGAGCCTCGTGCCCTGCGGGAGAACCGCGCGAACCGCGGCGCGATACGCACCCCCGGGCGAGCGGTCGACGTGGCCGAGCACCTGACCTCCAGCGACCCACACCTCGACGCGTCCGCCTTCGAGCGAAGGAGCCTCCGTGCCGTTGTCGAGCGACGTGGCGGTGCAGTGCGCGTCGCGGTAGCGCAGGTCCGTCGGGCGAGAAAACGTCGCGGTGAACGCGGTCAATCCCGGGCCCGGCGCGACGCCCACGACGAAGCGCGGCGCCGTCGACTCGTCGGGCGCGGGGGTGCCTTTGCACGAGAGCGCCATCAGCGACGCGAGGATCCATCCGCTGCGCATGGCGATGCCGTAACGCATGGGCGCCCGCGTCTGCAAGGGCGTCGCGATCGTCGCAGCGCGCGTTGACACCTCCGCCGCCGCGGTGATCGACTCGCGCCCGATGGCTGACGCGACGCCCGCTCCTCGACGACGCCTCCTCCACGTGGTGTCCGCGCCCGCGCCGACGCTCTCGTCGCGCCTCGAAGCGATCCGCGACGGGCTCGCGACGCTCGACGAAGACGCCGCGCGCCATCGCTTCGAAGTCCCCGACCGCGCCCGCGTGCTCAAGAGCACCGCGTCGCTCTGCCCCGAGTGCCTCGCGCACGTCCCCGCGCTCTTCATCTCGCTCGGCGGACGCGTGATCGCGCACAAGCGCTGCGACAAGCACGGCCTCTCGCGCGCCGTGATCGAGAACGACGAGCGCTACTTCATGCTCTCGAACCGCGACCGCTGGGGCCGCCGCTACGCCGACCTCCCCGAGCACCGCATCCCCGATTACTCGGCGATCCCCGGGGCCGCGTGCTGCGATCCGGCGACGGGGTGCTGCGACGACTTCACCGACCAGAGCGCGACCAAGACCTGCACCGTGCTCGTCGAGGTGACCGACGCGTGCAACCTCGCGTGCCCCGTCTGCTACAGCGACGCGAAGGGCGATCGGATGATCCCCTTCGAGACCTTTCGCGCGCACGTCCTCGCGATGCTCGACAAGAAGGGCGGCGCCGACTCGGTGCAGCTCACGGGCGGCGAGGCCACGCTGCACCCGCGCTTCTGGGACATGGTCGAGCTCCTCCACTCGGACGCGCGCGTCAAGCGCGTCTACGTGCCCACCAACGGGATCACGCTCTCGAAGGACCCCGCGCTCGTCGAGCGATTCGTGAAGTACCGCGACAAGCTCATGGTGCTCCTCCAGTTCGACGGCGTGACGCGCGAGACCGACCGCGCGATCCGTGACGCGACGCTCGCGGGCGTGCGAGAGCGCGCGCTCAAGGCGCTCGATCAGGCGGGCGTCGCGATGCAGCTCACCATGACCCTCGCGCGCGGCGTCAACCTCACCGAGGTGGGCGACGTCGTGGGCCTCGGAATGGACACCGAGAACGTGCGCCTCGTGGCGCTCCAACCCGCGACGTACTCGGGCCGCTACGACCTCGCGCCCGACCCGATGAACCGCCTCACGCTCTCAGACATCGCGACGGAGGTGCTCCGCGCGGCGAGGCTCAGGATGCGCGCGGATGACTGGGCGCCGATCCCGTGCAGCCACCCCGGCTGCGGCTGGATCACCCTGTTCTACAGGCGTTTTGGCGTGCACGAGAACGTGGTGAAGTACATCGACCTCGGGCGCGTGATGGACACCGTGGCCGCCAAGACCGTGCTCGACAGAGACGAGCTCAAGAGCACCCTCGGCACGGGCGGACCGGGCGCGCTCGCGAAGGCCGCGGGCAAGGTCATCGGCCGCGCGGTGCGCCCGAAGGACATCTTCTCGGTCGCGATCAAGCCCTTCATGGACCGCTTCAACTACGACCAGGACCGCGTGAGCTCGTGCTGTCATCACACGATGGACACGCGCGGAAACCTCGTCTCGTTCTGCGAGTACAACGCGCTCCGACGGCAGGGCGACGGGTGGGAGCGCTTTCCGGTGATGGGCTGAACGCGACGGCGGTCAGTTCAGGTCGATGCCGACGATGGCCTTGAGGATCCAGTCGTCGGGGCCGATGAGCCCGTGCCCGAGGGCGACGTTGACATCCCACGAAATGGTGTGGTTCTGCCCCGAGAAATCGAGGGCGCCGAAGAGCCAGTGGCGCTGCTCCGAGAGCGGCGAGAACGCGAAGAGCGGACCGAGGCCCGCGAAGTACTCGGGGCCGATCGCGAGCCACGGGAGCGGCGAGAGCGCGACCTTCAGCGCGGGTTCGGCCTCGACCTGACCCGCGGAGTTACCCGCGAGGTCGACGCCCACGATGGGGTTGAACGACGCGTAGAACCAGCGGTAGCGGAAGTCGATGATGGGGCGGATCTCCCACGCGACCTGCGCGGCCTCGTACTCCGACGAGACGAAGCCGATCTCCTGGTTGAGCGAGAGGCCGAGGGTCTCTCCGAGGAGGCGCTCGGGCCAGCGGAGCTTGAGCCTCAGCTTCGCGCCCACGAAATCGAAGGCGCCCTCGGGCCTGATCGCGGTGATGAAATACATCCCAGCCTCGGCCCACGGCGTGAGGCCCAGGTGGGGCTCGAAGGTGATGCGTCCGACGGCGTCGGTGGGGAGCTCGCCCGCGCCGTTGCGCGCCGTCTCGCGGGTGTTGGTGTAGTTGAGGTGCGTCTCGATGCCTGGACGCATCGGCGTCGCGACCTGCGAGTCGTAGACCTGGATCTCGAAGATGTCCTGCGCGTGCGCGGTGGAGGCGGTCAGGAGCAGCGGGACCGCGGCGGCGAGCGCAGGGAGGATGCTCCCGGCTGAGAAGGCCATTGGAAAGGCACTCCGCGTGACAGATGAAAGTGAGAGTCACTCTCATCTATGTGACGCGGAGGTCGAGAATCAAGGGGCGAGTGACACAAACGCTCGACGAGAGAACGCTCGGTCAGCCTTCGTCGCCTTCGAGGCGCTTGATCGTCTCGTACATCTCTCGCGCTGTGACGTAGTGGAGGAAGCGCGTCCGGCCGTCGCTCCATTCGCGCTCGAGGATCGAGAGGAGGCGGTCGAAGGGACCTCCCTCGTCGAGGAACCACCCCGGCGCGTCGCCGTTGCAGCCGTGCGCGTGGAGCTTCACGAAGCGGTGGTTGGGCGCTCCCTTCACCGCGGGCGCCCAGTTGAGCCACGCGCGCGCCCTGTCTTCGAGCGCGATGGGGCTCTCGGGTTCGAGCATCCCTGCCTCGATGCGCGGGAGCACACCCTTCGCGCGAGAGCGCCAGTGGAGCCCGAGCGGTCCCGGGACGAGCATCAGCTCACCCGCCTCGCGATGCGTTCCCACGGCGACGGGGCGGCCCGTGTCGTGACCGCGCGAGACGCCCTCGCGACCCTTCGCGTAGTAGATCGTGTTCACCACGCGTCCCTGTGCGGGCGAAGGGACGCACGGCAGCGTCATGTCGACGTAGCACCCCGTCTCGACGAGCACCGAGAGCTCGTTCGGAACGCCGCAGTACAGGCCCCCGGGGTGCGAGTTGTCGAGCGCCCAGTTGCCGTGGATGAACGCGTACTCGACGCGTCCGTCGGCGCCCCTTCGCAAGAGCCCGTGGTGCTCGTGGAGCGTGCGCGCGAAGTCCGTGAGCGTACTGCGAAGGTTCTCCGCGTCGTCGCGCTCGTGGTGGAGGTGAACCTCGACGTCGAAGAGCCCATCTCGCACGCGCGTCGTGAGCGCGTCGAGGTGCTCGGGGCGATACTCCTCCACGGGGAAGAAGAGCGTGCGCACGGGCGCGCGGCCGAAGGTGTCGCAGTGCCTCTTCGCGAGCCGCGGATACTCGTCGACCCAGCGTCCGACGCGGTGCCGCTCCTGATCGAGCGTGGCCTTGCGCCAGCGCGGTTCGAAGTGATCCGCGAAGCACACGCAGAGGTGCAGCGCGCGCGACGGATCGGGGCGCTCCCTTCGAAGCGCGTCTCTCGCGAGGTCCGGGGCCCAGAGGCGGACTCCGCGCGAGTCGGCGCGCGCGATGAGCGAGTCGAGGCGTCGTCGGGGTGTGTTCATCGTGCGTGTGCCGCGAGGCAGAGGTCGAGGAGACGCCGAGCGCGCGCGTCCCACGAGTCGTTCGCGAGAGACTCTGCGCGGGCTTCGCGTCGGTCGCGCGGGCCTTCGAGGCAGCGCTCGGCGGCCGCGACGAAATCATCGGCGGTGTCGGCGAGCTGCACCTCGGGCGCGAAGCGAGCCACCTCGGGCAGCGAGGTCGCCACGACGGGCCTTCCCGACGCGAGGTACTCGCGGAGCTTGAGCGGATTGATCGACCGCGTGAGCTCGCTGCGCACATACGGCAGGATCGCGACGTCGAAGGCCGCGAGCGCCTCGGGCAGATGCGCGTAGGTCACCGCGCCGAAGCGTCGCACGTTGGGCAGCGCGAGCCGCGGGTCGGGCGTCGCGTCGTGCGGACCGACGAAGACCACGTCCCAGTCGGGGCGACGTCGCGCGACGGCCGTGACGAGCTCCACGTCGAGCCGCGCATCGAGGAGCCCGAGATACCCGAGCACGGGCCTTCCTCTTCGAACGCCTTCGAGCGGAACCGTCGCGGGATCGCTCGCGCGACCGAGGTGCTCGAGGTCGACGCCGTGCGGGAGCATCTCGGTGGGGCCCTTGCGACAGCGCCGCGTGTGGGCGAGGTGCGCGCTCGTCGCGACCACGAGATCAGCCCGCGTGAGGAGCTCGTCTTCGAGCTTCGCCGCGGCGAGCGCGTCGACGCCGGGCCAGTTCGTGAAGTCGTCGACGCAGTAATAGACGAGCGTGCGAGAGCCCGCGAGGCCGCGGCCATCGACGCCGTTGGGCACCGTCGTGAGCACGATGGGGTCGCTCACCCCGAGGCGCGCGGTGAGCTCCGTCACGGCCCTTCGCACCGAGGCGCGGTTGAGCGCGCGCAGCGGTGACGGACGCATCCACGGAACCATCGGCGGACTCACCACGTGCAGGTCGAGGTCGCGCGCGGCGTCGACGGGAGGAGCCTTCGCGCCGCCCTTCGCGATGGATTTGAGCTTCCTCACGACGCGCGCGGCGTCGGCGCGATCGAGACGCGGAGGTCGCAAGCCCACGGTGTTGACCCACACCGTGCGGTGCTCGCGCGCCACGCGGCGAAAGAGGTGCTGCACGCTCGACGGGTGCGCGCCCCAATCGTCTCCGAACACGACGAACGCGGGCATCACATGCAATAGGGCTGGCTGCGGAAGGGGTTCGGACGGCAGCGCGTGGAGATCCATCGCGCGAACACGTCGGCGTAGTTGGTCGGGTGACCGGGCGCCCAGATCCCCCGGCGGTTCGCGCGGGCCTCGGCCTCGGCGTAGAGGAGCGACGTGTGGATCGGCGCGGGCGCGCAGCCGAAGTCGGTGTAGTACGCCGACCACCCCTCGCGGATGAGCCGCGTCTGCCAGAGCTCGCCGTCTGCGAACACGAGCGCGAGCCTGCGCATGTAGGGGTCGAGCGAGGGCTGCCCGGGGCGCGCGGAGTCCTCTTGAAACGCGAGGTAGTACTCGGTCACCGTGGGCATGGTCGCCATCGCCCAGTTGGCCGTGGCGACGCCGAAGGCCGTGTTGTCCGCGGGGTTCTGCGCGTGCGACTCCTCGGTGTTCACCCAGAGCATGCGCACGTCGATCTCGCCCGTGATCGGGATGGCGAAGTGCACCGTGTCGCCGTCGACCGCGCGGACGAAGCGCGCCCTCACCGGCGCCAGGAATCCCCTCGCCGGGAGCTGCGCCGTGGTGATCCGCGCGGGCGCGGGGCAACCGCTGTCGAGCACGACCTCGGGCGCGTTCGTATCGCGCGGGGGCACCGCGTCGGCGATCGCGTCGGCGCGGGCGTCGAGCGCGACCGATGCGTCGTCCGTCACACCCGGGGTGCTGTTGATGGCGTCGCACGCGGAGACGAAGAAGAGAAGCGACAAGGCGAAGCGTCGTTGCATGGGGGCGTCGGGACGTCCTCTCGTCGGCGAGTATGCGCAGACCGCACGCGAGCACAAGCGCCCGTCGCGCGAAGATCCCCTTCTGACAGGGAATGTCGCACTTCAGGCAGCGCGCCTCGGGGCGACGGTGATAGAAGGGGTGCACCGCCGATGCGAGAAGACGCGCCGCAGCTCCCGCTTGGTGCGCCCGCGGCCCCCGACGGGGCGAGCGTGACGCTGCGCGGGGTCGTTCGCTCGATCGTGTACCGCAGCGACGACCTCTCGTTCACTGTGCTCCGTCTCACGGTGGTCGACGGCACCGAGGCGACGGTGGTGGGGCCCCTCGGCGACGTCGCGGTGGCAGAGCCCGTGCGCGTCACGGGACGCTACGAAGAGAGCAAGACGCACGGTCGACAGCTCCGCGCGCAGGCGGTGGTCCCCGAGCTTCCGACGACGGCGGATGGCATCGAGCGGCTCCTCGGGTCGGGCTTCGTCGACAACATCGGACCCACCATCGCGAAGCGCATCGTCGGCACCTTCGGATCGTCGACGCTCGACGTGATCGCCGACCATCCCGAGCGTTTGCGCGAGGTCGAAGGCATCGGAAAAGCCCGCGCCACACAGATTCAAGAAGCCTTTCGCGCGCGCCGCGCCGAGGTCGAGAGCAAGGCATTCATGCAGAGCCTCGGCATGGGCCCCGCCCTCGCGCGCCGCGTGTGGGAGCGCTTCGGCGCCGACACCGCGACGCTCATTCGAGAGAACCCCTACCGCCTCGCCGAAGAGGTCACCGGCGTCGGATTCGTCACCGCAGACAAGATCGCGCGCTCTGTTGGGATCGGCGAATCCGACCCGCGGCGCGTGGCGGGCGCGACGCTCTACACGCTCCTCGAAGCGATCGACGAGGGGCACACCGCGCTGCCGCCCGACGAGCTCGCGTCACGCGTAGCGGCGCTCTCGATCGACGAGGCGCTCGTCCCGCGCGCGCTCGAGGAACTCTCTCAACGGGGCACGGTGGTGATCGACCGCGGGAGGGTCTACGCCCCGGTGCTCTTCGAAGCCGAGGTGCGGCTCGCGCGCGACGTGGGGAGGCTGCTCCACCGACCCGTGACGGTGGTGCCCGATCGCGTGCTCTCGATGGCGTCCGTCGCCGACGCGATGAAGCCCCTCAACGCGAAGCAGCGCGAGGCCGTCGAGGCCACGATGCGTGAGCCCCTTCTCGTGCTCACGGGAGGCCCTGGAACAGGCAAGACCACCACCGTTCGTGCGCTCGTAGCGCTGCATCGGGCGGCGGGTCACAAGGTGCTCCTCGCTGCGCCGACGGGGCGCGCGTCGAAGCGTCTGTCGGAGGCGACGCAGCACCCCGCGGCGACGATCCACCGTCTGCTCGAGTGGGTCCCGAGGCTCGGGAGGTTCTCTCGCAACGAGTCGTCGCCGCTCGACGCCGACCTCGTGCTCGTCGACGAGGCCTCGATGCTCGACGTGCAGCTCGGAATGTCACTCGTCCGCGCGCTCCGCGTGGGCGCGCGGCTGGTCTTCGTGGGCGACGTCGATCAGCTCCCGCCCGTGGGACCGGGCACGGTGCTCGGTGATCTCCTCGCGATCGCCGACGTGCGCGCGATTCGACTTACTGAAGTGTTTCGTCAAGCGGCCGCGAGCGCGATCGTTCGCGGGGCCTACGAGGTGCTGCGCGGATCAAGCCCCACACCGTCTCCGCCGCGCGCGCCATCGGCGGAGGGTGCGAAGCCCGTTCCCCCTTCGGGAGAGCTCTATTTCGTGAAGTGCGACGACGCCGAGCAGGCCGCGAAGCTCCTCGTCGCGACGGTCTCTCAGCGGGTTCCGCGATCGTTCGGGGTGCACCCCGTCCGAGACATTCAGGTGCTCGTTCCGACGCACCGCGGACCGCTCGGCGCGCAGGCGCTCAACGAGTCACTTCAGGCCGCGCTCAACCCCGGCGTCGAGCGCGGTCGCAAGGGATTCTCCGTCGGCGACAAGGTGATGCAGCTCAAGAACGACTACGACCTCGACGTGTGGAACGGCGACGTCGGCGTCGTGGCCCGCTTCGAGGCCGAGACCATCGTGGTGCTCATCGACGGGCGCGAGGTGACCTACAAGGGTCCCGCGATCGACAACCTCACGCTCGCCTACGCCACCACGGTGCACAAGTGTCAGGGCAGCGAGTACGACGTCGTGGTGATCGGGCTGCACACCTCGCATTTCGTGCTGCTCAACCGCGCGCTGCTCTACACCGCGATCACGCGCGCCCGTCGCCTCGCGGTGCTCGTGGGGAGCGAGCGCGCCGTGCGCCTGGCCGTCGACACCGCCCGCGTCGTCGAGCGCCACGGCGCGCTGCGAGAGCGCTTGCGAGAGGCCGCGAAGTGATGGAGCCTCGCGGTTCGTGGGCGACCTCTCACGAGCTGCGCTGTGCGCGATCCTCTCGGCGCTGAGCCTCGGGTGCGTGAAGACGCTCGATCGGTGTGAGCGCGCGAGGGCCGGGGCTTCGCTCGAATGTCCCATCGATGGGTTCTTCGACCGCGCGTTCTCGATCCGCGTCCCCGCGGGGTGGGACGGCAACACGGCGCTCCCCGTGATCGTCGCGTTTCACGGCGGCGGCGGGAACCGCGAGTCGGCCGAGACCGTGACCTGCCCCAACGGATCACCCGGCGAAGCAGGCTGCCTCACGAACATCGCCAACGCGGCGGGCTATGTGCTCGTCCTCCCCGACGGAACGGGCCTCCGCCCCACCCGTAACGTTCGCTCGTGGAACGCGGGCGGCGGCGTCAACGGCTGGCAGTGCGTGAGTCGCGGCGCGTGTCAGCAGGGCGTCGACGACGTGGCCTTCTTCGATCAGCTCCTCGTCGAGGTCGCACGCGTGGTGCCCATCAACCCGCGACGCGTCTTTCTCACGGGGCTTTCGAATGGCGGGGCCATCTCGCATCGCCTCGCGTGCGAGCGTCCCAACGTGGTCGCCGCCATCGCCACGGTGGGCGGCACCAACCAGTTCGCCGCCGCAGGAGGACGCTGCGACGCGAGGGTCCCCGTGCTCGCGATCCACGGGAGCGAAGACCCGTGCTGGGGCTACGACACGGGCACCGCGGCCTGCGCGTTCCTCGAGCCCGGTCGCAAGGTCGGCGTCGACGACTCGATGGAGGGATGGCGCGCGCGCAACGGCTGCAACGCCACCTACGCCGACACGCCGCTCCCCGACGCCGCGAGCGACGGGACGCGCGCCACGCGTCGCGTTTGGATGGGCTGCTCGGCCGCGCTCGAGCGCATCCGCGTCGAGGGCGGAGGACACACCTGGCCCGGCGGAAACCAGTACCTCGAAGCCTCCGTCGTGGGCCGCGTCGCGAGGGACTTCCGCGCGAGCGATGAGATCCTGAGGTTCTTCGATGCGCACCCGCGTCCCTGATCGCGCGCTCGTCACGGCCGTGGTCGCGCTCTCGTGCGCGTCCCTCGGATGCCCTTCGACCGCGCTCTTTCGCACGGCCGAACCCGTCGCCGCGGGCCGGTGGCAGATCACCCTCGCGGGCGCGGGTGGAGTTCTTGGTGACCGCGAGACCGGGGCGGGATCGGCCACGGGATTCGGCGAGCTCGGACTCCGTCGCGGCCTCACCGACAACGTCGACGTCGGCGTGAAGCTCTACACCTTCGGCCTCGCGGCCAACACGACGCTGCGCTTCTTTCATCGCGGCGCGTGGTCGATCTCCGTCGCGCCCGAGCTCTCGTTCGCGCGCACGCCGCGCAACGCGACGACCACCAACGCCGCGCACCTCTTCGGCGTGGTCACCATCCCCGTGACGTGGAGAGCCTCGCGCACATGGGCCCTCTCGCTCGGACCGTCACTCGGTGGTGGCGGCTACTTCCCCGAGGCTGGAGGCTCCGCGGGAGGCTTCTGGATAGGCGCTTTCGCGAGCGTCGAGGCGCGCCTCGGAGAGCGCTGGTGGCTCGTCGCGGAGGTCAACGGCTACGACGTGGTGGCGGGCGACGTTCCGCTGCGGGGTGGGCTCATCACGGGCGGGCTGGGGCTGCGCTTCGGCTTCTGACGTCGCTCATACCACCGCCACATCAGACATCGACGTCTGAGCGCGGCGATGGCGCCAGCGAAAGAGGGACCCGTCTCGTCGCGCCGATCGCCTGCGTGGGCTGCGCGTTCGCGTCCCCCTCACCCGCGCTTCCGCGCGCCCTCACCCCCGAGGATCGGCTCCGTTCGGCACACAAGTCGACGAAGGACCTGACTTCACGGCGTTCCTGGTGAGTGTTGCTGCGTCGCGCTTTGGACTAGAGCTCCGAAGCAT
>JBPOHC010000567.1:0-15222 GCA_052035985.1 Myxococcota bacterium | reverse complement strand
ACCTCCGTCTCGGCCACGCTCGGCGCGCTCTCGCTCGAAGGCTTCGCGCTCACGAGCCCCGCCGAGTCGCCCGCCACCGAAGGCTGACGCCCCCTCAGAACGCCTTGGGCAGCGCGAGCACCTTCTCTGCGACGAAGCTCCAGAGCATGTTGTTGAACACGAACACCATCGCGTCGCGGAGCTTCCGCTCGACGTGATACTCGCCCGAGAGGCCCCACCCTCCGAAGGTGGTGAGCGCGGCGCGGCCGGTCTCCCACGCGGCCTCTGACGCGAGCACCTTCGCGAGCGCCGATCGCCCGCCCGCCTCGGCCCCCGACTCGATGAGTCGAACGGCGTCCCAACGCATCAGGTCCGCCGCTTCGACGTGCGCGTACGCCTGCGCGAGCGGGTACTGCACGCCCTGATTCGACCCGATCAGCCGGTCGAAGGTCACGCGCGTCTTCGCGTGATCGAGGCTGCGATCGAGAAAGAAGCGCGCGTTGCCGATCGACTCCGCGGCGGCGAGCACGCGACGCACGGAGAAGCCGCCCATGAGCGCGCGCAGACCGCCGCCGACCGCGCCGAGACGGGCCGAGTCGGGCACGCGCAGACCGTCGGCGAAGAGCGTCGTGGTCATGCGGTTGGCGATGAGCTCGATGGGCCTGATCTCGAGCTTCGGGCGGTACTCGTCCATGTCGAGGATGAAGGTCGTCGGCCCCTCGTCGGTCTTCACGAGGAGGATCATCACGTCGGCCACCTCGGAGAGCGAGATGAGCACCTTCTGGGCGTCGATGATCCAGTCGTCGCCGTCGCGGCGCGCCGTGCTGTTGAGGTGGCTCATGTCCGCGCCGCTGTCGGGCTCCGTCGCGGCCACGGTGAGGAACCTGCACTCGCCCGTCGCCACGCGCGGCAGGTACCGCTGCTTCTGGGCCTCGGTGCCCGCGCGCTCCACGGCGCCGCAGATGGCCATCTGCGCGTTCACGGTGGCCGCGTCGCCGCCCGCGCGGTTGATCTCTTCGACCACGACGCTCGCGACGCCGGGCCCGAGGCCGAGACCTCCGTACGCGGGCGAGATGAGCGTGCCGAAGTAGCCCGCCTCGGCGACCGTCGCCATGAACTCCGTCGGATACGCGCGCGCGCTGTCGACCTTGCGCCAGTAGTCGAGGTCGTAGCGCTGGCAGAGCGCGCGGATGGAGCGCCGCACGGCGTCGAGGTCGGGGCTCTCGGGCGAGGTGTTCGTCTGGCTCATCGGGCGCGAATGACACGGAACTCCGCCCCGAACGTCAAGGCGCGTCGTTCGCGGACGACCGGGGAGACTGCTCGCTTGACACGGTGTCTCGCGGGTCGATAGAGCCGTCAGGGTGCGCACCGCCTCCGCCGCTGACGTGCGTCCCACGAGGGCCGAGATCAACCTCGGCGCCATCGCCCACAACGCGCGCGTCATCCGAGAGGTCGTCGCCGAGGGCTCCGCGAGGCCGCCGCGCGTCTACGGCGTGGTGAAGGCCGACGGCTACGGGCACGGCGCCACGGCGGTCGCGGGCGCGATGGCCTCCGCGGGCGTCGAGGGCCTCTGCGTCGCCCTCGTCGAAGAGGGAATCAGCCTGCGAGACGCGGGCATCACCCTGCCCATCCTCGTGATGTCGGGCCTCTACGGCGCCGACGGCATGGGCGAGGCCGTGCGCGCGGGGCTCACCCCCGCCCTCTACGACGAGCGCGTGGTCGAGCGCGCGATCGCCTGGCGCGGCGACGCCCCCGTCGACGTGCACCTCAAGATCGACACGGGGATGGCCCGCCTCGGAGTTCCGCTCAAAGACCTTCCGCGCGTGGCCGAGCGGCTCGCGGGCGCGTCGCACCTCCGCGTCGTCGCGGCGATGACCCACTTCGCCAACGCCGACTGCGACGACGACTCGTTCACGTACGAGCAGCTCCGCCGCTTCGAAGAGGCCCGCGCCACGCTGCGATCGCGCGGCATCGATCCGCCGATGGCCCACGCCGCCGCGAGCGCCGCCGCCTTTCGCGTGGAGTCTTCGCGCCTCGACCTCGTGCGCGCGGGGATCGCCCTCTACGGCGTCGCGCCCTTTCCCAACACGGCGCCGGGCCTCTTGCCCGCGATGCGGCTTCGCACCGAGGTGATCGCGCTGCGCGAAATCGAACGCGGCGCCCCGGTGGGCTACTCGGGCACGTGGAAGGCCCCTCGCCCCTCGACCATCGCGACCATCCCCATCGGCTACGCAGACGGCTTCTTTCGACGGCTCTCGTCGGAGGCAGAGGTGCTCGTCCGCGGCGCGCGCGCGCCCGTCGTCGGCAACGTCTCGATGGACCTCTGCACCGTCGACGTGACCGACATCGCCCGCCGCCACGGTATTTCCGTGGGTGACGAGGTGGTGCTCCTCGGCGCGCAGCGCGGCCCCGCGGGCTTCGATACGATCCGCGCGGAGGAGATCGCCACGCGCGTCGGCACGATCCCCTACGAGGTGCTCACGGCGGTCTCACGGCGCGTCCCGCGGCTCTACGTCAACGAGGCGCAGCACCATGGCCGATGAGGCCCCCGAGCGTCCGCTGTGGCGCAAGGCGCTCGACCCCGCGCAGAGCTTCGTCGAAGAGGTCGGCACCCTCGGCGACCTCGCGATCAAGTCGGTCACCTGGGCGCTGCGTCCGCCCTATCGCCCCGCGGTGGTGATCGCCCAGCTCGAGTTCGTGGGCGTGCAGTCGGTCTTTCTCGTGGGGCTCGTGGGGCTCTTCACGGGGATGGTCTTCGCCGTCCAGACCATCTACGGCTTCCGTCGCTTCGGCGCCGAGAACATGGTGGGCGGCGTCGTGTCGCTCACGCTCTCGCGCGAGATGGCTCCGGTGCTCACGGCCATCATGGTGGCTGCGCGCGCGGGCTCGGGCATGGCCGCGGAGCTCGGCAACATGCGCGCCTCGGAGCAGATCGACGCGCTCGAGACGATGGCCGTGAACCCGATTCAGTACCTCGTCGTGCCGCGCATCCTCGCGGGCGTGGTGATGGTGCCGGTGCTCTCGCTGCTGTTCTTCATCATCGGCCTCGGCGGCGCGTGGATCATCGGCGTCTACATGCTCTCGCTCGACCCGGGGATCTTCGCCGACCGCATCCGCACGATGATCGAGCCCAACGACCTCATCCAGGGGCTCATCAAGTCGCTCATCTTCGGGTTCTCGGTGGCGCTCATCGCGTGCCGTCACGGCTACTTCGCGTCGGGCGGCGCCGTGGGCGTCGGTCAGGCCACGACGCGCGCGGTGGTGTGGTCCGTGGTCGGGGTGTTCGTGCTCGACTACGCGATCACGACGATCCTCACGCCGGTAGGGTGACGCGCCGTGAGCGAGCGAGAAGAGCCCCACGTCAAGGTCGAGAAGCTCGTGAAGATCTACGGAGATCGCACGGTGCTCCACGGCGTCGACCTCACGATCGACCGCGCCGAGACGATGGTCATCATCGGCGGATCGGGCGCGGGCAAGAGCACCCTCGTGCGCCACCTCATCGCGCTCGAACGCCCCACGAGCGGGCGCATCGTGGTCGATGAGATTGATATCTCGTCGCTCTCCGACGTGGAGCTCAACAAGGCCCGCCGCCGCTTCGGGATGGTCTTTCAGAAGTACGCGCTCTTCGACTCGATGACGAACTTCGACAACGTGGCCTTTCCCCTGAGGGAGCAGACGCGGCTCTCGGAGAAGGAGATCCGCGAGCGCGCGATGGCGAAGCTCAAGGACCTCGGCGTCGAGCACGCGGCGAAGCTCACCCCCGCGCAGATCTCGGGCGGCATGGCCAAGCGCGTAGGCATCGCGCGCGCCCTCGTGATGGAGCCCGAGCTGCTCATCTACGACGAGCCCACCTCGGGCCTCGACCCCGTGACCTCGCGCACCGTCGACGACCTCATCGAAGAGATGCGCGAGAAGTTCGGCGTGACCTCCGTGGTGATCACCCACGACATGGTCAGCGCCTTCGACATCGCCGACCAGATCGCCATGCTCATCAAGGGCCGCGTCGTCGCGCAGGGGACGCCCGCCGAGGTGCTCACCGTCGCCAACGAGGACGTGCAGCGCTTCATCCGCGCGAGCGGCGTCGAGGCGTCGAGGCTCAGCACGCGACGCGCACGAAAGCCATCGCAAGAGCTCGCCGCCGTGGCCCGCGCGCGCACCCGATCGGCCTGAATTACACGGTGTTCCCCGTCTTGACTTCGCGGCGCGGGGGCTGAGAATCCCGGCGCTCGAAGACGTCACCGCCCGATGCGGCCCCACGCACGGCGGCGCCCCGCGAGAAGAAGAGGAAGAGGTCTCTCATGTCGAAGCCTGAGGTGTTCATCTGTAGCGCCGTCCGCACGCCCATCGGATCGTTTCAGGGCGCCCTCGCGGACGTCCCCGCGACGCGCCTCGGCGCGACGGTGATCCGCGCCGCGCTCGAGCGCGCCAAGCTCTCGGCCTCCGAGGTCGGAGAGGTCTACATGGGCAACGTGCTCACCGCGGGAGAGGGCCAGGCCCCCGCGCGTCAGGCCGCCCTCTACGCCGAGCTCCCCAACACGGTGCCCTGCACCACGGTGGGCAAGGTCTGCGGCTCGGGGCTCATGTCCGTGATCCTCGGCACGAAGAGCATCCAGCTCGGCGACGCCGACGCGGTGGTCGCTGGCGGCATGGAGAGCATGTCGAACGTGCCCTACTACCTCCAGACGGCGCGCAAGGGCTTCCGCATGGGCAACCAGACCGCCATCGACGGGATGATCCACGACGGGCTCTGGGACCCGTACAAGAACTTCCACATGGGCAACGCGGGCGAGATCTGCGCGAAGGAGAAGGGCTTCACGCGCGACGCGCAAGACGCCTTCGCGAAGGAGAGCTACCGCCGCGCCCTCGCCGCGCAGGCCGAGGGCCGCTTCGCCTCCGAGATCGTCAACGTGGTGGTCCCCGGTCGCAAGGGCGACGTGACGGTCTCCGTCGACGAGGAGCCCACGAAGGGCGACCCCGACAAGATGGCGGCGCTCAAGCCCGCGTTCGACAAGGCGGGCACGATCACCGCGGCCAACGCGAGCAAGATCAACGACGGCGCCTCGGCCCTCGTGCTCGCGTCGGGCGACACGGTGAAGCGCCTCGGCCTCACGCCCCTCGCCCGCATCGTCGGCTACGGCGGCGCGGCGCAGGCTCCTGAGTGGTTCACGACGGCGCCCGCGAAGGCCATCGACGTGACGCTCAAGCGCCTCGGACTGACCGTCGCCGACATCGACCTCTGGGAAGTGAACGAGGCCTTCGCCGTGGTGGCGCTCGTCGTCGCGCAGGAGGCCGGTCTCGACCTCGCGAAGGTGAACGTGAACGGCGGAGCGGTGGCCCTCGGTCACCCCATCGGCGCGTCGGGCGCGCGCATCCTCACGACGCTCGTTCACTCGATGGCGGCCCGCGGCGCGAAGCGCGGACTCGCGACGCTGTGCATCGGCGGCGGCGAAGCCGTAGCCGTCGTCGTCGAGCGCTGATCACAAGCCGGGACGCGTGAGCGTCCCTGGCCGACACGACCGCGACCAATACGCCCCCGCCCCCGCTCCTAAGCCCCCGCCCTCAATCTCCGCACGACGGCCGCGATCTCCGCGAGTCGCCGCCCCGCGCGCCCCTTCCCCATCGGACTCGCAGCATCCCTCTCGCGATCCCCACCGAGTCGCACGAGATAGTCCCCAGGAGCGCCGACGTTCCCCCCGACCTCGCCGCGCGCGACCTTCCTGAGATCGACGCGAACCTCGGGGAGCGCCATCTGCGCGTCTTCGAAGAGCCCCTCGTGAAAGTCTCCCCACGAGCACACGACGTCGCCCTCTCGCACGAACGCTCGCCACATCGCGCGTGACGCGTCGAGCGAGAGGCCCTCCGCGAGCGCCTCCCTCGTGAGTCCCGTCTGCGATGGAACCCCTGGTCCCACGGGGTTTCGCGGGCACATCACGCACTCGACGGACTCGCCCGTGCTCACGCGATGCGCGACCCACTGCACGAGCTCGGGCCTTCGCTCGGTCGGAGTCCCATCTTCGTGGCGGGGCCACGCGTTCGCTTCGACGGTGAGGCACACGACGTCGCGCGTCGAATCACGCAGCGGCGACGACGGAGCCTCCTTCGGCGGACGCGGCCCCTTCGGCTTGCGGAGCCTCCCCGCGTGGAGGCGCTTCTCGCACTCGATCTGCGCGTCGATCATCGCGCGAAAGGGCTTGAGCATCGCGCGGAAGCGGTCGGGTTCCCCTTCGAGCGCGCCGAGCACGTAGGTGAGCGCCTCGATGGTCGAGACGCACGCGGCGTGGGGCTCCCTTCGAATGCGATAATCACTCGGCGACGGAGGACGAAACGCGTAGCGAGGGAGCGCCGCGAGCGAGGGGTTCTTCTTGAGCACGTTGCGCGTCTGCCACCACGTCCCGTCGATCACGACGAGGGTGATCGGACGCCCTGGCGGATGCTCCAGCACGTCGATCGCGCCGGGCCCCGGGTAGAGCAGCGCCGCGGGACGCTCGGAGTCCGAGAGCGCGCGATCGAGCGCCGCTGAACCACTCCACTCGACGCCCACGTGGAGCTCGGAGTTGGGCAGGCACAGCGTCGCCATGCGCGCGGTGCCGATGGCGAGGTCGCGCTCCTTGGGGTGCTGAAGGAGCACCACGCGGGTCTTCGTGTCGAGCGTCGTGAGGTGCTCGCACCAGCAGAGCTTCACGGGGCGCAGACACCGCGCGCACGAGGCCCTCGGATCGATCACGGAGCGCCCGAGAGAAGGAGCTTCGAAGCCTCGATGCGGAAGGTCACCGGAGCGCCACCGGGAGACTCCCCGTCGAGGTCGAGCCACGCGTCGCGCGCCAGGAGCTCGATCTTCACCTCGCGCACCTTCGCGGTC
Source organism: Myxococcota bacterium (assembly GCA_052035985.1). Lineage (GTDB taxonomy): Bacteria > Myxococcota_A > Polyangia > Polyangiales > CAISKJ01. Next base: position 8,384 of record JBPOHC010000567.1, on the reverse strand, counting down.
ACCACGCCAGGCACCTCGGCCACCGTGCCCTTGTAGAGATGCGGCACTCTCAGCGCCGAGCGCAGCGGCCCCGCGTGCGGAACCACCACCAGATCGAGCACGCCGTCGTCGATGCGCGCGTCGGGGCAGAAGTGCATCCCGCCGCCCGCGTAGCGTCCGTTGCCCACCACGACGAGCGAGATCTCGTGCTCACCGAGGTCGCGTCCGTCGGCGACGATTCTCACGCGCGCGGGCTTGTACTGCGCGATCGCGCGGAGCGTCCCCGCGAGGAACGACACCGTCCCCCCGAGGCGCTTGCTCGACGCGTTGACGAGCCTGTCGACGAGGCCGCTCATCCCGCACGACGCGAGGTTCACGAAGCGCTCGGTGACGGCGATGCCGCTCGCGTCGGTGAACTCCGCGACGCCCACGTCGACCTTGCGCGGAGGTCTATTCTTCAGCGCTTCGAGCGCGGCCTCGAAGGTCATCACGCCGAGCGTGCGACGGAGGTCTCCGCCCGTGCCCGCGGGGAGGATTCCGAAGGTGACCGCCTCGCCCCGCGCGTCGGAGAGGATGCCGTTGACGACCTCGTGGTGCGTGCCGTCACCGCCGAGCGAGAGCACGCGCGAAGCGCCCGCTGCGACGGCGTCACGTGCGAGGTCGATGGCGTGGCGCGACTCGCGCGTCTCGACGAAGCGGCAGGGGCCGAGCACCGCCTCGATGCGCGCGTGAAGTGCCTGCTTCTCTCGGCCCACGCGGCCAGCGGCGGCGGCGGGGTTGGCGATGATGACGGTGTCGCTCATGGGTTGTGATCGCTCGTGTCGCGCGGACTCTGGTAGCCCTCGACGAGGGTGCCGAACCAGCGGTCGCAGTGGGGAAAGAAGCCCGCGAAGTTGCCGTTGATCTTCGCGTGATGCGCGTCATGGTGGCGCGCGCCGTCGCTGCCCGGAAAGAGCTTCGTCGGCGTCCACGGGAGGTCGTAGCCGCAGTGTCCTTCGGCGGCCTCCCACTGACGCAGCGCGATCCAGAGGTACGCCGTCGCGACGTGCGCGCCGAGGAGCGCAGGGCCGAGCAACATCAGGAGCCCCGTCGCGACGTACTCCAGCGGGTGCATGTAGTGCCCCGTGATGGCCCACGGCGTGAGGATCCGATGGTGGATCCCGTGCACCTTCTTGAAGAGCCAGCGCGTGTGGAGGGCGCGGTGCATCCAGTAGAAGAGAAAGTCGTCGAGAGCCGCGAAGAAGAAGAGCTGCGCGGCCATCACCCACAGCGGCGGAAGCTCTCCGAGCGACATGCGCGACGGGCGGATCCACGGCCAGAGCCCGACGATCACGGCACACAGCACCGCGTTGTTCACGGCCCAGCGGCCGATCGAGGGGAGCACCAGCGTCTGCGCGCGGGGCTTTCGCGACTGGATGCGGAAGCGACGGAGCGACGGCGGATCGAGCCACGCCATCACGGTCAGCGGCGCGGCGAAGAGCGCGAAGGCGCCGACGCTCATGATCTGTCCGCCCACGGCGAGCTCGCGAAAGAGTGGATCGCTCCAGAGGCCGTCCCAGGGGGTGTTCATGGCTTCTTCGCGCGGCGTGAGAGATCCGCGTTCATGCGCGCCTCCTCGGCGATGCGAGACTTCGTCGCGGCCCACGAGCAGATCGGGCAGGCCGTGAGGTCGTGGCGCAGCGCGGGGCAGTGCGAGCGACCGAAGTAGATGATCTGGAGGTGCAGGCGATTCCACGACTCGGGGGGAAAGATCGCCGTGAGGTCGCGCTCGACGTCGTCGGGCGTCTTGCCCTTCGAAAGCCCCCACCGATGCGCGAGCCTGAAGATGTGCGTATCAACGGGAAACGCAGGCACTCCGAAGGCCTGCGACATCACCACGTTGGCGGTCTTCCTCCCGACTCCGGGGAGCGCCACGAGCGCGTCGAAGTCCTTCGGAACACGTCCGCCGTGGAGGTCGCAGAGGAGGCCCGAGAGGCCCTTGAGGTTCTTCGCCTTCGCGGGCGAGAAGTTCACCTGTCGAATGAGCTTCTGGATCTCGTCGACGGGGAGCGCGCGCATCGCCTCGGGCGTGGGGGCCTTCGCGAAGAGGGCGGGCGTGACCTCGTTGACCTTCTTGTCGGTGGTCTGCGCCGAGAGCACCACGGCGACGAGGAGCGAGAACGGATCTGCGTGTTCGAGGGGAATGGGCGGATCGGGGTGGTGCGCGTCGAGCACCTCGCGAATCCGTCGTGCCTTCTCGCTCTTGGCGCTCACGGCGGCGACGATGCCCGAGGGGGCCGCGTCGCCGCAAGCGCCTCTCACGTCTCGTTGAAGACGCCGCGCTTCGCCTGGTCGCGCTCGATGGAGCGGAAGAGGGCGCCGAAGTTCCCCTCGCCGAAGGAGAGGTGATTGTGGCGCTGGATGAGCTCGATGAAGATCGGGCCCACGAGGTTCTTCGTGAAGATCTGGAGGAGGTAGCCCTTGTCGTCGCCGTCGACGAGCACCTGGTGGTCGCGGATGCGCGTGTGGTCCTCGGAGACGTTGGGCACGCGGTCGAACACCTCGGCGTAGTAGTCGTCGTCGATGTCGAGGAACTCGATGGGCGACCCCTTGAGCGCGTCGAGCGACGCGAGCAGGTCGCTCGTGAGGAACGCGAGGTGCTGGATGCCCGGCCCCTTGTACTCGTCGAGGTACTCGTTGATCTGCGACTTCTTCTCGTCGGCCTCGTTGATGGGGATGCAGAAGTGCCCGCAGGGCGAGCGCAGCGCGTACGACGTGAGGCCCGTCTTCACGCCGCGGATGTCGAAGTAGCGCACCTCGGTGAAGCCCCAGACCGACTTGTAGTAGTCGGCCCACTGCTTCATCGTGCCCTTCTGCACGTTGTTGGTGAGGTGATCGATCAGCGTGAAGCCCTTCGACGCCACGCGGTCGGGGGTCTCGAGGGCCACGAAGCCCATGCGCGCGTAGCGATCTTCGAAGGGACCGTCGTAGCCGTCGATGAGGTAGATGAGGCTGTCGCCGATGCCCATCACCGCGGGCACGGGGCGCCCGTTGCGCTGGAGGTCGCTCGTCGTGGCGGCCTTCGCGCCGCGCGCGGTCACCGCGCCGAGGGCGTCGCCAGCGTTCTTCACGCGCCAGCCCATCGACGAGATGGCGGGGCCGTGGAGCGCCGAGAAGCTCTGCGCGAAGGTGCCCGCCTCGCGGTTGACCAGGAGGTTGATCTCGCCCTGGCGGTAGAGGTCGATGGCGCGCGTCTCGTGGCGCATCACGCGCGAGAAGCCGAAGGCGGTGAAGAGCGCGTGGAGGCGCGCGGGGTCGGGGGAGACGAACTCGACGAACTCGATGCCGTCGAGGCCCGCGGGGTTGGCGTTGTGGCTCATCTCGGTGCTTCCTCTGGACTCTGTCACTTGGGGGTGTTGCGTCGGGCGCGCGCTCAGCGCGGCGTCCAGCTCTTCCAGTAGTCGGCGTTCTCGACGCGGTCGGCCGCGGGGGCGGCGTCGAGGGGGTTCTTCGTGTCGAGCATCACGGCGATCTCGTCGGTGTGCGTGATGTTGGTCGACCGACCGATGGCCTTGGGCTGCGGGCCGTGGTGAATGCCCTGCGGGTGCATGGTGAGCATTCCGGGCTTGATGCCCTCGCGCGAGAAGAACTGGCCGCGGTGGTAGAAGATCACCTCATCGAAATCGATGTTCGAGTGGTAGAACGGCACCTTCATCGCGCGGGGGTCGCCGTTCTCCAGCGGGCGCGGGAGGAAGGTGCAGATCACCGCGTTGCGCATCACGAAGGTCGAGTGCGCCGACGGCGGGAGGTGATACCGATCGGAGAGCACCGGGCGGATGTCACGCACGTTGAGCTGCATCACGGTGAGCGTGCCCTTCCACCCGACGGTGTTGATGGGGCACGTGGCGAAGAAGACCCGCGTGACCTCGCCCCTGCGAAGGATGCGGAGCTCGTACTCGCCGTTCGCGTCGGGCTTCGCCGTCGAGGCCTCGTCGGGCGACGGGACCTTGATGACGGCGGGGTCGAAGAGCGCGTGCTGTCCGAGCATCCCCTTCTCGGGGAAGTGCACCTCGCTGTACGCCTCGACCGTGAGGAAGCGCGTCGCCGACGTGGGCGCGAGGCGGTAGACCGTGCCGCGCGGCACGAGGATGTAATCGCCGCTCTCGTACGCCAGGGGGCCGAAGTCGGTCTCGATGCGCCCGGCGCCCTCGTGGATGAACAGCACCTCGTCGCCGTCGGCGTTGCGATAGAAGTACGGCATCGCCTCCGTGAGCGTCGCCGTGTAGAGCGCCACGTCGTTGTTCGACATCACCCGGTGCCGCGCCGCGAGGAGGTCGCCGCCCGACGGTCCTTCGAGGCGGTTGAGGTCGTACGCGCGGGGGCGCAGGGGGCCCTCGATGCGCGTCCAGTTGACGGGGGCCTCGCTGCGGTAGATGTGGGCGTACTGGCCGAAGAAGCCGTTGCGGGCGTACTCCTCTTCGACGGTCCCCTCGGGCACAGCGACGTGGGCCTGGAGCGCCACGCGACCACGGATGTACGGGATGTCCATGGCGCGAACGTGCTGCCCCCCAAAGTCGGATGAAAGCACGAACTTTCACCCGACTTGGTGCGACGGTCTTACCGTCTCGAAGGGGTCTTTGAGGGCTTCTCTACGCGCTGCGTCAGCGCACGAAGACCAGCGCGTAGCGGGATTTGCACGCGGCGCTGTCCTCGTAGCACTCGCCCGAGGAGTCCATCGTGAGGCCGTTGGCGTTGCAGGGGTACGTCCCCGCGGTGCAGGCGCGCGGCGTGATGCGCCCCACGCGCAGGAGCGAGAGGTCGTGCGAGAGCCACGAAGCCTGGCCGTTGGGGGCGTTGCTCAGACCGTTGACCCAGCAGCACTCGGCGGCGGCGAAGACCACGGCCGCGTTCTCGTTGCAGTCGGGCCAGCACGAGCAGTTCGAGTCGAGGGCGCGCAGCGAGAAGTTGAAGAGGCGCTGCTGCTGCGGCGTGAGGCCGCCCGCGAAGTCGGCGCCCGAGCGCGTCCAGGTGGAGTTGCAGGTCGAGGGCCAGTTGGTGGTGATGTACCCGCCGAAGCTCCGCGCGCCCAGGAGCCCGCGGAAGCCGAAGGAGTAGTCGTCGGTCTGGATCATCAGGTCGTTGGCGCTCACCGACGACCACGCGGCGGACTTGAAGTTGGCCGTCGTGCGCGACGCGATGGCGCCGAAGACCGAGGTGTTCTGGAGCACGCCGAGGGTGGTCCACGTGCGCGCGACGCCGTTGACGAAGCTGCCGATGAGGGTCCAGCCGCCCTCGTGCAGGGTCATCTCGCAGTAGACGCGCACCGTGGCGCCCGCGACGGTGAGGTCGTACTCGCCCGAGGGCGCCGACGGCACGGCCGTGTGCAGCGCGTTGCAGCTCGCGTAGTTGGTGCACGCGCCCGCGACGCAGGTCCGCGTGGCGCCGCAGGAGGTGCCGCAGGCGCCGCAGTTGTTCGCGTCGGTCTGGAGGTTCACGCATGAGCCGCCGCACGACGTGAGGCCCGTGGGGCAGCTCGTGGTGCACGTCCCGCCCGCGCAGACGCGGCCGGCGCCGCAGACGGTTCCGCAGGCGCCGCAGTTGGAGTTGTCGACGGCCGTGTCGCGGCAGACGCCCGAGCACACGGTCTGCCCCGTGGGGCACGAGAGCACGCACGCGCCCGCGGTGCAGATCTGCCCGCCCGCGCACGCCGTCCCGCACGATCCGCAGTTCGAAGGGTCGATGCGGGTGTCGGCGCAGCGCGCGCTCGACCCCGTGCCGCAGAGGGTGAGCGGCGACGCGCAGTCGAGCACGCACGCGCCCGCGGAGCACACGTTGCCGGGCGGGCAGTTGACGCCGCAGCCGCCGCAGTTGTCGCGGTCGCTCGCCGTCGAGACGCAGCGCGATCCGCACGCGGTCTGACCCGCGGGACACGACAGTCGACACGTCCCGCCGCCGCAGAGCTGACCCGCGGGGCAGGCCGTTCCGCACGCGCCGCAGTTCGCGGGGTCGCTCTGGAGGTCACGGCATGTGCCCGAGCAGTTGATCTGCCCCGTGATGCAGCTCACGCGGCAGGTGCCCGCGGCGCAGAGCTGTCCCGCGGCGCAGGGGAGCCCGCAGCCGCCGCAGTTCGCGTTGTCGGTGTCGAGGTCGCGGCAGATGCCCGAGCAGTTGGTCTGACCGGGCGGACACGTGATGGTGCAGCGCCCCTCACGGCACGACTGCCCCGCGCCGCAGGAGGTCCCGCACGCGCCGCAGTTCGCGGGGTCGATGCGCGTGTCGGCGCACGCGGCCGTCGCGCCGCTGCCGCAGAGCGAGAGCGGCGACGCGCACGAGAGCGCGCACGAGCCCATCGAGCAGAGGTTGCCCGCGGGGCACGCGTTGCCGCACATCCCGCAGTTGGCGGCGTCGGTGGCGAGCGACACGCAGCGCCCCGCGCACACGGTCTGTCCTACCGGGCACGAGAGGGTGCACGCGCCCGCGGCGCAGACCTGTCCGGGGCCGCAGACGGTCCCGCAGGCGCCGCAGTTGTTGGTGTCGCTCTGGAGGTCGCGGCACGACGTTCCGCACACGGTCTGACCGGGCGGGCAGCTCACGGCGCAGCGCCCCGCGGTGCACACCTGCCCTGCGGGACACGCGTTTCCGCACATGCCGCAGTTGAGCGAGTCGATGCGCGGATCGACGCATCCAGCGTCGGCGCCCGTGCCGCAGAGCATGAGCGGAGAGGCGCACGAGAGCGCGCACGCGCCGCTGGAGCACACGTTGCCCGCGGGGCACACGCGGCCGCACGCGCCGCAGTTGTCGCGGTCGGTCTGCGTCGAGACGCAGGTCCCGCTGCACACGGTCTGACCCGTCGGACACGAGAAGCGGCAGCCGCCCGAGGCGCAGAGCTGACCCGCGGGGCAGGCCGTTCCGCACGCGCCGCAGTTCGACGGGTCACCCTGAAGATCGCGGCACGTGCCCATGCAGTTGGTCTGTCCGGGCGGGCACGCGACGACGCACGCGCCCGCGGTGCAGACCTGTCCCGCGGGACACGCCCTGCCGCACGCGCCGCAGTTGGCCGAGTCGACCTGCGTGTCGACGCAGCGGCCCACGCCCGCGGCTTCGCAGCGCGTGAGCGGCGAGGCGCACTCGACGGCGCACGCGCCCATGGAGCAGACCTGGCCCGTGGGGCACAGGGTTCCGCACGCGCCGCAGTTGGCGCGGTCGGTCTGGGTGTTCACGCAGGCGCTCCCGCACGCGGTCTGTCCCGCGGGGCACGAGAGCCGGCACATGCCCATCATGCAGAGCTGACCGCTCGGACACACGGCTCCGCACACGCCGCAGTTCGACGCGTCGTTCTGCGTGTCGCGGCACGAGCCCGAGCAGTTGGTGAGCTCCGTGGGGCACGAGAGCTGGCAGCGTCCGTCGGAGCACACGTTGCCCGCGGGGCACGCGTTGCCGCACGCGCCGCAGTTGCGGCTGTCGGCGCGCACGTCGACGCAGCGGTCGACGCAGAAGGTCTGCCCCGCGGCGCAGAGCACCGAGCAGCGCCCCGCGTAGCAGGTCTGACCGAGGGGGCAGCGGTTGTTGCACGCGCCGCAGTTGTCGCGGTCGCTGGAGATGTCCGCGCAGAGGCGCACGCCCTCGACGGGGCGACACTCGGCGAGCATGGTCGCACCGCCGCCGTCGACGCCGCCGTCGGACGAAGACGCGTTGCAGTCGGCGACGCAGAGGCCGCCCGCGCAGACCTGCGACGCGGTGCACTGGTTTCCGCACGTCCCGCAGCTCTCGCGGTTGGTGAGCGGGTTCACGCAGGTGCCGTTGCAGGTGATCTGTCCGGGCGGACAGCTATCCTGGCAGCTCCCCGCGACGCAGACCTGACGGCCGCCGCAGAGGAGCCCGCAGGCGCCGCAGTTGGTTCGATCGGACGCGAGGTCGACGCAGACGCCCGCGCAGTTCTGCTGCGACGCGCCGCAGCGGACCTCGCGCGCGTCGGGCGTGTCGGTGACGTCGGCGGTGTCGACGGTGAGGTCGTTGGCGACGTCGGACTCGGCGTCGAGGCGCCCTCCGACGACCGCCTGCGTGTTGCTGCACCCGAGCGCGACGAGCGCGCAGAGCGCCGTGAGCGTGAGCCATTTCATAAGCGCGATGGACCTCCTCCGGCGCGGCGTCGCGCCGACTACCGACGGAGTGTCGAGAATCACCGCGCGAAAGGGAAGGCGCATCCGCCGCGAGCGAACAAGCGCGGAGCGCGGCGTTGCGCGGACGAGGGGAGCGACGAACGTTGGTGAACTGGCGCTCGTTCGCAGCCCCCTCTCCAGCGCTTCCGCGCGCCCTCACCCCCGAGGATCGGCTCCGTTCGGCACACAAGTCGACGAAGGACCTGACTTCACGGCGTTCCTGGTGAGTGTTGCTGCGTCGCGCTTTGGACTAGAGCTCCGAAGCAT